>VAXM01000024.1 GCA_005883335.1 Actinomycetota bacterium
ATCTTCGACTGGGTGTCCGCCACGACACTCCACCCGTTGACCTCGGCAGTCGCGGGCTTGTCTGGGCCCTTCTTCACCAACGCCTTGAACTTCGCCTTGTCCCTCGGCTGCGTCAGGCCGACAACGTCGTTGCCGCCGTTCTTGAAGTCGAGCCAGACGACGTCGAACTCCGGCCCCAGCGCAGGCTTGACATCGCGCGCGAAGTCGATGTGGCCGTTCTCAGCGCTGAGCCGGCGAAGGGCCGGCAAAGCACCCGGGAACTTGCGCAGGAGTGCGAGCGCATTCCTGAACTGCGGCGAGCTGAAGTCGGTCTTGATCGAGATCAGGACCGGCGCATTCGCAGGCACGACCTTCGCGGCGGCCGGCAGCGCGTTGCTTCCGCCACCCCCGCCGCCGCAGCCTCCAGCGGCGAGCCCGATTCCGACGATCAGGGAGGCGGCGCGGACCCGCATCGCCTACTTGATCTCGAGGAACGCGTCGAACGTGAAGGCGTCTCCGGAGCGGTCGCCCCAGGCGATGAACGAGCGCAGCGGCCGGAGGTTCTCGGCCACCTTCGGCGGCAGCGAGGAGCCCGCGAGGCCGGAGAGGCTCTCGGCCAGCGCGATCGCGTTCTTCAGGTCGACGTAGGCGAACCCGGCGTTCGAGCTCGGCATCCCGGACGCGGACTTCGCTTCCTTGAAGTCGGCGGCGTCCGGCAGCTTCGACCCGGAGGCGGTGTAGGCGCCGATGCCGTTGAGCCCGGTCGTGATCAGGATCTTGTCGCCGAGCCCGGCGTAACGGACGGCGAAGCGGGTGAAGTCGATCGTCTTGACCGCGTGGCCCGCCTCGTGCGTCGTGGTGACCTTCGCCTGCATGAGCGCGGCAAGGCGCGATGCGAGCTTGTCCAGGGTCGAGAGCGCCGCCGACTGGTCGTCGGTGCCGATCGCGAGCGTGCCCTCCGGCAACGCGCCGCCCGGGCGCATGTAGAAGGCGACCTCGCCGCGCAGCAGCGCGAGCACGTCGGAGAGCTTGACACCGAGCGCCCGCTCGATCTGCGGCAGCGCCTGCGAGAACGTCGGGTTCGTCTCGAACTGAGACCGGAGCTGGTCGATGCCTTTGCCGCCCCGGAAGGACAGGAACGCGAGCGCGTCCGCCGGAACGCCGTCGATCAGCTTCGACTCGTAGTTGCCGCTCGCGAGGTCGCTCGAGCCGGCGCCTCCGGTGGCGCCGTGGACCCGGAGGCCGTCGTTCTCGGCACTGAGCGCGGCCGAGATGAAGTCGAGCTTCGTCAGGCCGGGCGTGGTGCCTGCGAGCCCGCTGCCCTTCGCCTGCTGGAGCTGCTGGATCACCTTGGCCAGCTGCGGGCCGCTGATGTACGCCTTCACGAGCGCGCTCGAGGGAAGCTTGCCCAGCGCGTCGTTGTAGGTCGACTCGTCGGAGAGCGACTTGCCGCCGCTCTTGAGGACCTCGTCGATGTGCGCCTGGCTGTCGCTGAGCGCATACCAGCCGTTCACCTCGCGGTACACAGCCGGCTGGCCCGAGCTGTCAGTCTCGTTCAGCTTCTTGACGAGCGCCTTGAACTTACCCGCGTCGTCAGGCTTCGTCAGGCCGACCACGGCCGCGTCGTTCAGGTTCGGGCCGAGGACGACCGCGAGGTCGACCTCGGGCCCGACCGCGGGCTTCACGTCGTCGTTGTAATCGATGTGGTTCTTGGCGAGCGACTGCTGGAGCATCGCCAGCGCCAGCGTTCGGCCCGGGAACTTCTTCGAGAGGTCGTTCACCTTCTGCCACTGGCTCGAGCCGAGGTCGCTGTCGATCGAGACGAAGGCGAGCGCGTCGGACCGAATGAGCGAGGCCCCGGAGCTCCCGGCGCGGCCGGCAGAGCCGCCGCAGCCCGCTCCGAGCAGCAGGGAGAGCATCACCAGGAGGGCCGCGATGAACGTGCGGCGAGCGGGCACCGTCACTCCCGGGTCGGTTGGCGGCCCATCAGCTCGCAGGTAACTCGTTCGAGTCGATGCCGTCAAGCACGCTGCACCGGCCCGACGCTGCATGAAATGGCCTCGGGCGCCGTCCACCCACCTCTGTAGCTTTTGCCTCGAGTTGCCGATTTCTGACGTACCGAGCAAGAGTCGAGTCCTAGCGTAGCTTCAGGGAGGCAGCAATGGAGATAGGCGCGCCCGACACGGAACGAGAAATCGAGATCGTACCGCTCGAGGAGCCGGTGCCGGTCCCGGCGCCGGCAGAAAAGCCAGTCGAGGAACCGGTCCCGTCGTGAGCCGGATCGTCGCGTGAGCAAGATCCACACCGAACCGATCGTGGCGTGGCGGCTTTGGCACGTCCGGCGTCACGAGGACGAGCATCGGCTCGAGTCTTTTACGTGGCACCACGTGAGCTGGCCCGCTCGAAGGCGCTTCGAGGCGCGGTGTCCGACACACGGCGAGGCGGCGCCTGTCCATGGCCATGAATGCGGCATCTACGCCTTCAGGACGAGGGAGCTGGCCGAGGATCTCCTCCGGCGCTACACAGGCATTCGGCAGCACTACGGCCGGCGGTATCACGAGCTGCCTCCGTTGCGCCAAGGGTGTCCGATCGCGCTCGGCCGCGTCTCGCTCTGGGGGCGCGTGATAGCCCGCCAGCACGGGTTCCGCGCCCAGTACGCCTACCCGTACGAGCTCTTCCTCATCGGCGGCGAGGATGGCCTTGCGCGCGAGCTTCGGGGCCTCTACGCCGTCGACGTCTGGCCTAGCTGAAGCGCCGGCCACAGCACGTTCCACTTGACACGACCTAACCGACTGCGTTAGTCACC
Source organism: Actinomycetota bacterium (assembly GCA_005883335.1). GTDB lineage: Bacteria > Actinomycetota > Thermoleophilia > Gaiellales > Gaiellaceae > AC-32. Next base: position 2,786 of record VAXM01000024.1, read on the forward strand.
ACTTTGCACCGTGCCGCTGGAGAGCCGGCGCAGGCGCCGAACACGGGTCTGACCCCGCAATAAGACGGCGATCCGCCCTCTCTCAAGCGAAAGCAACGAGTTCGAGATAGGGAGGTGCACGTGGCCGAAACCACGACAGAACCCAGAGGGATGATGGGGGTCTGGCACGTTCGTATGGGCGCAGGCGCGGCTTGGCGGAAGACGGTCTGGGGAGAGTTTCTCTCGGAGTACCTCGGCACATTCGTGCTGATTGCCTTCGGCGACGGCGTGGTCGCGATGGCCGTCGCGGCCCTGAACCAGTCCGGCCGTGCCGCCACCAATCACACGATCTTCCTGGCATCGGGCGACTGGCTGCTCATCACCTTCGGATGGATGATCGCGGTGGTGCTCGCCATCTACGTCGCAGGCGGCGTCAGCGGCGCGCACATCAATCCGGCCGTCACGGTCGCGCTGGCCGTGCGTCGAGGATTTCCGTGGGCGAAGGTGCCGCACTACATCTTCGCGCAGGTCGCCGGAGCGTTCACCGGCGCTGCCCTCGTCTACCTCAACTACAAGGACGCGATCAAGGGCTACGAGCACGCGACGGGCGCGGTTCGCGGGCAATCGAGCTCGATAGCCTCGTACAGCATCTTCGCCACGTTCCCGGCCGGCTTCTTCCACAACCCGATGGGGCCGTTCATCGACGAGTTGATCGGAACGGCCTTGCTCGTCGGGATCGTGCTGGCCGTGATCGACAACCTGAACCTCCCGCCGAAGGGCAACCTGGCGCCCTGGATCATCGGCTGCATCGTGGCGGGGATCGGGATGTCGTTCGGGGCGAACACCGGCTACGCGATCAACCCTGCCCGCGACTTCGGGCCGAGGCTCTTCGCCTGGTTCGCCGGCTGGGACGGGGTCGCGCTCCCCGGGAACTACGGCAATGTCAACTGGTACTGGTGGCTTCCGATCGTCGCCCCGATCGTCGGAGCAGTCATAGGCGCTCTCGTCTACGACTTCTTCATCAACCACGTGCTGCAAGCGCGCGGCGAACCACCGACAAGCGAGGTCGAGACGCGAGGCGAGGTCGTGGAGGAGCTATGAAGAAGCTGATCAACAAGCCCGACGCCGTCGTCACCGAGGCGCTGCACGGGATCGCCGCGGCGCACGCGGACCTCGTCAACGTCCATTTCAATCCCAATATCATCGTCCGTGCCGACGCTCCGGTCCAGGGCAAGGTCGGGCTCGTCTCGGGCGGTGGCTCGGGGCACGAGCCGATGCACGGCGGCTTCGTCGGGCCGGGCATGCTCGACGCCGCCTGCCCCGGTGAGGTGTTCACGTCTCCGACGCCCGACCAGATGCTCGACGCGACGAAGGCGGTGAACGGCGGTGCCGGGGTGCTGCACATCGTCAAGAACTACACCGGCGACGTGATGAACTTCGAGATGGCCGCCGATCTCGGCCAGAGCGAGGGCATCGAGGTCGAGGCGGTGGTGATCGACGACGACGTCGCGGTCCAGGACAGCCTCTACACCGCAGGGCGGCGCGGCGTGGGCACGACGGTCCTGGCGGAGAAGATCTGCGGCGCCGCTGCCGAAGAAAGGCAGTCTCTCTCCGAGGTGGCCGAGCTATGCCGAAAGGTGAACGCCAACGGACGAAGCATGGGCATGGCGTTGACCTCGTGCATCGTCCCCGCAGCAGGGAAGCCGACCTTCGACCTCGGCGAGGACGAGATCGAGATCGGGATCGGCATCCACGGGGAGCCGGGCCGGGAGCGGGTGAAGCTCGCCCCCGCGGCCGAGATCGTCGAGCGGCTCACGAGGCCGATCCTCGAGGACCTGCCCTTCGAGAAGGGGGACCAGGTGCTCGCCTTCGTCAACGGCATGGGAGGGACGCCGCTGCTCGAGCTCTACGTCGTCTACAACGACCTGAACAGGCTCCTCGGCGAGCACGGGATCACGATCACGCGCAACCTGATCGGCCCCTACATCACGTCGCTGGAGATGGCGGGTTGCTCGATCACCCTGCTGAAGCTGGACGACGAGCTGACTCGACTCTGGGACGCGCCGGTCAAGACCGCCGGGCTCAGATGGGCGGCGTAGGCGGGCGGTGGCAGGCGTGGCCGCGATCGAGAGCGCCCCGGAGCATCGGATGAGCGTTGCCTACGACGACGTGCTCCGCTGGATCCGGAAGTTCGCCGCAGAGGTCGAAGCGAACAAGGAATCCCTGACCCAGCTCGACGCGGCGATCGGAGACGGCGACCACGGGATCAACATGCAGCGAGGGATGTCGGCGGTGGTCGCCAAGCTCGACGCTCAGGCCGGTGACCAGGACGTCGGCGCCCTGCTGAAGACGGTCGGAATGACGCTCGTCTCGACGGTCGGCGGCGCAGGCGGCCCTCTCTACGGAACGCTGTTCCTCCAGATGGGGACGGCCGCCTCAGGCAAGGGCGAGCTGAGCCCGGACGACTGGGCCGGGGCCCTCGAGGCCGGGATTGCCGGCGTCGAGAATCGTGGCAAGGCGGAGCCGGGCGACAAGACCATGATCGACGCTCTTGTCCCCGGCCGGGACGCGCTCAAGGCGGCCCTCGGCGGTGGTGCGACCTTCGCGGACGCGCTCAGGCAGTCCGCGGCCGCCGCCGAACAGGGCATGCGAGACACGGTCCCGCTCGTAGCGAGGAAGGGCCGCGCGAGCTACCTCGGGGAGCGAAGCGCCGGGCACCAGGATCCCGGCGCGACCTCGTCGCACCTGCTCCTCGAGGCCGCGGCCGAGACATGGGGCGAATCCGAGTAGGGAGCAGGATGACCTTCGGAGGGTAAGGAGGCACGGAATGGCTCAATACGCAGCAGCGGTCGACCAGGGCACCACGAGCACCCGGTTCATGGTCTTCGACCACGGCGGGCAGGTGGTCTCGGTCGACCAGAAGGAACACGAGCAGATCTACCCGAAGCCGGGTTGGGTCGAGCACGATCCCATGGAGATCTGGCAGCGCACGCAAGAGGTGATCCGCGCGGGCCTCGACAAGGTCAAGGCGAGCGACATCGCCGCCGTGGGCGTGACGAACCAGCGCGAGACCACCGTGGTCTGGGAGCGCTCCTCCGGGCGACCGGTCTACAACGCCCTCGTCTGGCAGGACACCCGCACCGACCAGATCTGCAACGAGCTCGCCTCCGACGGCGGGCAGGACCGCTTCCGGGCGAAGACGGGGCTCCCGATCGCCACGTACTTCTCCGGCCCGAAGATCAAGTGGATCCTCGACAACGTCGACGGCGCCCGGGCCAAGGCAGAGAACGGGGAGTTGATCTTCGGCAACATCGACACGTTCGTGATCTGGCAGCTCACGGGCGGAGCTGACGGCGGGGTTCACGTGACCGACGTCACCAACGCCAGCCGGACGATGATGATGAGCCTCGAGACGCTCGACTGGGACGAGGAGATCCTCGGCATCCTCGACGTTCCCCGGGCGATGCTGCCGGAGATCCGAGCCTCGAGCGAGGTGTACGGAGAGGCGAAGGGCGACCTCGCCGGCATCCCCGTCGCCGGAGACCTCGGTGACCAGCAGGCGGCGCTCTTCGGCCAGACCTGCTTCTCGGTCGGCGAGGCCAAGAACACCTACGGCACGGGGAACTTCCTCCTCCTCAACACCGGCAACGAGATCGTCGCTTCGAAGAGCGGGCTGCTGACGACCCTCGCGTACAAGATCGGCGACCAGCAGGCCGTGTACTGCCTCGAGGGGGCGATCGCGATCACCGGCGCGCTCGTGCAGTGGCTCCGCGACAACCTGGGCCTGATCTCGAGCGCCCCGGAGGTCGAGGACCTGGCGAAGACCGTCGACGACAACGGCGGCGTGTACTTCGTGCCGGCATTCTCGGGCCTGTTCGCTCCGTACTGGAAGGGCAACGCCCGCGGCGTCATCGCCGGGCTCACCCGCTACGTCAACAAGGGCCACATCGCCCGGGCGGCGCTCGAGGCGACCGCCTGGCAAACCCGCGAGGTCGTGGATGCGATGAATGCGGACTCGGGAGTCGACCTCACTTCGCTGAAGGTGGACGGCGGCATGGTGCAGAACGAGCTGCTGATGCAGTTCCAGGCCGACGTCCTCGATGTGCCCGTGATCCGCCCCACCGTGGCCGAGACGACGTCGCTCGGCGCCGCCTACGCCGCCGGGCTCGCGGTCGGCTTCTGGTCGGAGGTCGAGGACCTGCGCGCCAACTGGGGCAAGGACAAGGAGTGGCAGCCGAAGATGGATCCGCAGGAGCGCGAAAAGGAGTACGCGTTCTGGAAGAAGGCCGTCACGCGGACCTTCGACTGGCTCGACTAGCACGCAAGAAGCCGAGGGCTCGGCGACCGCGGTCCGGGCCCTCGGCTGCCCCAATCCTCCCGCTCGTTCACCCCAGGGGCCGCTGCGATACTGGCTCGTAGCGTGCCCGCCCTGGAAACGGAAGTGCTCGTCGTCGGCGGCGGCTCGACCGGGGCCGGCGTCGTTCGCGACGCTGCGATGCGCGGGTTCTCGGCAATTCTGGTCGAACGAGGCGACCTGGCCGCCGGGACGACCGGCCGCTTCCACGGCCTCCTCCACTCCGGTGGGCGGTACGCGGTGACAGACCCGGTCGCGGCTCGGGAGTGCGTGGCGGAGAACGCCATCCTGCGCCGTACCGCGGCCGATTGCATCGAGGACACGGGCGGACTGTTCGTGACGACGAAGTGGGACGACCCGGCTTTCGGCGACGAGTTCGCAGAAGGCTGCCGCGAAACCGGCGTTCCCCTCGAGGAGATCCCTGTCCCGCAGGCGCTGCGTCTGGAATCCCGCCTCGATCCGACGATCTCGCGGGCCTTCACCGTTCCCGACGCGAGCCTCGATCCCTGGAAGCTCGTCTGGGGATGCGCCCGATCGGCGAAGCACTACGGCGCCAAGATCCTCCCCTACCATCGCGTCCTCGATCTCGAACGCCAAAGCGACCGGATCGTCGGCGCGCTGGTCGAGAACGAGCTCACCGGGGAGAAGGCTCGGATCCGGGCGCAGGTCGTGGTGAACGCGGCGGGGGCCTGGGCCGGGCAAATCGCCGAGCTTGCCGGCTGCAAGGTCACCGTCCTGCCCGGCAAGGGGATCATGATCGCGATGAACCACCGCTTGGTGAACACGGTGGTCAACCGCTGCAAGCGGCCTGCGGACGGCGACATCATCGTCCCGATCCGGACCGTCTCGGTGATCGGGACGACGGACACGCGCGTTTCGAACCCCGACGAGCTCGAGGTGACGCAGGGCGAGGTGGACGAGATGCTCGACGAGGGCGAGAAGCTCGTCCCCGGCTTCCGTGAGGCGCGAGCGCTCCGGGTCTGGGCGGGGGCCCGGCCACTCTTCTCGGCCGAGGAGGTGACCGACACCCGGGAGGTGAGCCGCACGCACACGCTCCTCGACCATGCGGAGCGAGATGGAGTGGAGGGCTTCGTCACGATCACGGGCGGCAAGACGACGACGTTCCGGCTGATGGCCGAGACCGCCGTCGACGCCGTCTGTGCGCACCTCGGCGTCGATCGCCCCTGCCGAACGAAGGAAGAGCCGCTCCCGGACTCCGAGGAACGGCACTTCTACTGGCTCGGCTCACGCGTCCGCGCCCGGGAGCCCATGCCCCGATCGGAGGAGATCATCTGCGAGTGCGAGCTGATCACGCGCAACCGGCTGAAGGCGGCGATCGTGCGGCGGCAGACCACGAACCTCGATGACATCCGCCGGACGCTCAGGCTGGGAATGGGTCCCTGCCAGGGCGGATTCTGCATCTACAGGGCCACCGGCATCCTCCACGCGTTCGAGCGTCTCGACCAGCGAGCCGCGAACGCGTCCCTACTGGACTTCCTCGAGGAACGGTGGAAGGGCGTGCACCCGATACTGCACGGCGACCAGCTTCGACAGGCGAGGCTCGACGACTGGATCTTCCAGGGCCTGCTGGCGGTCCAGCACCTACCGGAATGAACTACGACGTCGTCGTGATCGGCGCGGGCCTCGCCGGCCTGACCGCGGCGCTGCGGCTCGCCGAGCAGGGACAGCGCGTGCTGGTCGTCGCCAAAGGCGTCGGCGGGACGCACCTCGCGCCCGCGGCGATCGACGTCCTGGGCTACATCGACGGGCCGGTCGAAAGCCCTGCGCAGGCACTGCCGAGGTTTGCGGCCGCCCACCCCGAGCATCCCTACCGGCGCCTCTCCGTGGAGCTGATCCGCTCCAGCCTCGGGTGGCTCAGAGACCGTCTCGCCGAACTCGGCTACCAGGGCCGGCTCGAGGAGAACTTCTTGCTCCCGACCGCCGTCGGCGTCGCGAAGCCGACCGTGCTCGTCCCGGAGACAATGGCGGCCGGTGACCTCCGAGCGGGCGGCCGTTTCGTCTTCGTGGGGCTCCGCGGGCTCAAGGATTTCTATCCCGCCTACCTCGCCGACAATCTCGTGCGCGCCGCGCTTCCGGGCGGCGCCTCCGTTTCCGCCCGGACGGTCGAGCTCGCACCGCCGCTCGGCGACGAGGGCGACGTCACCAGCGTCGGCTTCGCCCGGCGCTTCGAACAGCCGGAGTTCCGCGACATGGTCGTGCGCGAGCTCGAGCAACGTCTCGTCCCGGGCGAGATCGTCGGCTTTCCCGCCGTGCTCGGACTCCGGCACGCGCGGGAGGTCTGGCAGGAGCTCGAGACCAGGCTTCGGCATCCGGTTTTCGAAGTGCCGACCCTCCCACCCTCGGTTGGGGGCATTCGGTTGTTCGAGTCGATGACCGCCGCGCTACGGCGGGAAGGCGCCCGAGTCGTAGTCGGAAGCACCGTCTCCGGCGCTGAGCACGACGGCAAGAGGCTCGGGGGCGTCGTGGCGCAGACCGCGGGCCGCCCGCGCACCTACCGGGCGCGCTCCTTCGTGCTCGCCTCTGGCGGTTTCGCCTCGGGCGGCCTCCAGTTGGACTCGTACGGGCGGGTCCGCGAGACCGCCTTCGATCTGGCGCTGGTGGGCGTGCCTTCGCCGGACGCGCCGCGCTTCGAGCCCGGCTACTTCGACGAGCACCCGATCGCCCGGGCCGGCGTCGCCGCCGACGACGAGCTTCGCCCCCTGGACGCCGAAGGCGCGCCGGCTTTCGAGAACCTCCACGTGGCGGGAGCGACGCTCGCAGGCGCGGCCCCGTGGCGAGAGGCCTCCGGGAACGGCCTCAGCCTCGCGACGGGCTACGCTGCGGCCTCTGCGATCCTCGAGCGAACGTCGTGACCGAACTCGTACGCGATTCACTCGACCACTGCGTGAAGTGCACGATCTGCGAGACGTTCTGTCCGTTCTCGCGGGCGACGCCGCTCTTCCCGGGCCCGAAGTACGTCGGCCCGCAGGCGGAGCGGTACCGCGTGGGCGGCGCCTCGCCCGACATCTCGATCGACTACTGCTCCGGCTGCGGGATCTGTACCCAGGTGTGCCCCCAGGGCGTGAAGGTCGCCGAGATCAACTCGCGCGCGCGGGCGCGGTTGTGGGAGGAACAGGGCATCCCGCTGCGCAACCAGCTCATCGCCCGCCCGAGCGTGCTCGGCCGGCTCGGCACCCCGGTCGCGCCGTTCGCAAACTGGACGCTCCGCAACCGGCTACTCCGACGCGTCGGCGAGCGCGTGCTCGGCATCCACCGCGATGCACCGCTCCCCCGCTTTGCGGGCCGGACCTTCCAACGCTGGGCGAGGAAACACGTCAGCCCGGCCGCGGAGAGGACCGTGGTCTACTTCCACGCCTGCGGCACGAACTACTACGAGCCGGCGGTGGGGCGGATGACGGTCGAGGTGCTGGAGCACAACGGCTACCACGTCGTGGTTCCGCCCCAGGACTGCTGCGGTCTCCCCCTCCAGTCGAACGGGAACTTTCCGGCCGCACGTGCGTACGTGCGGCGGCTGGCGGCCCGCCTCGCGCCCTACGCACGCGAAGGCTGTGCAATCGTCTCCAACTCGACAAGCTGCGGGCTGATGCTGAAGCGCGAGGCCCGGGAGATTCTCGACGTCGACGACGAGGACGTACGGGCGATGAGCGAAGCGACGTTCGATCTGTGCGAGTTCCTGCTTCTGCTGCACGAGCGCGGCGAGCTGCGCACTGACTTCCGGCCGCTGGCGATGACCGTCCCTTACCACGCACCCTGCCAACAGCAGGGCCACGGGATCGGCAAGCCCGCGCTCGACCTGCTCGCTCTCATCCCGGAGCTGAACGCGATCGAGCTCGACGCGGACTGCTGCGGCATCGCCGGCACGTACGGGCTGAAGAAGGAGAAGTACGAGATCTCGATGGCGGTCGGGGAGCGGCTCTTCCACCAGGTGCGAGAAGCCGACCCCGACGTCGCCGCCTGCGACAGCGAGACCTGCCGCTGGCAGATCGAGCACGGTTCGCGCGTCCACGCTGTCCATCCGGTCGAGCTTCTGCACAGGGCGTACGGGCTCGGCGCGGCCTAGCGGCGATGGTCGGGATCGTCATCGTCTCGCACAGCGCCACGCTGGCTGCCGGCGTGCGTGAGCTGGCGGCGGAGATGGCCGGCCCGGACGTGCGCCTCGAGCTCGCCGGGGGGATCGACGCGCCCGAGCCGGCGCTCGGCACGGACGCGGTTCGCGTGGCGGAGGCAATCGCCCGGGCCGACTCCGGCGAGGGCGTGCTCGTGCTCATGGATCTCGGCAGTGCCGTCCTCAGCGCCGAGACCGCACTCGACCTGCTGACCGCGGAGCAGCAGGGGCGCGTGCTTCTCTGCGAAGCCCCGCTCGTCGAGGGGGCGGTGGCGGCGGCCGTCGCCGCCAAGCTCGGGGCCTCGCTTCCGGAAGTGGCGGCCGAGGCACGCGGGGGGCTCGAGGGGAAGGCGGCCCACCTCGGCGCAGGCGAGCCGGAAACCGCTGGGGCCGCGCCGGCGACCGCTCCTCTGAAGGAGGGGCTGACACTTCGCCTCGGCATCCGAAACCCGCTCGGACTGCACGCCCGCCCCGCTGCACGGTTCGTCCAGACCGCGGGCGGCTTCGATGCGAACGTGGAGGTAATCAACCTGACGAGCGGACGCGGGCCCGCCAGCGGCCGGAGCCTGAACGGGCTGGCCACTCTCGGGATCCGCCAGGGACACGAGATTCTCGTCTCCGCGCACGGCCCACAGGCTGCGGCGGCGCTCGACGCGCTCGCGGAGCTCGCCGCGCGCGACTTCGACGAGGAGCCCGCGCGGGTCGCGGCGCCCGCGATGCCGCTCACACCCGGCGCCGTGCCTGCAGGACCCACGCCCGATGCCACCCTCACCGGCCTTCCCGGCGCACCGGGCATCGTGTCGGGACCGGCCCGCCACCTCTGCGCGGCCGCGCCCGAGATCCCGACCGGCTCGGCGGGCGACGCCGAGGCGGAGTGGGCAGCGCTCCAAGCAGCGCTCGAGCAAGTACGCACCGAGATCGGCGCGGCGCGGGAGTCGGTGGCCGCCCGGGCCGGCGAGTACAGCGCGGCCATTTTCGACGCTCACCTGCTCTTCCTCGACGATGATGCGCTGCTCGGGCCCGCCCGGCGTGCGATCTTCGAGGACGGGCGGAACGCGGCCCAGGCCTGGCACGCGGCGTCCGAGGCCGTCGCCGCCGACTACCGCAGCCTCGACGACGACTACCTGCAGGCTCGCGCCGAGGATCTGACGGGCGTCGCGCGCCAGGTCGTCGCCGCGCTGACGGGCGACGGTGCCGGGCCCTCCCTGGCTCGCCCTGGGATCGTGGTGGCAGCGGACCTGACTCCCGCAGATACGGCGGGTCTCGACCGCGAGCTTGCGCACGGGATCGCCACCGCCCGAGGCAGCGCGACGTCGCACAGCGCGATTCTCGCTCGCTCGCTCGGGATCCCGGCCGCGGTCGGGCTGGGCGAGGCGCTGCTCGAGGTTCCCGAGGACACCACGCTGCTCCTGGACGGGGACGTGGGTACCGTCTACGTCGAGCCGACCGCCGAGCTCGTGGGCGAGTACGAACGGCAGAGCGCCGTGCGGGAGGAAGCCACCCGGGAGGCTCGCGCTCTCGCCGCCGAGCCCGCGCTCACCCGCGACGGACATCCCGTCGAGGTCGTCGCGAACATCGGCTCTCCAGACGACGTGCCGGTCGCCCTCGCCAACGGCGCCGAGGGCGTCGGCCTTCTCCGCACCGAGTTCCTGTTCCTCGAGCGAGACTCGATGCCGAGCGAGGACGAGCAGTACGCCACGTACAGTCGGATCGCGGAGGAACTGGAGGGGCGGCCGCTCGTGCTGCGCACGCTCGACGTGGGTGCCGACAAGCCTCTCCCCTACGTTCCTGCTGAAACGGAGGCGAATCCGTTCCTGGGCGTCCGCGGAATCCGTCTCGCGCTGGCACGGCCGGAGCTCCTCGAGACCCAGCTGCGGGCGGTGCTGCGGACGTCCGCTGAGCACCCGCTGCTGAAAGTGATGTTCCCGATGGTGGCGACCCTTGAGGAGTACCGGCTGGCCAGGTCGGCTCTCGAGCGCATCCGGGAGGAGCTCGAGCAGGCCGGCACGGCCGTGCCCCCGGAGCTCGAGGTCGGCGTGATGATCGAGGTGCCGGCCGCGGCACTTGCTGCGGAGAGCTTCGCGCCCGAGGTCGACTTCTTCTCGCTGGGCACCAACGACCTCACGCAGTACACAATGGCGGCCGAGCGCGGCAACGCCTCGGTCGCGGGCCTGGCAGACGGTCTGCACCCGTCCGTCCTGCGCCTGATCCAGATCGTCGTCGAGGCTGCCGGCCGGCATGACCGGTGGGTGGGGGTTTGCGGCGAGCTGGCGTCGGATCTCACTGCCGTCCCGGTGCTCGTCGGCCTGGGGATCACGGAGCTGAGCGCCAACGCGCCCGCGATCCCGGCCGTCAAGCAGGCCGTCCGAGGCGTCGACACCGACGCTGCGCGCACGCTCGCAGACAAAGCGTTGAGGCTTTCCTCCGCAACGGAGGTCAGGGCCCTCATCGAGCGCCCTTCGGCGGAGCCTGCGGCGGTCTCCACGGGGAGCGGGACGTGATCGCGCGGGTGGCCGCGCCGAGATCGCTCCTCTCAGGTCTCACCTACGCCCGAATCCTGGCCGTGCCGGTAGTGATGGGACTGATCTTGCTCGGGCCGGACAGGAAGTCGGCGTACACCGCGGCCTCGGTCGTGTTCGCGGTCGCAGCGATGACGGATTTCGCCGACGGCTACCTGGCGCGCCGCTGGGCGGTGACGACGAAGCTGGGCTCCTTTCTCGACACCACCGCCGACAAGCTGCTCGTGACCGGAGTGCTGATCGCGCTCGTCGACGTCAACCGCGCGTCGCCGTGGATCGCCGCCATCATCATCGGGCGAGAGCTGCTGATCCTGGGCCTGCGCGGGGTGGTCGCGGCCGAGGGGACCGTCTTTCCACCTTCGATCTGGGGGAAGCTCAAGACGAACGCCCAGTTCGTGGCGATCTTCCTCGCCATCCTCCACCTGGGCGAGCCACTCGGGCCCTTGCGCGTCGACGAGTGGGTCATGATCGTCGCAGCGGCGATCACGGTGATGTCGGCCGTGGAGTACCTGGCACGTTTCTCCTCGGCCTTCTCGGGCGGCGCGCGGTAGATGACGACAGGTTCGGTCCTCGTCACCGGCGGCACCGGGTTTCTCGGCCGCGCGCTGGTCGAGCGACTGTTGAGCGTCGGCAACCTGGTGAAGGCGCTGGCCCGGTCGGACGCCTCTTCGAGCGCACTCGGCGCGTTGGGCGCGGAGCCGGTGCGGGGAGACGTCCTCGACCTCGAGGCGTTGGCGGCAACGATGCGAGGCTGCGAAGTCGTCTACCACGCCGCCGGCGCCAACGCCTTCTGCCTGCGTGATCCTTCGCCGATGTTCGAGGTCAACGTCCGCGGCTCGCGGAACGTCGTCCTCGCAGCGGCGCGGGCCGGCGTGCGACGGGTCGTGTACACCTCATCTGCGGCGACCCTCGGAGAAGCCGGCGGGACGATCGGGTCGGAGGGATCGCCGCACCGTGGCTGGTTCCTCTCCGACTACGAGCGCTCGAAGTTCGAGGCCGAGCAGGCGGTGTTCGCGACGGCGCGTGAGACCGGGCTCGACGTCGTCTCGGTGAACCCCGCGTCCGTGCAGGGCCCCGGGCGGGCCACGGGATCGGCGCGACTCCTGCTCGACTACCTGAACGGGCGACTCAAGGCGGTCGTCGACTCACGGCTCAGCCTCGTCGACATCGCCGACTGCACGGAGGGGCATCTGCTGGCCGGCGAACGAGGGACGCCCGGAGAACGGTACGTCCTGAGCGGCGCGACGCTGTCCGTCCGGGACGGCCTGGCGCTGGTGGCGAGCCTCCTCGGCGTCGACCGGCCGGTGCGGACTCTGCCTCCCTCCATCGCGATGGCCGTGGCGACGGCGGCCGAGGCGCTGAGCCGGGTTCGGCGCGGCAGCCCGCGCATCTGCCGGGAGCTGGCGCGAACGCTGATCCACGGCCACGCTTACGACGGGTCGAAGGCCACGCGCACGCTCGGCCTGCATTACACGCCGGTGGAGGAGACGCTCCGCCGGACGGCCGACTGGTGGGTCGAGCAGGGGCTCGTCACCGGCCGTCGCGCATCGTGACCGCGAGGCGGCCTCGTACAATCGTGGTTGCTGGACTCTCTCGATGCGAGACGTTCTCCTGATCCTGAGCGGGTATCTCCTCGGCAGCATGCCCTGGGGCTACTGGCTGCCGCGCATCCTCACGGGCGTGAACATCCGCAAGATCGGGAGCGGCAACACCGGCGCCGCGAACGTCTGGCGCACCCAGGGGTTCAAGCTGGGCCTGAGCGTGGCTTTGCTCGACGTCGCGAAGGGCCTCGCCGCGGCGCTCCTCGGGGTATGGCTCGGAAACGAGCTCATCGGGCTGCTCGCCGGGATCGCCGCACTGATCGGACACTGGCGGCCGCTGTTCATCGGCTTCGGCCGCGGCGGCAAGATCGTGGCCACGACCGGCGGAGTCACCCTCGCACTGGCGCCGTTCGCAACTCTCGCAGTCGCGGGCGTCTGGATCGCCACGTTTCTCGTGACCCGCTACACGTCGGTGGCGTCGCTGCTGTCGGCGGCGGCCCTCCCCCTCTTCGCCATCCTCTTCGGCGCGTCGTGGCTCGTCGTCGCCTTCGCGGCTGGAGCGGCGGTTGCGATCTTCGCGCTTCACCGGGCGAACATCGCTCGGCTCCTGAACCGAACCGAGAACCGCTTCGAGCTGGGCCGCCGGACGACCTAGTTCCAGGGGAGTGCCGCCCGCTCCTCCCAGTAACGCGCGGGCTCTTCGGCCAGGGTCTCGAGCTCCGGGTCGAGCCGTTCGCCGAGCTCGAGCCCGAGGGCCTTCAGGTTGCTACGCAGGTCCTCGACGGTAGCCGCGCCGCTGAGGACGACGTCCGCCCACGGCTGCGCGAGCGCGGCGGCAAGGGCCAGCGTGTCCGGGGCGACCGCGCGGCGTTCGGAAAGCTCCAGCAATGCAGGAACGTCGCCGCGAACGGTGAGCCGGCCGTTGGCCAGCGCCTCCTTGACGATCACGCCGAGCCCGGCCGCATGGGCTTCCGCCAGCATCGGCCCGACGGAACGCTCGAGCAGGTTCCAGGTCGCCTGAACCGTGTCGAAGATCCGGATCTCGAGGGCGCGCTCGATCGTCTCGGCCTGGTGAGGCCCGGTGACGGTCAGGCCGATCGCCAGGCCGGTCTCCCGCAGTTGCCTCAACTCCTCGTGCACGGCGCGATCGTCGAGGACGCCGCTCTCGATCGTCGCGGAGTGGATCTGGTAGAGGGAGAGGTGCGGGCCGAGCAAGTCTCGACTCTCGGCCAGCTGCCGCCGGAGCGTTGCCACCGACAAGTCCTTCACCTCGTGCCGCTCGGCATCCACCCGCCACCCGGCCGTGTAGGTGTAGCCCCACTTCGAGCCGACCGTCACCGCCTCGGGCGGGAGCGCGCGATGCTCCAGCCAGGAGGCGAGGAACGCCTCCGCCTTGCCGTAGGAGCGTGCGGCATCGAAGTAGCGGACGCCCGCTTCGTATGCGGTGTCGAGGACAGTGCTCGCGTCCCACTCCATGGCCGCAGCCTCGGTCCGGCCCGCAAGGTCGTCGCGGTGGCCGACGTTGATGTAGCCGGGCCGGCCGAGCGCTGCGAGGCCGAGCCCGAGCCGGCTTACCGGTAGGCCGGACCGCCCAAGACGGCGAAGGCTTCGTTCGTTCGTCAACTCCGTCTGATGAAGTCGATCGAGACCGGCACACCTTCCAGGCCGAACCGATCGCGCAGCCGGTTCTCGACCCAGTAGCCGTAGTCGCGCGTGATCAGACCCGGATCGTTCACGAAGAAGCGGAAGCGCGGCGGGCGCGTGCGGACCTGCGTGCCGTAGAGCAGGTTCAAGCGGCGGCCGTTGCGCGACGGCGGCTCGCGCGCCTCGCGCAGCTCGGCGAGGAAGCGGTTCAGCTCGCCGGTGCCGATCCGGCCCGCATGCTTCTCGAAGAGCTCCTCGACCTTGTCGACCAGGCGCGAGATTCCGCGGCCGGTGTGGGCCGACGTGGTCACGATGGGCGGCCGCTGGCGGAGTTGGGCCTCGATCCTGGGGCGCACGTCCTCGAGCTTCGTCTCCGTGAGGTCCCACTTCGACATGACGACGATCGTCGAGCACTGCGCCTTCCGGGCGACGTCGGCCACACTGAGATCCTGATCGACCAGGCCCTCGCTCGCGTCGACGAGCACGAGCGCGACGTCAGCACGTTCGGCAGCCGCGAGGGCGCGCAGCTCGGAGTAGTACTCGATCCCCTGGCGCTGCTTGCGCTTGCGGCGCAGGCCCGCGGTGTCGACGAGGACGAAGGTGCGGTCGCCGCGCTCGAGCACGGTGTCGATCGCGTCGCGAGTCGTGCCGGGCTGCTCGGAGACGATCACGCGCTCCTCTCCGAGGAATGCGTTCAAGAGGCTCGACTTGCCGACGTTCGGGCGGCCGAGGATGGCGACGCGAATCGCCTCCTCGCCGATCTCCCGCGGCCCCGCGCCCGGGAGCATCGTCACGATCGCGTCGAGCAGGTCGCCGCTGCCGTAGCCGTGCACCGCGGAGATCGGGATCGGATCGCCGAGCCCGAGCCGGTGGAACTCGAGCGCGAGCGAGTCCTGGTCCGGGTCGTCGATCTTGTTCGCGAGCAGGAGCACCGGCTTGCGGGAGCGGCGCAGGATCGCGGCGATCTCCTCGTCGCCGGGCATCACGCCGGCCCGGGCGTCGGTGACGAAGAGGACGAGGTCGGCCTCGGCGATCGCGGTCTGCGCCTGCTCCGCGATCGAGCGGGTCAGGGGCGTCGGGTCGGCGACGTCGACGCCGCCGGTGTCGATCAGCCGGAAGCGGCGCCCGTTCCACTCGCAGATGAGCTCTTTGCGGTCGCGCGTGACGCCCGGCGTCTCGTGGACGACCGCGGTGCGCGTCTCGGTCAGCCGGTTGACGAGCGTGGACTTGCCGACGTTCGGAAAGCCGACGATCGCAACGGTCCCGAGCAGCGGGCCCTCGCCCGCCGGCGCCGCGGGTGCGTCACTCTGAGAACGGTAGGCGCGTGGCACCGGTCGCCACCTCCCAGAGGTAGCCCTCCGGGTCGGCGAAGTAGCCGCTGTAGCCGCCCCACTGCGTCTTCCGAGACGGCTGAACGATCGTCCCGCCTGCACGCTCGGCCTCGGCAAGCAGCTCGTCCACACGCTCCTCCGAGCGGACGTTGTAGGCGAGCGTGACGCCGCGGAAGCCGTCGCCCTCGGCGGGGACGCCCGCGTCCTCGGCGAGCTCGTCCCAGGGATAGAGCGCGAGGGCGGTCGAGCCACCGGCCAGCAGAAAGCAGGCCCAGTTGTCGTCCTCCTGCTCCACCGGCCAGCCGAGCTGCTCGCCGTAGAAGCGCTTCTCGCGCTCGAGGTCACGCACTCCGAGCGTGATGACGCTCACGTGCGCGTTCATCACGCGGGCTGCCGGGCGCGGACGAGCTCCTCGATCTGGTCGACCACGTCGTCGACGTCGAGGCCGGTCGTGTCGATCTGGATCGCGTCCTCGGCCGGCCGCATGCGGGCGGCGTCGCTCTCGTCGCGGAGGCGGAGGTCGGTCGCGAGCGCGTCGGCACCGATCTCGGGCCGCTCGGCCATGCGCCGCTTCGCGCGGACGGCGCGCTCGGCGTTGAGGTAGACCTTGACCTCGGCGTCGGGCGCGACGACGGTGCCGATGTCGCGGCCTTCGATGACGACGTCGCCCTCTTCGGCGAGCTCACGCTGGCGCGCGCGCATGACGCTCCGGACCTGCGGGTGGCGCGCGACGACGGGGACGAGGCGGTCGATGTCGGACTTGCGAATCGACGAGGTGACGTCCGTGTCGGCGATCCAGACGCGCCGCTGCGCGTCGAGGATGACGGGGTACTCCTCCGCGAGCTCGCCGAGGCGCTCGCCCTGCGCGAGCGGCACGCTGCGGCTGATCGCGAGCCAGGTCAGCGCGCGGTACATCGCGCCGGTGTCGAGGTAGCGGAAACCGAGCCGCTCCGCGAGCCGCTGGGCGACCGTGCTTTTGCCGGCCCCTGCCGGTCCGTCGATGGCGACGATCATCGTTGTGTGACCGAGTCGAGCAGCTCGAAAAACCCGGGGAAGCTTACAGCGACCGCCTCCGCGTCCCCGAGCTCGACACCCTCTCGTGACACGAGCCCGGCAACCGCACCAAGCATCGCAATCCGATGATCACCATTGGAGCTCATTCCCCCACCCTTAGGGCGGGTGGGAACTCCCCTCACCCCGAAGCCATCGTCGCGTTTTTGGATGCGGATTCCTAGGGCTCGGAGCGAAGTTCTCACGGTTTCGATGCGGTCCGTTTCCTTTACGCGCAACTCTTGTGCGCCTTCGACGCTGCTCTCCCCCCGCGCGCTCGCCGCCGCGAGCGCGAACAGCGGTAGCTCGTCGACCAGGCGCGGCACCTCCTCGGCCTTCACGGTCGTCGCGACGAGCTCGGCCGACTGCACAACGAGATCCCCGACCGGCTCGCCGCCGCTGCGGCGACGGTGAAAGGCGGTGATCCTCGCGCCCATCCGCTCGAGGACGTCTAGCAGCCCGATGCGGCGAGGGTTGAGCCCGAGGTCGTGAATCGTGAGCTCGGAACCGGGCAGCAGCGTCGCCGCCAGCACGAAAGGCGCTGCCGCCGAGAAGTCGCCCGGGACGTCGACCTCGCCGAGACGCAACCGCTCCGCCGGCCCGATGGCGACCCGACCCGGCCGCCGAGTGACCGCAGCGCCGGCGGCCGCGAGCATGATCTCCGTGTGGTCCCGGGTCGGCAGCGGCTCGACGACGATCGTCCGGCCTTCTGCGTACAGGCCCGCGTGCAGCAGGCACGAC
>VAXM01000025.1 GCA_005883335.1 Actinomycetota bacterium
TCGCCGAGCGGGAGCAGGGCCTGCTGGACGCCCTCGTCCTCGCGCCGTGCGACCGCAGTGCGATCTGGCTCGCGAAGGGGATCGCGACCTTCGCCTTTCTCGCCGTCGCGGAGATCGTCGCGCTGCCCGCCTTCGCGCTCTTCTTCCGGCCGGTCGGCTGGGCGACGATCGCAGGCGTCGTGCTGGCCGACCTCGGGATCTGCGCGGTCGGGACGCTGCTCTCGGCGATGGCCGCCGCGGGCCGGGCGCGCGAGCTGCTCATGCCGCTGCTCTTCCTGCCGCTCGCCCTTCCGATCGTGATCGGCGGCGTCGGCGCGAGCGTCGCGCACGGACCGGGCAAGTACCTCGGCTTCCTGGCGCTCTACGACGCGATCTTCGCGCTGCTCGCCTGGGCCTCGTTCGAGTACGTCGTCACCGAGTGATGGTCCCGGAGGCGCCGCTCGAAGCCGCCGCGGGGCCCTACGGCGGCTGGCTCGGATAGCGGTCGCTCACACCTGCGACCAAGCGGCGTGCGGTAGTTCGATCCAGACGCCGAAGCCCGCCAGGCCGAGTCCTTCCAGCGCGCCTCGAATGTCGTCTGATCGCTCTTGCAGGTTCGCGCTGCGCGATCGCGTCCACTTGGTCCGGATCTCGACCAGGAAGTCCAACCTCTCCTCTACAGGCAGAGCAGCCAGGAAACGTAGGTTGGCGTCCCCGGGGCGCAGATCCCCGTCGTAAGGCTCCTCGGGGCAAGCGAGGGCCCTCGACACGATCGCGGGCAGCTCCCGCCGAAGAGTCTCGAGTACGGCTTCAGTCGCCGCGTCCTTGTGACTCACCGTGATGATCGGCACGCCTAGCCTGTGATGAACATCACGTCGCGGCCGGTATCGGTTCAGTACGCCGGGCTAGGCGCCGCTGCTCGCGCGCGTCCGGCCACATCGCGATCAGCGCGCCGAACAGGAAGACGAGCCCCGCGAGCCAGACGAGCGGCACGAGCGGGTTGACCAGCACCTTGAGGACGACCGAGCCGTCCTTGTTGAACTGGTCGCCGATCACGAACAGGTCCTGGGCGCGCAGCCAGTCGGTGTGGATCGCGACCTCGTTCGAGACCTGGCCCTCCGCCGGGTACTGGTTCTTGCCGGCCATGATCGTGCCGACGCGTTCGTTGCCGTGCGAGACCGCCAGGCGTGCCCGCTCCTCGAGGTCGTTCGGGCCCTTCCGCTCGACGGCGCCGAGGTAGTCGAGCCGGTAGCCGCGGATGGTCATCGAGTCGCCGGGCTTCAGGTGCTGCACCTTCGTCGCGCCGTAGGCGCCGCCGGCGACGCCGACCGCGAGCAAGACGATGGCCGCGTGGACGACGTAGCCGCCGTAGCGGCGCCGGTTGCGGCCGACGAGCGACGAGAACGCGCCGAACCAGGTGCGCTCGCCGAGCGCCTTCCGTGCCCTCGTCCCACGCGTGAACTCGAGCACGATCGCTGCGAGCACGAAGACCGAGAACGTGTACGCGACGAGGCCGCCGAGGTTCGAGCCCGCACCGAGCGCGATCAGCCCGGCCCCGGCAACGACGGCAACCACCGCGGGCCAAAGCAGGCTCGCGCCGAGCGCGCGCAGTGAGCTGCGACGCCACGCGACCAGAGGGCCGATGCCCATCAGCAGCAGTAACGGCAGCCCGAATACGCGCAAGAAGAAGTCGAAGTAGGGCGGACCGACGGTGATCCGCTCGCCGCGCACGGCCTCCGAAAGCAGTGGGAACGCGACTCCCCAGAGGACCGTCAGCGCGAAGGCGACGAGCAGCAGGTTGTTGTAGAGGAAGGCGGCCTCGCGGGAAGCGAGCGATTCGAGCCGCGTCCGGGCCCGCAGCAGCGGCAGCCGCCAGAAGATCAGTGCGGTCGAGAAGGCGGCCGCCACGCAGATGAAGCCGAGGAACCACGGCCCGATCGACGACTGCGCGAAGCTGTGGATCGAGCTCAGCACGCCGCTGCGTGTCAGGAAGGTGCCGAACAGCGAGAGGCAGAACGCGAGCGAGACGAGGACCGCGTTCCAGACCCGGAGCATGTTCTTCTTTTCCTGCACCATCACCGAGTGCAGGAACGCGGTGGACGCGAGCCACGGCATCAGCGCCGCGTTCTCGACCGGGTCCCAGCCGTAGTAGCCGCCCCAGCCGACCTCCTCGTAGGCCCATTTGGCGCCAAGCAGGATCCCGATCCCGAGCGCCGTCCAGGCCAGCAGTGTCCAACGGCGCGTGGCCACGATCCAGCGCTCGTCTGTGCGGCCTGACAGCAGCGCGCCCGCGGCGAACGCGAACGGGATCGTCATCCCCACGTAGCCGAGATAGAGCAGCGGCGGGTGGATCATCATGTACGGGTTCTGCAGGCTCGGCGTCAGGCCGGACCCGTCGGCCGGCGCGACGGCCCGCGCGAACGGGCTCGCGACGAAGGTGAGCACGATCGCGAAGAAGGCGGCGACCCCCCCGAGCACCGGCACCGTCCAGGGCAGGAGCTGGCGGATCAGTGCCTTGTTGAGCAGCACGGCGACGGAGCCGAGCCCGGTCAGCACGAGCAGCCAGAGCAGGAGCGAGCCTTCCTGGCCGCCCCAGAACGCCGTGAACGAGTAGGGGAAGGGGAGCTTGCGGCTCGAGTGGTCGGCGACGTAGGTGAAGGAGAAGTCGCGCGTCCGGAAGGCGTTCAGGAGGACGAGCGCGGCCACCGCGGTTGCGGCGAAGGTGCCGAGGAGCGCGTTGCGGGCCGACTCGTGCAGGCGCCTGCGGCCGCGGTGGGCGGCGAAGCTTCCGGCGATCGCCGCGTAGAGGGCGAGTCCGAGGGCGAGGAGCAGGGCCGCGCGGCCGAGGTCAGCCACGCAGCGAGTCTAGCCGCGTGGGGCCGGGGCTGTTCTGCGATCATTGCAGCGGTTTCGTGCTCCTCCGGTTGCGCAACATCCCGCTTCCCGCGCTCGCGGTTGCCGCCGTCGTCCTGATGGGCACGGCGCTCGCGCTCATCTTCTTCTACGCGCCGATCGACGCCGACCAGGGGCTCTCTCAGAAGATCTTCTACATCCACGTGCCGATCGCGCTGACCGCGTACGCGTGCTTCGCGTGGGGAGCTTGGAAGGCCTTCCTGCACCTCTGGAAGCGGCCGCCGGGGGCCGACCTGGAGAGCTACGTCGCGATCCACCAGGGCGTGATCTTCGGCGCTCTGACGCTCCTGACGGGGTCGATCTGGGCGCGCATCTCATGGGGCCACTGGTGGGCGTGGAGCTCGAACCAGCTCGTGACGTTCCTGATCCTGTTCCTCTTCTACTCGGCCTACTTCATGCTCCGCTACTCGGTCGAGCCCGGGCCGGCGCGGGCGAACATGTGCGCGGTTTACGCGCTCTTCGGCGTGGTCCTGATCCCGGTCAGCTGGCTCTCGATCCGGATCGCGAACGACTACATCCACCCGACGGTGTTCACGACTAACGGGCCGCAGATGTCGGGCTCGATGTTCCTCGCGTTCTGCGTCTCGTGGGCGGCGCTGCTGACACTGGCCGGGACGATGTACCGGGTCGAGCTGGCCGGGAAGCGGCTCGATTCGCGGTTGCGCGAGCTGCGGGAGTTGCTGGCGTGAGCGCGTCCGAGAAGTACGTGGCCGCGGCCTACCTGGTGGTCTTCGTAGCGGTCTTGGCCTGGATCGCGATCATCGCGGCGAAGCTGGCGCGGCTCGAGCGGGACGCATCGGAGCTGACCGAGCTCGCACGGCGGCGGGCCGAGCACGCGGACGAGCGGGAGAAGGTCTCCGTCTGACGCTTCTGCGGGTCGGCTCGCGCGGCTCGCGGCTGGCGCTGATCCAGGCCGAGCTCGCAGCCTCGCGGCTGCGGCGGGACGGGGTCGAGATCGCGCTGGTGCCGATCACGACCGTCGGTGACCGCGACCGCTCGCGTCCGTTCGGCGAGATCGGGTCGCGAGGGGTCTTCGTGAAGGAGATCGAGGAGGCGTTGCTGGCGGGGCGCATTGACGTCGCCGTGCACTCGGCGAAGGACATGACGTCGTCGGATGCGGAAGGCTTGTCCGTCGGCGCGTACCTCGCGCGTGAGGATCCACGCGATGCGCTCTGCGGGGCTTCGGAGCTGCGGCCGGGGATGCGGGTCGGGACGGCGTCGGTGCGGCGTCGCGCGGAGCTGCTCGCGCTGGAGCCGGAGCTATCCGTCGAGCCGCTGCGCGGGAACGTGGAGACGCGGCTGCGCAAGCGGCGGGAGCGCGGGCTGGACGCGGTGGTGCTCGCCGCGTGCGGTCTTGACCGGCTCGGGCTCGGCGACGAGATCGGCCGGCGGCTGGAGCCCGACGAGATGCTCCCGGAAGCGGGGCAGGGTGCGCTGGCGCTGCAGGTGCGGGCGGGGGAGGAGGAGCTGGTCGCGGCTGCGGACGACGCGGAGACGCGCCGGCGGGTGGAGGCGGAACGAGCCTGCGTGTTCGCGCTGGGCGGCGGCTGCCTTGCGCCGGTGGCCGCGTTCCACGACGGCGAGACACTGACGGCGCTCGTCGCTGCCGAGGACGGAAGTTGGGTCGAGCGGCGGAGTGGCGGCGATCCCGCGGCGTTGGCGGCTGAGCTCGCCCCGCTCGTTCAGTCGTGAGGCGCGGGCGCGAAAGTCACACATTCGGCACGCCTCCGGCACAGACACGTGCGCCTTTCCGAGCTACCTTGAGCTTCCCCCGGGTGGGTGGGGGTTAGGGATGGGACCCGCCTCTGGCCGCCTGCGCGTCATCGTGACGCGGCCGCGCGAGCAGGCCGGGCGGCTCGCGGAACGACTGGAGCAACTCGGCCTCGAGGTCGTGCTCTGCCCGCTGATCGAGCTTGAGCCGGTCGGCCCGGCGGAGGTGGACGTCGGCGGCTACGACTGGGTGATCGTGACCAGTCCGCGCGGGGCTCGCGAGCTCGCGCAGCGCCGTCGCGGCGAGCTCCCGCGGGTCGCCGCGATCGGGCCCGGCACGGCGGCCGCACTCAACGAGCACGGCGTCGAGCCGGCACTCGTGCCACGGGTGTCCACCCAGGAGGGCCTTGTCGCCGAGCTGCCGGACCCACCCGGCCGCGTCCTCTTCACAGGGGCCGAGGACGCTCGGCCGCACCTCGCCGAAGCGCTCGGCGCCGACACCGTCGTCCTCTACCGAACGCGGGAGCTGCGCCCGGCCGACGCGCCCGAAGGCGACCTTGTGGTACTCGCCTCCGCGTCTGCGGCGCGGGCGTTCGCCGCCCTCGGTCTCGAGATTCCCGGTGTCTCGATCGGCCCGGAGACGACCCGCGAAGCCGAAGCCTACGGCGTCCAGATCGTCGCCGAGGCCGAGAGCCACGACCTCGACGGACTCGTCGCGGCCGTGACGAAGGCTGCCCGCATTTAGCATCCTGCGCCGTGGTCATCACGTTCCTCTCCGACTTCGGGCTGCAGGACGACTTCGTCGGCACGTGCCACGGCGTGATCAAGCGAATCGCGCCGGAGGTAGAAATCATCGACATCACGCACGGGATCCCGCCGCAGCACGTGCTCCAGGGCGCGCTCGTCCTCTGTAACACGCTGCCGTACATGCCCGAGGGCATCCACCTGGCCGTAGTCGATCCGGGTGTCGGCGGGCAGCGCCGCCCGCTCGCGCTGCGCACCGGCGCGGGACGGTTCCTCGTCGGCCCGGACAACGGCTTGCTGATCCCCGCCGCGGAGGGCCTCGGAGGGATCGCTGCGGCGCACGAGCTCGCAAACCCCGAGTATGCGCTCGACACGGTCTCCCGCACCTTCCACGGCCGCGATCTCTTCTCGCCTGCCGCCGCGCATCTCGCGCAGGGCGTGGCGCTCGAAGCGCTCGGCCCGCCGGTCGATCCGCAGGCGCTCGTCCGCATCGACATGCCTGAGCCCGAGATCGGCCAGAACCGACTCCGCGCGACGGTGCTCTACGTCGACCGCTTCGGGAACATGCAGCTGAACCTGACCAGGGAGCACCTCGAGCAGGCGGACGTCCAGCCGGGCGTCACCGTCGAGTTGGAGCTCGCGCTCGAGCGGTACTACGCCATCGCCGCGCGCACGTTCGCGGACGCGCGGCCGGGCGACATCATCCTCTACGAGGACGCTTACCGGAACTTGTCGATCGCGATCAACGGCGGCAACGCAGCCGAGCTGTTCGGCGCCGCGGCCGGTCAGGAGGTCCGGATTCACCTCCGGACACCATGAGCGATCTCGGGATGCGGCTCGGGCGCAAGTTCGCGCGGCTCGCGACGAACGCCGTCGTCGGTCGCCCCGGGCTCTGGCGCGCGTTCCGCGGCCCCCTCCGCAGGCAGTTCGACCACCTCGCGCCGCGCTGGGACGCGATGCGCAGCGAGGACGCCTTCACGCCGCTGGAGCAGGCTCTCGCCGCGATCCCGAGCTCGCCTGCGCGGGTGCTCGATCTCGGGACCGGCACAGGCCTCGCGGCGTTCGTGCTGGCGCGGCGCTTCCCGCAGGCCGAGGTGGTCGGGGTCGACCTGTCCGACCGGATGATCGAGGTCGCCCGCCGCAACGCGCCGCCGGAGCTGGGCGGCCGGGTCCGGTTCGAGCAGGCGGACGCGGCGCGGCTGCCTTTCGACGACGGCTCGTTCGAGCTCGTCTCGCTCGCGAACATGATCCCGTTCTTCGCCGAGCTGGCCCGCGTCACCGCACCCGGCGGCTGGGCCGTGTTCTCATTCTCCGCAGGCCCCGAAACGCCGATCTGGGTGCCCCCCGAGCGGCTGCGCGCGGAGCTCGAGCCGCTCGGTTTTTCGGATTTTGCGGACTTTCGGGCCGGAGGCGGAACCGCGCTTCTTGCCCGCAAGGAAGGACGCCGATAATCTGCTATCCAAAGGACGTTCGCGGCACGGTAGCACCGGCCCGGACGTCCTTTCTTCGCCGGTCGGCGCGAGATGGCGAGGGCCGGAATCGAACCGGCGACACCACGGTTTTCAGCCGTGTGCTCTACCAACTGAGCTACCTCGCCGCGGCGGAGGCAGTGTAGCCGCGCGCTTTTCCGAGAGGGGCTGGCGATCCGCCCGTGGGCTTCTTCCTCGACTGCCGTACGCTTTTGCGCATGCTGACGTGCCTACGCTGCGGCCAGGAGAATGCTGAAGGGGCGCGCTTCTGCGGAGCGTGCGGCGCCAAGCTGACGGCTGCGGCAGGCCGCGAGGTGCGTAAGACGGTAACTGTCCTGTTCGCCGATGTGACCGGCTCGACGGCGCTCGGTGAACAGCTGGACCCAGAGTCCCTTCGCCGTGTGATGGCGCGTTACTTCGACGCTGCAAGAACGTGCCTCGAGCGCCAAGGCGGCACGGTGGAGAAGTTCATTGGCGACGCTGTCATGGCTGTCTTCGGCGTGCCAATCGTGCACGAGGACGACGCCCTGCGTGCCCTGCGCGCCGCCGCCGAGCTGCGGGACTCGCTCGCCTCTCTCAACGACGAGCTCGAGCACGACTACGGCGTCTCGCTGGAGCTACGTACCGGCGTAAACACGGGCGAAGTTGTCACCGGCACCGAGGAGCGCCTGGCGACGGGCGACTCCGTCAACGTCGCCGCCCGACTCGAGCAGGCGGCGCAACCGGGCGACATTCTTGTCGGTGAGCCGACCGTGCGGCTCGCGCGGGATGCAGTCGAGGTCGAGCCGGTAGAGCCACTCGAGCTGAAGGGGAAAGCGGAACTGCTTCCTGCCTACCGGCTCGTGCGGGTCGTTGAAGGCGCTCCTGCCTTCGACCGGCGGCTCGATGCTCCGCTGGTCGGACGCCGAGAGGAGTTAGCGCAAGTGCGCGCCGCGTTCGAAGGGACGGTGTCGGAACGACGATGCCACCTCGTCACCGTGCTCGGAGCACCCGGCATCGGCAAGTCCCGGCTCGCACGCGAGGTTGCGGCGGCCCTTGGCGGCGAGGCAGCCGTCTTCGCGGGCCGCTGCCTCCCGTACGGCGAAGGGATCACGTATTGGCCGCTGCGCGAGATCTTCGCCTCTGCCGACGCCGAAGAGGAGCTCGAGGCTGCGCTCGGCCAGGGTGCGCCCGAGGAGATCTTCTGGGAGGTGCGCAAGGCTCTCGAGCGGCGTGCTCGCGAGCAGCCGCTCGCGCTTTTCGTCGAGGACATCCACTGGGCCGAGCCGACCCTCCTTGACCTGATCGAGCATCTCACGGACTGGACCCGCGACGCACCGCTCTTGCTCCTGTGCCTCGCACGGCCAGAGCTGCTTGACGAGCGTCCGGGGTGGCCTGGGCAGTGCTTCTCGCTCGACCCGCTTTCCGAAGCCGAGTCCGGCGAGCTCATCGAGGGCCTCATCCCCGGCTCTCCGCTCGACGAACCTACCCGCGATCGGATCCGCAAAGCGGCCGAGGGGAATCCGCTCTTCGTCGAGCAGCTCCTCGCCGTCGTGGCCGAAGGGGGTGCGCTCAATCGGATACCGCCGACGATCCAGGCGCTGCTCGAAGCTCGCCTCGACGCGCTCCCAGAGGCAGAGCGCGATGTGCTCGAGCGCGCCGCCGTCATCGGACTCGAGTTCGAGTGGACGGCGCTCGCAGAGCTCGATCGTGAGCAGCGCCGGCCCGGCGGCGTGCTGCTCGCGGCACTTGTTCGCAAAGAGCTCATCCGGCCGCACGACGCGATCGAGGACACGTTTCAATTCCGGCACGCCCTCATCCGCGATGCCGCCTACCAGTCCATCTCGAAGGATCTTCGCGCCGACCTACACGAACGCTTCGCAGGGTGGCTCGATGGCCGGGGCGAGGAGTTCGACGAGATCGTCGGCTACCACTTCGAGCAGGCCTATCGTTCCGTCGTCGCGCTCGGGCCGGAGGGCGACCGTTCGCGGGCACTCGCCGGACGAGCCGCCGACCGCCTCGCCGCTTCAGGACTGCGCGCGAATGCCCGCGGAGACACACTCGCTGCGGCCGATCTGCTCGAGCGAGCCACGTCCTTGCTTCCGGCAGACGACCCAGGCCGTTTGAGCCTTCTGCCTTCCCTTGGTCGCGCGCTCAGGGAGGCGGGCGAGATGGAGCGCGCCGACCGCGTGTTGTCGGAGGCCGTTGAGCGTGGACGCGCGGTCGGCGCGCGGGGGGTCGTCGCCGACGCGACGGTGTCGCTTACCGACCTCCGATTCCATAGGCCGGCGCATACCGGCGTCGGGCGAGAGGATGTCCTGCGTGAGCTCGAGGGAGCGACCCAGGTCTTCGAGGAGCTTGGTGAAAAGGCGGGGCTCGGGCGTGCTCTCTGTTTCCGTGGAAAGGTCCTCTTCTGGGGAGGCGATTCCGCCGCTGCGATCGAGGATCTTGAGCTGGCCGCCGGATACGCGCGTGCTGCGGGCGACCAGGCGCAGGTGGCAGAGAGCCTCCGGTACGTGCTCGTGGCCTTGTGTCGAGGTTCGACCCCGGTCGAGGAGGCTCTTGAGCGGACCGCGGAGATCCACTCAGGTGCGGGCGCGAACCGCCGTCTCGAGCGAGCTGCGCTGGCGGGTCGCGCCACGCTCGAAGCGATGCTTGGGCGCTTCGATGCTGCACGTGACCTCATCAGACAAGCAAGGGCGTTGGCCGAGGAACTCGGCCTGGAGGCCACGCTCGCCGAGATGCAGGTAGCCACCGGCGCAGGCGACATCGAACTGCTCGCAGCAGACCCGGCGGCTGCCGAGCGTGCGCTGCGCCCGGCCTGCGAGGTGTTCGAGCGCATCGGGGAGCTGGGCTATCTCGCGAGCGCTGCGCCTCCGCTCGCCGAGGCGCTCTACCTGCAAGGACGCGACGATGAGGCGTTGCTATTGACCGAGCGATGGACCCCCGAGCGCCTCACAGCGCCGGAAGACGCCGACGCGCAGGTGGGCTGGCGGCGTGTGCGCGCGAAGCTGTTGGCTCGCCGGGGCGACGTCGAGGCCGCCGAGCGCCTCGCCCGCGAGGCGACGAGTAGAGCCGCGCGCACCGACTTTCTCGATCTCCGCGCCCACGCGGTTGCGGACCTCGCCGAGGTGTTGCGCCTCGCGGGCCGGTCGGAGGAGTCCGCGGCCGCTGTCCAGGAGGCAATTCGACTGTACGAGCGGAAAGGGAACACCGCAGCCGCCGCCGCGCTCTCGGCCACCACGTCAACTCCCACGCCGTAACAAGACTGGCATTCGGAGACGGTCCGCCTGGGCGGTGGCCTTAGGCTTTCGCCCCGGCCCGCGCGCCCGTGAGGCGCTCCACCAGCACGTCGAGGATCTCGTTCTTGAGCAACACCTCGTCGGCGCCGGCCTCGCGGACGGCCTGGTGTAGAGGCGGCGCGTCGTCGCCGGTGAGCGCGATCAGGCAGATGCTCGGATGGTCGCGGCGCAGACGAGCGGCGGTCGAGACGCCGTCGAGGAGCGGCATGTGGAGGTCGAGTACGACTGCGTCGAGCTCGAGGTCTTCCGCGAGCTCGATCGCCTGGAGACCGTCGACGGCAGTTGCGACGACCTCGAGCTCTGGCTGGCGGTCGATCAGCTCCCGCAGCGAGCTCAGGAAGGATCGATCGTCGTCGGCTACCAGGACGCGGATCGATCTGGCGGCGGCGTCCGGCGCGGGATTCATGAGCGGCAAATAGCCTTGCCCCGATGCGAGCGCCGGAAAACGCGCAGTGGGTCGCGGTGATCGGCGCCGCGCTCGATCTCGGAGCCGGCCGGCGCGGCGTCGACATGGGCCCCTCGGCGATCCGGTACGCGGGGTTGGAGGCGCGGATACAAGCTCTCGGGCGGGGCTGTGAGGACTGGGGCAACGTCAGGACGGCCGTCGCCGAGGCCAGCGCCGTCGGAGACGAGCGGATGCGCTTCCTCCCGCAGATCAAGGAGACGTGTGCGCGGATCGCCGACCTGGTCGTGCGCGCGGTGGAGGGCGACGCTTTGCCCCTCGTGCTCGGCGGCGACCACTCCGTCGCGCTCGGAACGCTCGGCGGGCTCGCGCGCGCAAAGGGGCCCGGCGGGGTCCTCTGGCTCGACGCGCACGGCGACCTCAACCGTCCCGAGACCTCTCCGACCGGAAACGTCCACGGAATGCCGCTGGCCGTCGCGCTCGGGCTCGCGGGCTCCGAGTTCGAAAGTGAGGCTTTTCAGCTGCCCGCGGTCGATCCTGCCCGCGTCGCGCTCGTAGGTGTGCGCGAGCTCGACGACGGGGAGCGCAACCTGCTCTCCGAGCTCGACGCGCGCGTGTACACGATGAGCGATGTCGACCGGCTCGGGGTCGAGCCCGTGCTGCGAGAAGCGCTCGAGCACGTTGCCGGCGACGGGTTCGTCCACGTGAGCCTGGACATGGACGTGCTCGATCCGGAGGTCGCGCCTGGGGTGGGCACGCCCGTGCGCGGCGGGCTCTCGTATCGCGAGGCGCACCTCGCGATGGAGCTCGTGGCGGAGTCGGGCATCGTGAGCTCGCTCGAGGTGGTCGAGGTCAATCCGATCCTCGACCGCGAGAACGAGACCGCGAAACTGGCGGTCGAGCTCGTCGCGAGCGCCCTCGGCGCGCGGATTTTGTGACGGCTCGGTCAGAAAGGAGGAACTTCTCGACCGCGTCCGCGGTCTCCTGGAACGCGTCCCAGTAGACGATATGTCCGCCCGGCACCGCGACGACCTCGAGGCGATCGCCGAGCCGCGCGACGTACTCGGCCAGCTGCTCCTCGCGGACGAGCCCGAAGTGTGATGCGTGGACGAGCAGCCCCGGAGCACACAGCGCCGTCGGCGGTGGGGGCTCGGTGCAGAGCTCCCCGTAGATCGTTGCCGCGGCGGCGCGCGAGAACCGCCAACGGAGCCGTCCGTCCGGCGACGCGACCAGGTGCTCCCGCGCCTCCTCCTCGACGAACTCGCGCGGGCTCGGCGGGAAGCCGCTGGCGAGCCGCGCGTCCACGGCTTCCTCGGCGGTGGCGAACGAATGGTCGCGCGCTGCATCCTCGGCGAAATCGAAGCCGACGTGCGGGAGGATCTGGATCGCCGGGTCGAGCAGCACCGCGCGCGCAACCCGCTCGGGCGCGGCCGCGCACAGCTCGAGCACGAGACGCCCCCCGAAGCTGTGCCCCAGCCAGGCTGTCGGCTGTTCCACGCCCGCGGCATCCACGGTCTCGAGCACGTCGGCGAGGTGGGTCGCGATGTTCCACGGCGGCTCGTAGCCGGAGCGGCCGTGGCCGCGCAGATCCGGCGCGAGCACGCGGAACCGGCTCGCGAGCCGTTCCTCGGCAAGGCGCCGGAACCGCCGCCCGTGGGCCGAGACACCGTGCAGGCAGACGAGCGCCGGAGCCTCCGCGTCTCCCCACTCGTACACGTGGAGCCGCATCAGCCGCCGCTGTTGTAGGCCTGGGCGAACGCGGGAAGCGTGTGGCGCCAGTCGCCTGCGACTGCGACATCGGCGGTGCCGGTGACCGGAGCGGTCGAGCTCTTGAAGACGACGATCACCGCGGCCTTCACCGAGGCCGAGGCGTGCTCGAAGTCGCCCCCGGTCTCGACTGCCACGTAGAGCCTCGGGGCGACGGCGCGGCCGAGCAGACCGAGCTGGCGGCTGCGCGGGAGCAGGCCCGCGTCGCAGGCGCCGCGGTCGCCGCCGACCGCCCCATCAAGCTCGTCCGCGACGCGACGGATCTCCTCGAGCCCGTCTCCGCCGATGCCCGCGCCGACGGCGATCACCGTGTCCGCCTCGTCGAGCTCGAATGCTCGCTGGCCGGCGTCGTGCTCGACCAGGCGCGAGCGCGCCGCGGCCGCGCCGTTCAGCGCAAACCGCCGAATTTCTCCCTCGGCCGAGTCGCGCGGCTCGAGCGGCTCGAACATCCGCGGCCGCACCGTCGCGAGCTGGGGCGTGGTCGCGCCCATGATCACCGAGACGATGTTGCCGCCGTAGGCGGGCTTGAACTGGATCAGCCGCCCCGCGCGGTCGATCCCGAGGTCGATGCAGTCGCCGGTCATCCCGAGCTCGAGCTCCCCCGCGGCACGCGGTCCGTAGTCTCGGCCGCGGTTGGTCGCCGGAATCAGCAGGGCGTGCGGCCGTTCCTCCTCGAGCACCTCACGGAGCGCTCCCGCCCAGCGGTCGGGCTGGTACTCGCGCAGCCGCTCGTCGTCGACTAGGACGACCGCCTCGGCGCCGTGCCTGATGGCCTCGCGAGCCGCGTTGTCGAGGCCGTGTCCGAGGATGAGCGCGACAACGCGCCCGCCGAGCTTGCCCGCGAGCTCGCGGCTCTTGCCGAGCAGCTCCAGCGAGACGCGTGCGACCCGGCCGTCGACCAGCTCGACCACGGACCAGCAGTCGTACGAGTGTCCGGGTTTCTCGCCGAGCCGGTCGGGCTTCTCCCAGGACGTGCTCGTGGCCGGCCGCTCGGCAAGCAGCTCTCGCACCCGCCGCGCTGCTTCCTCGGGGTCCTCGAAGACTTCGCGCGCGCGCTCCGGCGAGACGTCGCGGACGGCGAGGACGCGCGTTGGCGAGCCGGTCTGCCCGAAACGCTTGTCATTCGCCCGCACGTCGGAGACGAGATCGGCAGCCGACCAGACGGCGATCCTGCCGTTCGTCTCCGCAGGCTCGACAGCAAGCGTCGCGTTCGGGGGCGGCACCGCGACCGAGCACAGCGCCGGAAGCTGGAGCTCGTATAGCTCCTCGCCCTCGTCGCCGAGCCGCCTCGCCCGCAGCGTCGAGCCGTCGGCCTCCAGCGTGCCTACGTTCGTGACGTGCGGCAGATCGAGGAACGCCGCGACCTCGGGCGGGACCTGCCAGGTCTCAGAGTCGAGCGTCTTCCGCCCGCAGAGCACGAGGTCCGCGCCCTCTTTCCGCAACGCGAGGGCAAGCGTGCGGGAGGTGCCAAGCGTGTCTGCCAGTGCAAAGACACGGTCGGAGAGGTGGATGCAGCGGTCAGCCCCGAGCGTGAGCGTCACGCGCAGCGCCTCTTCCGCCTGCGGCGGCCCCATCGTCATGGCGACGACCTCGCCGCCGTGCTGCTCCCGGAGGCGCACTGCGACCGCGACCGCGTAGGCGTCGAAGGTGTTCAGCTCGAGCGGCACGCCCTCCCGTACGAGCGACTTCGTCTCTTCGTCGAAGCGGATCGCGTCGCCCCGTGGCACCTGCTTGACCAGGCAGACGATCTTCACCTGGGTGAGACTACTCCGCCGTGCTCGGGCTCCTCTACGACATCCACGGGAACATCCCGGCGCTCGAGGAGGTGCTGGGCGACGCGGAGCGGGTTGGTGTCGATCGCTGGCTGCTCGGCGGGGACTACGGCACGCCGAGCCCGTGGCCGCTCGAGACGCTCGGGCGCCTGCGACAGCTCGAAAACGCGACGTGGATCCGCGGGAACGGTGAGCGCTGGCTCCGTGAGCCGCCGCACGACCGTCCGGAGGTGATGGCGACCTACGAGCTCTTCCTCGGCGGCTTGCCGGAGGAGGAGGTCGCGGTGCTGTACGCCTTGCCGCCGCAGGCCGAGCTCGACGGCGTGCTCTACGTTCACGGCTCGCCGCTCTCGGACGTCGAGAGCTTCGCGCCGGAGCCGCAGGAGGACGAGGCGCAGATGCTCGCCGGCGTGCGCGACCGCACCGTCGTCTTCGGGCACAGCCACCAGCAGTTCCGTCGGCCTGGGCCGGCCGGGACGACGCTCGTCAACCCGGGCAGTGTCGGCATGCCGCTCGACGGCGACCGCCGCGCCGCATGGGCGGTGAGCGCGGAGCCCGGCGAGTTCGAGTTTCGGCGCTGCGAGTACGACGTGGAGCGAGCCGCCGAGGGCTACCGCACGATGGGCGGCGACTTCGGCGAGCTCGCGGCGCGGCGGATCGAGCGCGGCTCTGACTGAGCCTCAGGCCAGCGCGGCGTCGACCGTGATCTCGACGTTGCCCTTGAGCGCCTGCGAGACCGGGCAGTTTTCCTTCGCGCCCTCGACGGCCTCCCGGAAGGCGACCTCGCCGATACCGTCGACCTCGCCGCGGACCCGCAAGGCGATCTTCGTGATCGCGAAGCCCTCGCCGACCTTGTCGAAGATCGTCCGGGCCTCCGACTCGAGCCGGCTCGGCGGCGTCTCGGCGCGGGCAAGCGCACCTGCCAGCGCCATCAGGATGCAGCTGGCGTGAGCCGCGGCAATCAGCTCCTCGGGGCTGGTGCCTGCGCCGCCCTCGGCCCGGTCCTTCCAGGTGACCTCGAGGTTCTGCGCCGCACCGCTGCCGAGGTCGACCATGCCCCGGCCTGCGGCCAGCGAGCCTTCCCAGGTCGCGGTCGCCGTCTTCTCAGTCGCCATCGTCGTCCCCTTCCTCACCCGAACTGGACGGGCGGTAGTAGGTCTTCCCGCGCAGCTCCTCCGGAAGGTACTCCTCCTCGAAGCCGCGCGGATCGTCGTGTGGGTAGATGTAGCCCGCCCCGCGGCCGAGCTTCTTCGCGCCGGGATAGCCCGTTCCCCGCAGAGCGGCCGGCGGCCGAATCTGACCGTGTTCCCGGACGTCCGCGGACGCTTCCTTGAGCGCAACGTACGACGCATTCGATTTCGGCGCTCGTGCCAGGTAGATCGTGGCCTGTGCGAGGTTCAGACGAGCCTCCGGAAGGCCGACGTGCTCCACGGCCTGCGCAGCAGCGACGGCGACCAGCAGCGCGCGCGGGTCGGCGTTGCCGATGTCTTCCGAGGCGAGCACGACCATCCGCCGCGCGATGAACCGCGGGTCCTCCCCGCCCTCCAGCATCGCCGCGAGGTAGTAGACGGAGGCGTCCGGGTCGGAGCCGCGCATCGACTTAATGAAGGCCGAGATGAAGTCGTAGTGCGCGTCGCCGGCCTTGTCGTAGACGAGCGGCCGCTTGCGCGCAGCGTCCTCGATGTGCTCCTCGCGTACCGGCCCGCTCTCGGCGCGGGCGGTCTGGACGGCGAGCTCGAGGATGTTCAACGCGTTGCGCGCGTCGCCGCCCGCCCGCCGCGCGACCAGCGAGACGAGCTCCTCGCTGAGCTCCGCCTCGAGCGCCTCGGCGCCATGGCGCGCGACGAGCGCGAGCTCCTCCTCGGACAGCGGCTCCAGCTCGTAGATCTGGCAGCGCGAGAGCAGTGCCGAGTTGACCTCGAAGTACGGGTTCTCGGTCGTCGCTCCGATCAGCGTCACCAGGCCTTCCTCGACCCCGGGCAGCAATGCGTCCTGCTGTGCCTTGTTGAAGCGGTGGATCTCGTCGAGGAAGAGGATCGTCCGCTCCCCGGAACCGCCGAGCCGGTCTCGCGCGCGCGTCAGCACCGCACGCACGTCCGAGACCGAGGCCGACACCGCCGAGAGCTCCTCGAATGCCGCGCCGGTGGTCTCGGCGACGATCCGGGCGAGCGTCGTCTTGCCGCTTCCCGGGGGGCCGAAGAGGATCATCGAGCCGACGCGGTCCTCTGCGATCGCGAGCCGGAGCGCCGATCCCTCGCCCAGGATTTGGTGCTGGCCTACGAACTCGCCGAGGGTCCGCGGCCGCAGGCGAAGCGCCAGCGGCGCCACCTCGTGCATCCGCTCTCTGGCCGCGTCGGCGAACAGGTCGCTCATCGACGACGAAGTATGCTCCGTCCGGTGCGCACGACCGCGGAGCCGCTCGTCAGCAGGATCAGCGTCATCTACCTCTACGTCTCCGACACGGAGCGCTCGGCCGCTTTCTACCGCGACGTGCTCGGGATCCCGCTCGAAGGGGACGGCGACTGGCAGGAGGCGTCGCTCGACGGCCTCCGCTTCGCGCTGCATCGCATGCGCGAGGGGATCGGCGAGCTCTCCTCGGGAACGATCCACGTCAACCTCGAGGTGCCCGACATCGACGCCGCCGCCGAGCGGCTCCGAGCCTCCGGCGTCGAGGCGGGCGAGGTCGTGCGTGACGACTGGGGCGCGGCCCTCGAGGTCAGCGACCCGGACGGCTACCGGCTCTACCTGTACCAGCCACCGCGCTGATGGCGGTGGAGGACTACACGCAGCCCGTCCTTCCGGGCGAAGGCGCGAGCGACTACGAGCGGTACCTCCGGACGGACGACCTGCTCGCGCTGCAGAAGCGGCCGGACGACCAGGTGCATCGCGACGAGCTGCTCTTCCAGACGGTGCACCAGGCCTCCGAGCTGTGGCTGAAGCTCTCCTGGGCCGAGGCGGAAGAGGCGACGCGGCTGATCGAGCACGGCGAGCTACCCGCGGCCCAGCGCTTGCTGCGGCGAGCCGTTCTCGCGCTCCAGTACGTGATCTCACAGCTCGACATGCTCGAGCAGATGTCGCCGTGGGAGTACCAGACGATCCGCAAGGCGCTCGGCCATGGGAGCGGCTTCGACTCGCCGGGGTTTCGCGAGATCAGGCGGGTCGCGCCTCAGCTCGGCCAGGCGTTCTCGGCCCTGCTGCGCGAGCGCAGCCTGGACGTCGTAGAGCTGTACCGGAGCGGCCGCGAGCACGAGGAGCTGTACCAGCTCGCCGAGCTCCTGATCGGCTGGGACGAGCAGGTCACGCTCTGGCGGATGCGGCACTACCTGGTCGTCGCCCGCGTGATCGGCGACGAAGTGGTCGGCACCCAGGGCACTCCGGTCGAGCTGCTCGGGGGGCTGATCAAGCAGCGTTTCTACCCTGAGCTCTGGCGCGCCCGGAACCGCCTGACCGAGCTCGCCAACGAGGAGGACTGACTCGCTCCGCGACGAGGTCACGCAGCTCCTCCAGGAGCTGATCCGGATCGACACCGTCAATCCGCCCGGCAACGAGACGGCCCCGGCCGAGTTGCTGCGCGACTACCTCGCGGAGAGCGGCGTCGCGAGTGAGCTCTACGCGAAGGTGCCCGAGCGGGCGAACCTCGTCGCGCGCCTGCCCGGCCGGGGCGGCGGGCCCAGCCTGCTGCTCCTCTCGCATACGGACACCGTCGTCGCGGATCGGTCGGAGTGGCAGGTCGATCCCTGGTCGGGCGAGCTCCGTGACGGCGAGGTCTGGGGGCGCGGCGCGCTCGACATGAAGGGCGAGGTCGCGGCGAGCGCGGTCGCGATCGCCTCCCTCGCTCGTGAAGGCTTCGAGCCGGCGGGCGACCTGATCTTCGTCGCGGCGGCCGACGAGGAGGTCGGCGACGGCTATGGGCTGCCGTGGCTGTGCGAGGAGCATCCCGAGGCGGTGCGTGCCGACTACGCGCTCAACGAGGGCGGCGGCGAGCGGATCGAGCTTGCCGGGCGCGCGCTCTACCTCTGCTCGACCGCGGAGAAGATGAGCTCGCCGTTCCGGCTGCGGGTGCACGGGCGGGCCGGCCACGCGTCGATGCCGGGGATCGCCGACAACGCCTTGACGAAGGCGGCGCCGCTGATCGAGAGGCTGGCGGCCTACCGGCCGGAACTGCGGCTTGAGGAGGAGGCCGACGCCCTCGTCCAGACCATCGCCGGCCAGAAGCTGGGCGCGGAAGAGGCGCTCGCGCTGGCCCGGGAGCTCGATCCCTACGCAGCGGAGACACTGGAGCCACTGCTCTCGCTGACGCTGTCGCCGACGATGATCTCCGCCTCTGGGCAGCGCAACGTGATCCCTTCGACCTGCGAGGTCGTGGTCGACTGCCGCTTGCTGCCCGGGCAGACGCAGGCCGAGGTCGAGCCGCTTCTGCGCGACGTTCTCGGCGAAGGCGACTACGACTTCGAATGGATCGAGGGCCGTGGCGGCACTCGCTCGCCGCTGCAGACGCCGCTCTGGGACGCGGTCGCCGGCTTCGTGGCCGAGGCCGATCCGGAGGCGGCCGTGGTGCCGATCTGCGTGGCGGGGTTCACGGACAGCCACTGGCTGCGCGAGAGCTTCGGCACGGTCGTGTACGGGTTCTTCCCGATGCGGACGATGGACGCGCGGCTCGCTTCGCGGCTGATCCACTCGGCGGACGAACGTGCCCACGTCGAGGATCTCGAGCTCGGCGCGGAGTGCTTCCGCCACGTCGCGCGGGCCGTCTGCGGCTGAGGCGCGAGCTAGAAGGCCCGCGCTAGGCTCTGGCGATGGCTGAGAGCGACCGCGACGACAAGATCCGCCTCGGGGGCATGGCACTCCTCAACGGGGTGCTCGTGCACGGGCCGAGCTCCTGGGCCTGCGCCGTGCGCACCAGGAGCGGCGAGCTGAAGGTCGCATCCGACTACAAGCGCCTGCGCGCCGGCCGTGTCAGGTCGCCGCTGCTCCGCGGCCCCGCGCGACTCGCCGAGGCCTTCGCTGTCATCCCCGCGATGCGGAAGCGGCTGCCCGAGGCGAGGTTGCCGTTCCAGCGTGGCGGCGTGCTCGGCGCGATGGTTGTCACGGCGATCGCGGTGCGCGGCGTCAAGAGCTCCCGCAGCCTCACCCCGTTCGCGCGTGAGCTGATCGGCGGCCTGCTGTCGGCGGTCCCCGCGGCCCTCTCCCTTCGAGGGTCCGACCTCGCCGCCTACCACGGGGCCGAGCACATCTCGATCGGCAGCTACGAGCACGGCGCTCCTCGCGAGAAGGAGCACGAGCGCTGTGGCTCGCACATGCTCGGCCCGCTGCTCGCCAGTTCCGCGGTCGGAGGCGCGCTCGCGTCGCGCGCTCCGGCGCACCTCCGCGGGCCTGCCCGTGCCACCGCGCAGCTCGCGGCCGTCGCGGCATCAACCGAGATCTTCAGCTGGATGGTCCGGAACCCCGAGAGCCGTCTGGCCAAAGCGCTCGCCCGTCCCGGACACGAGCTTCAGCACCGCCTCGCGACGGCCGAGCCGACACCCGAGCAGCTCGAGGTCGCCGAGGCCGCGCTGGCCGCCTGCCTCGAGCTCG
>VAXM01000026.1:0-24924 GCA_005883335.1 Actinomycetota bacterium
GAACGGTCTCGCCGCGGACGTCCCGATCGGGTTCCTGCCCGGCGGGCGGACGAGCGTGCTGCCGCGGGCGCTCGGCCTGCCGCAGCAGCCGGTCGAGGCCGCGCGCCGGGTCGCCGACGCGCTCACGCAGGGGCGTTCGCGCACGATCTCGCTCGGGCGTGTCAACGGACGGCGGTTCGCGTTCTCCGCCGGGATCGGCTTCGACGCGGAGCGGATCAGGCGCGTCGACCGCCTGGGCCGCCGCGACGCCGGCCGCCGACCCGGCGATCTCGCGTTCGTGGTCCAAGCTGCGACCTTCCTCGGCAGGCGGCTGGGCCGGTTCGAGCCGGCTCTGGAGATCGAGGGGCTGGGCCGGGCCGCGTTCGCGCTGGTCGCGAACGCCGACCCCTACACCTACGCCGGGCCGAGACCGATCCACGTCGCCCCGCAGGCACGGTTCGAGCTCGGCCTCGACGTCATCGCGCCGGCGATGGTCACGCCGCGGACCCTGCCGCGTCTCGTGCGCTACATCCTGCGCGGCCGTGGAGAGGTTGGCGACTTGCTCTCCGGCCACGATCTCGACCGGATCGAGGTCACATGCGACCGCCCGCTCCCCCTGCAGGCGGACGGCGAAGATCTCGGCGACGTGACGAAAGCGCTCTTCGAGGCCGAGCGAAGCGCTGTGCGGGTACTCATCTAGGGTTCTGCACGATGAGCAGGAACGCGAGGCTCGCGCTCAGCGGAGCCGCGCTGACCGCGCTGCTCGCGGTCGTCGCGGTGGCGAGCCGCGCTCACCGTCCCGGCGGCGGCACGACGGCCTCAACGCCGCACCCGTCGGCGCTCCTCTTCGACTACGTCGCGAGCGCGATGCTCGTGCTCTTCCCGATTGGCGTGATGATCGTGATCTGGGCCATGGCACAGGGCCGCCATCAGCGGCTCCTGGCGGGAGAGACGAACTGGCTCCGGACGCTGACCAGCCTGGCGATCATGTGCGCGCTGCTCGCCGCGGCGGTCTACCTCAACAAGCAGCGGATCGGCCACGGTCTCCATTTCGGCGGGTCGCCGACGCACTCGAGCCAGGGCAAGCGCGTAAACCCCGGCAAGGCGGCGAAACCGGAGCCCCCCGCGTACCACGCACAGTTCCGTTGGGTGCCGGCGGTCGTTGTCGCTTCGATCATTCTCGGGATCGCCGGCGCGGGAGCCACGGCGTACGTTCGAAAGCGCCGCGGGGGCGACGAGTGGGCCAGCGAGGCGGCTCTCGCGGCCGCTCTCGACGAGGTGCTCGCCGACTCGCTCGACGACCTGCGGGCCGAGCCCGATCCGCGCCGCGCCGTGATTCGCGCCTACGCCCGGATGGAGCGCACCTTCGCCGCATACGGCGTCGCCCGCGACGAGGCGGAGGCGCCGCTCGAGTACATGTCCCGCGCGCTCGACCGGCTCAGCGTCAGTGCCTACTCCGTACGGCGCCTGACGCAGCTCTTCTCCCGCGCGAAGTTCAGCCCGCACGAAGTCGACACGCCGATGAAGGACCAGGCGATCGAGGCGCTGGTCGGCCTGCGGGCCGAGCTCGAGCACGGGAAGGAAGCAGCGTGAAGCGGCTCGTCGCCGGGGTCGTCCTCGGCGCGTCGCTGGCAACGGTTGCGTTGATCGTCGCGCGCGTCGTGGTGCCGGGCCGGAAAGAGCTCGAGCTCGACGTCTACGTGCTGAGCGTCGGCGCGATGGCGCTCCTCGCGGCGATCATGGCTACGCGCCGGGCGTTTCCGGTCGAAGAGGGCTCCGGCTTGGCCGACGCGCTGGAGCGCGAACCGCGCACGCCGGTCCGGCCGCCGGAGCTGGAGCGGACCGAGCGGATGCTCTCGATGGCTGCGACGACGGCGTTCGACCTCCACTTCCGGCTGCGGCCGGTGT
This sequence comes from Actinomycetota bacterium, assembly GCA_005883335.1. Taxonomy (GTDB): domain Bacteria; phylum Actinomycetota; class Thermoleophilia; order Gaiellales; family Gaiellaceae; genus AC-32. The sequence goes on from VAXM01000026.1 coordinate 1,888, forward strand.
TGCGCGAGGTGGCCGAGCAGCGGCTCGCCGATCGCCGCGGCCTGCGCCTCGACTCGGGCGATCCTCGAGTCGAAGAGGTCTGCGGCGAAGACCTTTGGGAGGTCGTGCGACCCGATCGCGAGGCGCCCGACCACCGTTTCCTACCGGGGCTCGCGCCGGCGGCTCTCCATCGAGTCCTCGAGCGGCTGGAGGCCATCGAGTGACCGTCGGAGAGCTCGCGGAGCGCGCCGAACGAATCCTCGTCGAGGTCGAGCGGGCCGTCGTCGGCAAGCGAGACGCGCTCGAGCTCGTCCTGCTCGGGCTGCTCGCGGACGGCCACGTCCTGATCGAGGACTTCCCGGGGCTCGCCAAGACGCTGATCGCGCGCGCCTACGCGCAGGTGACCAGCATCGGGTTCACGCGAATCCAGTTCACGCCGGACCTGATGCCGTCCGACGTGACGGGCTCGTCGATCTTCAACCAGCGCGAATCGGACTTCGAGTTCCGTCCCGGCCCGATCTTCACGAACCTCCTGCTCGCGGACGAGATCAACCGCGCTCCACCGAAGACGCAGGCCGCGCTGCTCGAGGCGATGCAGGAGCGGCAGGTGACGATCGAGGGCACGACCCGCCCGCTGGCGCGGCCGTTCCTCGTGCTCGGGACGCAGAACCCGATCGAGTACGAGGGCACCTATCCGCTCCCGGAAGCGCAGCTCGACCGCTTCCTGCTCCGAATCGGGGTCGGCTACCCGGCGCGCGAGGAGGAGTGGGACGTGCTGGAGCGTCGCCTCGAGCGCGCGGCCGACGAGATCGAGCTCGAGCCGGTGGTCGGACGGGACGAGCTGCTCGAGATGCAGCAGGCCGTCGAGCAGGTGCACGTCGACCGCAGCGTCGGGCTGTACATGGTCGATCTCGTGGCGGCGACAAGGACCGCGTCCGGGGTACAGGTCGGGGCGAGCCCGCGCGGGTCGCTCGCTTTGCTGAAGCTCTCGCGCTGCCGGGCCGCACTCGACGCGCGCGACTACGCGACGCCGGACGACGTGAAGTCGGTTGCGGTGCCCGCGCTCTCGCACCGGCTTTCGCTGCGCCCCGAGCTCTGGGTGCAGCGGCTCCGGCCCGACGACATCGTGCTCGAGCTGCTCGACCGGGTGCCGACGCCGAAGGCCGAGCCCGAGCCCGAGCCCGCGGCGGAGTGACCCGTACCGCGACGCCCAAGCTCGGTGCCTACACGGCGCTGGCGGGCGTCGGGCTGCTTGCGGCGCTCGTCGTCGGGCGCCCGGAGCTGGCGGCACTGGCGGCTCCCTTCGCGCTCGTCCTGGTGGTGGGTCTCTCGTTCGCGTCGGACCCGCGGATCCAGCGTGCAGCGTTCGAGCTCGATCGCGAGCGCGCGCTCGAGGACGAGACGGTCGAGGCGGCGCTGATCCTGAGAACCGAGGAGCCGATCGGCCGCCTGGAGCTGCTGCTCGACCTTCCGGACGGCTTGAACGTAGACGGTGCGAACGCCCAGATCGTCAGGCTGGACTGGCGACAGCGGCGCGAGCTCGACTTCACGCTCCGCTGCGCGCGCTGGGGCGGGTACGTCGTCGGCGACTTCGTGCTCCGCTCGCCGGAGGTGTTCGGGCTGCTCGTCCGTGAGTGGCGGCTCGAACTGGGGCAACCGCTCAGGGTGTATCCCCGCGGCGAGGCGCTGCAGCGGCTCCTGCGCCCGCTCGAGACCCAGGCATTCGCCGGCAACCAGGTGCCGCGCGCCCGCGGCGAGGGGGTCGAGTTCGCCGACCTGCGGCCCTTCGTGCCGGGCGACCGCGTGCGCCGCATCAACTGGCGCGCCACCGCCCGGCGAGGCGAGCCGTGGGTGACCGAGACGCACCCCGAACGGAACTCCGACGTCGTGATCTTCCTCGACACCTTTCTGGAGGCGAGGCAGCGCGATGAGGGAACGCTCGACCTCGCCGTGAACGCGGCCGCGTCGCTCGCCACGCACTACCTGCGCGAGAAAGACCGTGTCGGGCTCGTAGCGTTCGGGGGCGTGATCAACTGGCTCCACGTCTCGAGCGGCGTCATCCAGCTGTACCGGATCCTCGACTCTTTGCTCGACACGGAGATCTTCCTCACCTACGCGTGGAAGGACATCGACCTGGTGCCAGTGCGCGCGCTGCCGCCGGAGGCGCTCGTGATCGCGCTCTCGCCGCTGCTCGACGAACGGGCCGTTCGCACGCTGCTCGATCTGCGAGCGCGCGGCTTCGACCTCACGGTGGTCGAGATCTCGCCGGTGCCGTTCGCGCCGCCCGGGCGAGACGAGCTCGACAAGCTCGCGCGGCGGCTCTGGCTTCTGCGCCGCGAGGCGCTACGCTCGCGCTACCTGCGCCTCGGCGTGCCCGTCGTCGAGTGGGACGGCGACGTCTCGCTCCAGTCCGCGCTGGAGGAGGTGAGGAGATTCAAGCGCCACGCCCGCGTAGTGCGCGCCTAACGACCGCGCTCGGCGCGCTCGCCGTCGCCGGTGCGCTCGCCTTCGCCCGGCCGGCCGGGAGCTCGGCGCACGGGCTGCTGCTGCTCGCCCTCGGCGCGGCCGGAATTCTTTGGCTGCTGGTCGGGCTCGCGGCACGCTGGAACGCCCCCTTGGTGGTCGGCATCGCGAGCTTGGGCGCCGAGCAGGCATTCCGGCTGGCGGCCGGGCCGAGCAGGGTCGACCCGTGGACGCCCGCCTACGCCGCCGGCTTCCTGCTGGCGGCCGAGCTCGCCTGGTGGTCGATCGAGCCGCGGGTGCCGGCGTGGTCGGACACGGAGGTGCTGATCCGACGGGTGCTCGCGATCGCGGGTTGTTGCGTGGGAGGCGCGCTCCTGGCTGTGGTGGTCGTGCTGGCGGCCGGAGCGCCGCTGCACGGTGGGGTCGGCCTGGAGCTCGTCGGCGCCGCGGCCGCTGTCGCGGCAATCGCCGTCGTCGCAGCCGTCGCCCGGTTGCCCGCTAAGGCGTGAGGCGTAGGACCGTGGAGGCGCGCGAGTTCGCGACCCAGACGCTGCCGAACGCGAGCAGAACGTCCCTCGGCCCGCCGTCGGTCGACCAACTCGCGAGGGTCCGCCCGCTCCCGGGATCGAGCCGGACGAGCCTGCTGTCGTCGTAGTTCGCCGCCCAGAAGCTCGCCCCGTCGAAGGCGATTCCCTGCAGCCCACGGCGCACGGACAAGGACGCGGTGACCGCGTTCGTCGCGGGGTCGATCCGCGAGACGGCGCTGCCCTGGTAGGCCGTCGTCCAGATCGAGCCCAGCGAGACGAGCGCGAAATCGGGGTCGGCAGCGACAGGAATCGTCGCCGTCGCCGCGAGCCCGGCCGGATCGACGCGCGTGATCCAGCCCTCCTCGCTCGGGATCCACACCGAGCCGAATCCGAGCGCCACGTCCTCGTGCTCGCCCGGGACTACCGCACGGGCGCGGATCGCGTTCGTCGCGGCGTCGATGTGCGTCACGAACGAGTCGCCGAAGTTCGCGACCCAGACCGAGCCGTCGGAGTCGTCATAGGCGATCCCGATCGGCCGGTCGCCCACCGGAACCGTCGCGACGACCTGGTTCGTGGCCGTGTCGATCCGGGTCACCGAGTCGCTGCCGTTGTTCCCCACCCAGACCGAGCCGCCGCCGACGGCTAGACCGTAGGGCTCCCCGCCGACCTGGATGCGGGCGACGACGCGGTTCGTCGCGGGGTCGAGGCGCTCCACCGTCCCGGAAAGGAAGTTGGCGATCCAGACGGAGCCGGCCGCCTCGGCGAGCGAGAACGGGCGGCCGCCGACATCGATCTCCCGGAGCCGGGCGCCCTTCTTGACGATCTGGACCGCGACTCGCGTCAGCGCGCTCTGCCTGCCGCGTCCGTCGACCGCGCGAACCCGGAGGACGTGGCGGCCGACGGCCAGCCGGTGCCGGTAGCGCGCCGGGCAACGGTGGAGCCGGGGGTGGTCGAACGCGCAGCGGAACGAGATCCTCGCGCCGCGCTCGTGCGCGACGAAGCGGTATACGGGCGTGGCGTTCGTGGTCCGCCGCGGCCCGAGGACGACGGGCTTCGTGGGCCCGCCGTGCGCGAGGAGGCCGATCAGGATCGTGAGCAGCATGGTTCTTGGCGGATTAGTCCTGAGCGGACTATATTGGTGTAGGGTGACCACGGCAACGCGAGATTCGACGGGGCTCTCGACGACCGAGTTCGCGGTCCTCGGCCTCCTGTCGTTCGGGCCGCGTTCGGGCTACGAGCTGAAGAAGGCGGCCGAGGCCGGGGTGGGCTATGTCTGGACCGCCGCGAAAAGCCACGTCTACGGCGTGCTGCCGCGGCTCGTCGAGGGCGGCTTTGCGACGACGCGGCGCGTCACCCAGGAGCGCCGGCCCGACAAGCAGGTCTACCGGATCACGCGCAAGGGCCGACGGGCCTTCCAGGAGTGGCTCGAGGCGCCGATCGAGGAGCGCGGCGCGCGGAGCCCGTTCCTGCTGAAGGTCTTCTTCGGCGGGCTGATGCGCAATGAGGTTCTCGCCGCGCACATCGAGCAGAAGCGGGCCGAAGTCGTCCGCGAGCTCGAGGAGTACCGCGAGATCGAGGGGCGCATCCGCGACGACCCGCAGTCGTACTTCGGCTACGTGACGCTGCGCTGGGGGCTCACGCAGGCGCGCGCCTGGATCCGCTGGGCGGACGAGATCCTGCGCGAGCTCGGGGAGCGGCCGTGAAGGCGGCGGTCGCACTCCTCGCGGCGGCCGTCGTGGCTGTGCCGGCCGCCGGCGCGTACCGCAACCCTACGCCCGGCCGCGCGGTCGTCCTCCAGATCCCCGGGATGCACCGCGCGAAGGTGCAGCGGAACATCCTCTACCGGACCGCTCCGAGGTTGCGGATGGATGTCTACCGGCCGCGTGGTGCGCGTGGCCGGCTCCCCGCGGTGCTCCTCGGCGGTGGCAGGCACTCGGCGCAAAAGATCGGCTGGGCTCAGCTGATCGCGGCCTCCGGGATGTCCGCGGTCGCGGTCGACATCCGCTCCGAGAGCGACGTCACGGCCGCGCTGGCCTTCGTGCGGGCACACGCCCGAAAGCTCGGGATCGATGCGCCGCGGCTCTGCTCCCTCTGGTTCTCGACCGCGCCTACGCTGTCGCAGCTGACGGCATTGCGCTGCACCGTCGTCTACTACGCGTCCCTCGGCGGCGATCCAGCAACTGTCCCGCCGATGCTGATCGTGAAGGCCGGCCGCGACGAAAGAGCCGGGATCAACGACTCGATCGACAGCTTCGAGGCCGCGGCGGGCGCGCTGCACGCCGACGTCCGCGTCGTGACGAACGCGACCGCGCGGCACGGGTTCGACCTCGGGCCGCGGACGGCACGCACGCGCGCAGTCATGCGCGAGACCCTCCGCTTTCTCCGGGCCCGCCTGGCGCGCCCGCTCCGCGTGAGCGACCTCTGTGCATCGCCCGCGGAGCGGGCCGCGGCCCTTCGGTTCTTCACCGCTGACGACAGGCCGCTCGTGGGAGTCCAGCTCGGCGCGGGGCCTGTCGGGATCGTTCTCGCGCACGGCTCGGGAGGCAGCCTCTGCGAATGGATCGGGTACGCGAGGGAGCTCGCGGCGTCCGGGTATCGCGTATTGCCGTACGACGCCGGCTCGGAGTTCAACGGCGTCGGTCTCGACGCGGAGGCCGCCACCGAGGTGCTTCGCAGAGCCGGAGCGCAGAAGGTCGTCGTAATGGGCTCCTCGCTCGGGGCGCTGGCCGTGCTCGTTGCAGGGGCGGCGCTGCCGGTCCAGCCGGATGCGGTGGTCAGCCTCTCCGCGCCGGCCTCGGTCGGCTATCTGCGCGGGGTCGAATCGGTCGCGCACCTGCACGCGCCTGTGTTGTTTATGGCGGCGCAGGACGACGAGCCGTTCTCGGACGACGCGCGCTCGCTCTACGCCGCGGCGGGCTCGGCCGACAAGCACGTCCAGGTCGTGCCCGGGTCGGCGCACGGGTCGGGCCTGCTCGAGGACCCGTCGCTGAAGGCGACCGTCTGGTCGTTCATCAGAGCCCACACGCGGTAGATTCCGAAGATGGCGCAGGTTCTCCCTGCTGAGCGGGATCTGCGGCGCGTGATCGGCGACGGCGAGGGTGTTCCGGACGGCGAGGTCGAAGGGCTCTCCGAGGACGACCTCCTCGAGCTGCACCGCCGGCTCGTGCAGCTGCGGACCTACGACGAGCGCTCGCTCGTCTACCACCGCCAGGGCCGGATCGGCACCTACGCGATCTTCTGGAACCACGAGGCGATGCAGGCCGGCTCCGTCTACGCGCTCGAGCGCGAGGACTGGATCTTCCCGAGCTACCGCGAGTCCGCGATCGGGCTCTTGCGCGGGATGCCGGCCTCGACGGTGCTCTCATGGTGGCGCGGCCACCCGACGGGCTGGTGGAACCCGGCCGACTGGAATGTCGCCTCGATCTGCGTCCCGATCGGCACGCACGTCCCGCACGCCGCCGGGCTCGCGTGGGGGAAGAAGCTGCGCGGCGAGTCGGCGTGTGCGGTCGCGTACTTCGGCGACGGCGCGACCTCGGAGGGCGCTTTCCACGAGGGCGCCAACTTCGCGGCCGTGATGCGCGCGCCGCTCATCCTCTTCTGCAACAACAACCAGTGGGCGATCTCGACGCCGCTGGAGGCACAGACGGCCGCCGAGACGCTCGCCGACAAGGCGGTCGGTTACGGGATCCCCGGCGTGCGGGTCGACGGGGCCGACGTGCTCGCCGTCTACGAGGCGACCCGCGAGGCCGTGACGCGGGCCCGCGCGGGCGACGGGCCGACCTTCATCGAGGCGGTCACCTACCGGGCGGCGCCGCACGCCACCGCGGACGACCCGTCTGCGTACATCGACCCCGCGCGCGTGGAGGAGGAGAAGGAGCGGGAATGCCTGGGCCGCTACGAGGCGTACCTGCGGCGGCTGGGCCTGCTCTCGGACGAGGCTGCGGAGGCGGTGCGCGCGGAGGCTCTGGAGCGGATGCGCGAGGGAATCGCGCAGGCGGAGGCGGAGCCCGCGCCGGACCCGGCGCTGCTCTTCTCGCATGCATTGGCTTCGCCGCCCGCGTCCTTCGACCAGGACCTCGCCGAGCTGCGGAGGGTGCTCGGTGGCTGAGCTCACATTGGTTGAAGCGATCAACGACGCGTTCCACGTCGAGCTCGAGCGCGACCCGGACGTGATGGTGATGGGCGAGGACGTGGGCCGGGCCGGCGGCGTCTTCCGCGCGACCGCCGGGCTGCGCGACCGCTTCGGGCCCGACCGCTGCGTCGACACGCCCCTCGCCGAGGCCGGGATTCTCGGATCGGCGGTCGGCCTCTGCATGGCCGGCTGGCGCCCCGTCTGCGAGATGCAGTACGACGCGTTCTCGTATCCCTGTCTCGACCAGCTGATCACGCACGTGGGCCGGTACCGCTGGCGCACGGGCGGCGCGATGGAGTTCCCGCTCGTCGTGCGGATGCCCTACGGCGGCGGCGTCCGCGCGCCGGAGCTCCACGACGACTCGCCGGAGGCCTACTACGTGCACACGCCCGGGGTGAAGGTCGCGATCCCGTCGACGCCGGCCGACGCGAAGGGGCTGCTGGCGGCGGCGATTCGCGATCCCGATCCGGTCGTCGTGCTCGAGCCAAAGCTGCACTACCGGACGCTGCGCGGCGAGGTGCCGGAGGGCGAGCACGTCGTGCCGCTCGGAGAGGCGCGGACCGTCCGCGAGGGCACCGACGTCACGCTCGTCGCGTACGGGGCGATGGTGCCGCTGGCCGAGGCCGCCGCAGACGCACTCGATGACGAGGTCTCCACGGAGGTGCTCGACATCCGCACGCTGAAGCCGCTCGACGAGGCGGCACTGCTGGCCGCCGCCGCCAAGACGGGTCGCGTCGTGATCATCCAGGAGGCGCCCCGGACCGCCGGCTACGGCGCCGAGCTCGCGGCGATCCTGGCGGAGAAGGCGATGCTCGACCTGCGGGCGCCGGTCGTGCGCGTGACCGGCTACGACGTCCCGTATCCGTACTGGCAGATCGAGGACGCGTACATGCCGTCGGTCGAGCGCGTGGTAGACGCCGCGCGAAGGCTGCTCGAGTTCTGACGGACGCGCCGTACCGGATCGTCACCGAGCGCGTGGTCATACGCTGCTACGACCCGCGGGATGCGCCCGCGCTCAAGGAGGCCGTCGACTCGAGCATCGACGAGCTGCGGCCGTGGATGCCCTGGGCGCTCGAGGAGCCGCAGCCGCTGGAGCAGAAGGTGCAGCTCCTGCGCGATTTTCGGAGCCAGTTCGACCGCGGCGAGAACTTCATCTACGGGCTCTTCTCACGTGACGAGTCGGAGGTCGTGGGCGGGAGCGGTCTGCACGGGCGCGTCGGCGAAGGCGCCTTGGAGATCGGCTACTGGATCCGCTCGTCGCGCGCGGGGCAGGGGCTCGCGACCGAGGTCAGCGCGGCCTTGACGCGGGTCGGATTCGACGTCTGCGGCGCGGACCGGATCGAAATCCATACGGAGCCGGCGAACGAGCGGAGCATGAAGATTCCGCTCAAGCTCGGGTACACGGAGGAGGCGCGCCTGCGCCGGCGGCTCTACCCCGTTCCCGGAGGCGAGCCGCGCGACGCGGTGATTTTCAGCCTGTTCCGCTCTGACTACCCCGGCACCCCTGCGGCCTCTGCGCACCTCGAGGCTTACGACGCCCTAGGCGAGCGCGTCCTCTAGATTCCGGCCGTGGCGTACGAGTTCAAGCTGCCCGACCTCGGCGAAGGGCTGACGGAGGGAGAAATCGCGCGCTGGCTCGTCTCCGAGGGGCAGGAGATCGCGGAGGACGACCCGCTCGTCGAGGTGCAGACGGACAAGACGACGGTCGAGATCCCGTCGCCGGCGGGCGGAAAGGTCGCGCGAATCCTCGTCGCAGAGGGCGAGGTCGTCCCGGTCGGAACCGTGCTGGTCGTGATCGGCGAGGACGGCGCTTCGGCCGCGGAGGAGCAGCCGCGCGCCGAGCCACCCGAGACGGCGGCGCCCGAGAAACCGGATGCCCGGGTTCGAGCGACCCCCCTTGTCCGCCGGCTCGCCCAGGAGTTCGACATCGACCTCGGGGCCGTCGAAGGCACCGGCCCGCAAGGACGGGTGACCGAGGAGGACGTGCGCGCTGCCGCGGGAGGGAGCGTCGCCGAAGGACGGCGCGAGCGGCTGCGCGGCGTCCGCCGGCTCGTCGCCGAGCACATGGCCCGTGCGCACCAGGAGGTGCCGCCCGTCACCTGGGTCGAGGAGTGCGATTTCGGCAACGTCGACCTGGGTCGGCTCGTGCCGCTTGCGCTCAAGGCAGTCGCGGAGAGTCTGCAGGAGTTCCCGGAGCTGAACGCGAGGCTCGAGGGCGGCGAGATCGTCTACCTCGACCGCTACGACATCGGCGTCGCCGTCCAGACCGAGCAGGGGCTCGTCGTCCCGGTCGTGCGTGGCTGCGACCAGGCCCCCGTCGACGAGCTGACCAAGGAGGTCGAGCGGCTCGCCGACGCAGCCCGCGAGGGCACGCTCACGCCCGAGGAGCTGCGCGGCTCGACGTTCACCGTCACGAGCGCGGGCAAGCTCGGCGGCCTGCTGACGACGCCGATCGTCAACCATCCCGAGGTCGCCATCCTCAGCATCGGCCGCATCGCGGAGCGCCCCGTGGTCAGCGACGGCCAGGTCGTCGCCCGCCCCGTCGGATTCGTCTCGATCACCTTCGACCACCGCGTGATCGACGGCGCGCGCGCCGCCGAGTTCGGCCTTGCCGTGATCCGTCGCCTGGGGGGCTAGGCAGCGAGTTCGGCGTCGAGATGCGCCTCGAGCAGCTGGTCGATGCGCGGAGCGCTGACGCGGCCCTCGAGCCGGCCGACGACGCGCTTGTCCTTCACAAGCGCGAGCGTCGGGACGGTCGTGACACGGAAGCGCTCTGCGAGCTCGGGCTGCTCGTCAACGTCGATCTCCGTCACGCGCAGGCGGGTCCGCTCTTTGCGGGCGACGTGAGCGACGAGGCTCTCCATGCGCCTGGCGGGGCCCGAGTGCGCGGCGCCGAAGAAGACCAAGAGTGGACGGGGATCAGTGCTCACTGGACGGATCCTTTTTTCCCTGCAAAGCGGCCCCTAAACCAGCAAGCGAGACGCTGGCTCTAGACTCTGGCCGGGATGTGGGAGTGGTACCGAATCGGCCTCTCGCTCGGCCTCGGAATCGCGATCGGCGGCGCGCTGTCAGCGGCGCTCGCACCGCGTCGTGTGCTCCTCGCCGTGGTCGCGATCGGAGCCGCAGCGGCCTCGGCCGCGCTCGGCTACTGGGCGATCGGCGGCTGGCACGAGGCCGTGTCCGGGGGCGCGGGCGGCTTCCTCGGCGCCGTCGCGGCCGGGGCAGTCGTCGGCGGTGCGCTCGGCCGCGGCGGAACTCGGGGCGGCACCGCGGCGCTCGTCGTCGTCGCAGCGCTCGGATTCGCCGCGCTCGCGTTCGTCCCGGCCGTCGGCTACCTCGAGGCCGCAGCGCTCCCGGTGCTCGCCGTGCGCGCGCAGCGTCGACGTCCCGGCCGCTACGCAGGGCTCCGCAGCCTCGCGCGCGACTAATGCCCGACCGGAAGAAGCTGATCCTCGTTGTCATCGACGGCCTCACGCCCGATGTCTTCGAGGACGCGGTCGAGACTGGAGCGGCACCCGCGCTCGCCTTCCTGGCCGCGCACGGGCGCTACGGCCGCGGCGTCTCCACCTTCCCGTCGCTGACCCCGGTCTGCCTGTCGTCGATCGCAACCGGCGCGCACCCGGACGTGCACCACATCCCCCACCTTGTCTGGTACCACCGCGGCGAGCGCCGCGTCGTCGAGTACGGCTCCTCGTTTGCCGCGATCCGCGCGGCCGGCACGCGGCGCTCGATCCTCGACGCGATCTTCAACATGAACGAGCAGCACCTCGGGCCGGAGGCTGTGACGGTCTACGAGGCGCTCGAGGACGCGGGCCTGACGGCGGCCGCCGTGAACGTCACGTGCTACCGCGGGCGCACCCGCCATCGCTCGCTGCTCCCCGGTCTCGCCCGCCCCGCCTACGGGCCGAAGCGCTTCTTCTTCTACAACCTCTTCGAGTCGGACGTGACCGGCGCCCCCGTCGCGGTCTTCGGCCGCTCGGCCGGGTCGATCGACGCCTATGCCGCCGCGGTCGGGCGCTGGCTCGTGACCCGCGACGGCTTCGACTTCCTCTTCTACTACCTGCCCGACTACGACTTCGCCTCGCACGTGCTCGGGCCGGGCGCCACTCGGGAGGCGCTCACGCGCAGCGACGCGGCGATCGGGGCGCTGATCGAGGCGGCCGGCGGCCCGGACGAGTTTCTCGAGCGGTACGCGGTGATCGTCTGCTCCGATCACGGCCAGACGCCGGTCGAGCGCGTCGCCTCCCTGCAGGCGAGCTTCGCCGGGGTCGATGACGTCGTCGTCACCGCCTCGAACCGCGCGGGGATGGTCTACGGACGGGACGCCGCGTCGTTGGCTCGGCGCCTCGACGGTAGTCCTGCCGCTGAAGTCGTCCTCTACCGGGAAGGCGACGAGGTAATCGCGCGGCGCGACGGCGAAGAGCTTCGCTTCAGGCCGACCGCCGGAGGCTGGGAGACGAGCGGCGACGAGACCCTGCTCGACCAGCCCGACGCGCTCGAGCGAGCCTGGTGCGCGCTCGCGAACCCGAATGCGGGCGAGCTGATCGTCTCTCCGCCTGTCGGTGTCGAGCTCACCGATCTCGCGGGGCGCAGCCACCTTGGCGGCGGCAGCCACGGCTCGCTCGAGCTCGGCGACTCGGAGGTTCCCATGCTGACCGTCGGGCTCGGGGACCGCCTTCCGCGGCGGATCGTCGACATCGCGCCGCTCGCGATCGAGCACTTCGGCGTCGAGCTGCCCTATGGGCGTGCCGCGCATGCAGCAGCCTGACGAGCGCCGCGACATGGTCGAGCGCCAGCTTCGCGCGCGCGACATCGTCGACGAGAACGTCCTCCGGGCCATGGAGCGCGTGCCGCGAGAGCTGTTCATCCCCGAGCCCGAGCGGCGCCGCGCCTACGACGACGCGGCCCTCCCGATCGGCGCGGGGCAGACGATCTCGCAGCCGTACATGGTGGCGCGGATCTGCGAGGCGCTCTCGGTCCGGCCGGGGCACAAGGTGCTCGACGTCGGCACGGGCTCCGGCTACCAGGCGGCGGTGCTAGCAGAGGTCGGCGCGGAGGTCGTGACGATCGAGCGGATCCCGGAGCTCGCGGAGCAGGCTCGCGCAAACCTCGCCGCGGCCGGCTACGACCAGGTCGAGGTGCAGGTCGGTGACGGCAGCCTCGGCGTCCCCGACCGCGCGCCCTTCGACGGGATCGCGGTCGCCGCTGCTGCGCCCGGCCTTCCCGAGACACTCTACGAGCAGTTGCGGCCCGGCGGTCGCCTCGTTGTCCCGGTGGGCGGCCCGCGCGCGCAGCGGCTCGAGGTGATCGTCCGCAGCCCGGAGGGCCCGGCGGTCGTGCACTCGGTTCCGTGCCGTTTCGTCCCGCTGGTCGGCGAGGAGGGCTTTGCGGGATGAGCATCACGCGCCTCCGGGTCCGGATCCTCGGCCGCGTGCAAGGCGTCTTCTTCCGGGCTGAGGCGCAGCAACGGGCCGAGTCCCTCGGGATCGCGGGCTGGATCCGCAACGCAGAGGACGGAAGCGTCGAGGCGGCTTTCGAGGGCGAGGAGGAGCGCGTCCACTCGCTGGTCGACTGGTGCCGCCGCGGGCCGGGTGGTGCCCAGGTCGACGACGTCGAGGTCGAGCCTGAGGAGCCGGTCGGCGAAACCGGCTTTCGCGTCCGCTAGGCTCGGCGCTCCGATGGCCTTTTCCCCGGCTGACGCGCTCGCGCGCACCCGTGCGGGGCGCGCGCTGCGAGCGCCGCACAACTGGGTGCAGCTCGCGAAGTTCTCGGCCGTCGGCGCCACCGGATACGTGGTCAACCTGGCGGTCTACACGGCGCTGCTGAAGAGCGCCGGGCTCCACTACGCGGTGGCCGCGACCTGCTCGTTCGTGGTCGCGGTGACGAACAACTACCTATGGAACCGGCTCTGGACATTCCACGCGCAGCGCGGCCATGTCGGCTGGCAGGGCCTGCGCTTCCTGGTCGTGGCGCTCTTCGCCTACGGCGTCAACCTGATCCTGCTGAGCGCCATGATCGGGCTCGGGATCGACAAGGTGCTGTCACAGGCGATCGCCATCGTCCTGGTGACGCCATTGAACTTCGTGGGCAACAAGTTGTGGAGCTTTCGAATAAGCCACCGGCGCTAGTCCTGGCTCTAGCCGCGCTGGCGCTCGTGGTCCCGGCGGCCCTCGCGGCGGACAAGCCCCCCAAGCTCGCTCCCTCGCTGCGCCCGCCCGAGCCGCGCCTCGCGAAGACCGAGGTGACGCGGATCTTCCTCCGGTACGGCAAGGTCGCCTCGTGGCTCGACCGCTACCCCAGGACCGGCCGCACGACCGAGACCACCTACAAGAATGGGAGCTGGACGGTCAAGGTCTGGTGGGGCAAGGCAGGCGAGATCGCGACCGGACACGTCGACGACCACAGCGGCGCTGTCACCGACGCCTGGACCGGCCCGCAGGTCGCGTGGAAGATGGCGCGCGGCTACCCGGGCGCCTTCGGCGGCAAGGAGATCAACAGCGCCGGGATCTGGCTCGGCTTCTGCGCACTCTTCTTCTTCGGCCTCGCCGACCTGCGCCGGCCGCTGAGCATGCGCAACCTCGACCTGCTCGCCCTGCTGTCGTTCTCGGTCTCGCTCTGGTACTTCAACCGCGGCGACGTCTTCACGAGCGTTCCGCTCGCCTACCCGCCGCTCGTCTACCTGCTCGGCCGGATGATCTGGAGCGGCTGGCGCGGGCGGCTCGGCACCGCTTCCGTCCCGGTGTGGCCGGTGTGGCTGCTTGCCGCCGCAACGATCTTCGCCGCCGGGTTCCGGGTCGGGCTCAACGTGCAGTCGTCGAACGTGATCGACGTCGGCTACTCGGGGGTCGTCGGCGCCGACCGGATCGCCCACGGCCAGTCGCCGTACGGGCACTTCCCGGTCGAGGACGCCCTCAAGGCGTGCGGCCCTGCGGACACCGACGGCGAGATCCGCGAGCGTGTCCAGACGAACGGACGCTGCGAGTCCGCGAATCCGCAAGGGGACACCTACGGGCCGGTCGCCTACGAGGCCTACCTGCCCGGCTACCTCGCCCTCGGCTGGACCGGCAAGTGGGACGATCTTCCGGCCGCGCACTTCGCCGCGATCGGCTTCGACCTGCTCTGCCTGCTCGGCCTCGCGCTCGTCGGCCTCCGCTTCGGCGGGACACCGCTCGCCGCGACACTTGCGTTCGCCTGGGTTGCGTATCCCTTCACGCAGTACGTCTCGAGCTCGAACACGAACGACGCGCTGCCGCCGCTCTTCCTGATCTGGGGCTTCTGGCTGGTCACCTCGCCGTTCGCGCGCGGGGCGGCCGCCGCTCTGGCGGGCTTGACCAAGTTCGCGCCGCTGATCGTGGCGCCGCTCTGGGCGTCGTACCCGGAAGGGCTCAGGCGGCCCCGGGCGAAGGCCGTGTTCGTCGCGGGGTTCGCCGTCGCCACCCTGGCCGCGTTCTCGATCCTGCTGCTCGAGCCGCATCCGATCGGGGCCGTGGAGGAGTTCTGGAAGCGGACGATCAGCTGGCAGGTCCGCCGCGACTCGCCGTTCTCGATCTGGGACTGGCGGCAGTACCACGCGGGCCTGCCGGATCTGCACGTGCTCCAGCGCGTGCTCGAGGTCCTGCTCGTAATCGGCGCGGTCGCGGCCTACTTCGTGCCGCGCCGGAAGTCGCCGCTCCAGCTCGCCGCGCTCACCGCCGCGCTGCTGCTCGGCTTCGAGCTCGTGCTGACGCATTGGTCCTACCTGTACCTGCCGTGGTTCTTCCCCTTCGCGGCGTTCGCTGTGCTCGCTCCCGCGCCGCACCGCGAGCCCGCCGCCATACCGGAGCCCCGTGAACGTCATCGCCCGGAGCTGGTCGGCGTCGACTGAGCCCTGGAGAGTCGTCTACGCGGCTCTTGGGCTCTTCCTGGTCTCGTTCACGCTGCTCCATTTCGGCTTCTACCAGCGCCGCCTGATCCTCGACACCTTCGGCTACCACCGGTACGGGATCGCGATGGCGCACGGGAAGGTGCCGTACCGCGACTTCCGCATCGAGTATCCGCCCGGCGCGCTGCCGATGTTCGTGCTGCCGGCGGTCGACCGGCCGGGCTTCAGCCGCTACAACCGCGAGTTCCAGATCCTGATGGGGCTCTGCGCAGCCGGTGCGCTGCTGGCGATGGCCTGGGGGCTGCGGGCGCTCCGAGCGCCTCCACGGCGCTTCGCCGCGGCGCTCGGCTTCTTCGCGCTCGCGCCGCTGGCGCTGGGCTCGGTGCTGATCTACCGCTACGACCTCTGGCCGGCCGGGCTCGCGGTGGCGGGACTGGCCGCGGTCCTCGCGGGCCGTAACCGTCTCGGCTTCGCGGCGCTCGGGCTCGGGCTGGCCGCGAAGATCTTTCCTGGAGTCCTGATCCCGCCCGCCCTCGCGTATGTCTGGCGCACGCGCGGCCGGCGCGAGGCGCTCGTGTGCCTCGGCTGTTCGCTCGCCGCCGTTGCGGTCGTGGTCGTGCCGTTCATCGCGCTTTCGCCGCACGGCGTCTGGTCGAGCATCCACCGCCAGGCGAGCCGGCCGCTCCAGATCGAGAGCCTCGGCTCCGCGGTCATGCTCGCCGCCCATCAGCTCGGCGACCTCCACCTGACGATGGTCACGAGCCACGGCTCGCAGAACCTCGCCGGGTCGCTGCCCCGCACGCTTGGCGCGGTCGAGAGCGTGCTGCTCGTCGCGACGCTGCTCGGCATCTGGACGGCGGCGGCGAGAGGCCCGGCTTCGCGCGAGCGCCTCGTCCGCTACTCGGCGGCCTCGGTGACCGCGTTCGTGGCCTTCGACAAGGTGCTCTCGCCGCAGTTCCTGATCTGGCTGCTGCCGCTCGTGCCGCTCGTGCGGGGTCGCCGCGGGCTTGTCGCCTCGGCGCTTCTCGGGCTGGCGCTCGTCCTGACGCAGCTCTGGTTCCCGATTCGCTACTGGGACCTCGCGCTGCATTTCGCAGCGTTCCCGTCCTGGCTCGTCGTCGCGCGAGACCTGACCCTTCTCACGCTCCTAGCCACCCTACTCGTCAGGGAACGGGAACCCGCAGCGGCTCGCAGCTGAGGGCTCGGCCCTCGGCGTCGCACTCGACGACCACGCCCTCGATCCGCACGCCGCCGGCGGCCGGCTCGAAGCGGACCCCCATTCCCGTGCGCATCCGTCCGATCGCGAGGTCGGCCTTGACGCCGATCACCGAGTCGTGGGGGCCGGTCATGCCCGCATCGGTGATCGCTGCGGTCCCGCCGGGCTGAACCCGCGCGTCGCTCGTCTGGACATGCGTGTGCGTCCCGATCACGGCGGTGGCGCGGCCGTCGAGCAACCGCGCGACCGCGACCTTCTCGCTCGTCGCTTCGGCGTGGAAGTCGACGACGACGATCTTCGCGGCGGCCCGGGCCTGCTCGACGAGGTCGTCGAGGAGCTCGAACGGGCTCACCGGAGTCGTCATGAAGAGGATCCCCTGCAGATTCACGACGGCCACCGGTGTGCCGTCCGCGGCCTCGACGACCGCGAGCCCGCGCCCCGGCGAGCCCATCCCGAGGTTCGCCGGCCGGACGATGCGGTCGGAGCTGTCGAGGTACGGCACGATCTCGCGCCTCCGCCAGACGTGGTTGCCGAGCGTGAGCACGTCCGCGCCCGCCGCCAGAAGCCGATCGGCGAGGCGTGGAGTTACGCCCGCGCCGTCGGCGACGTTCTCGGCGTTGACGATGCAGAAGCCGGCTCCGAGCTCTTCCTTCAGACCGGCCAGGCGCTCCTCGACGGCCGCACGGCCGGGCGCGCCGAAGACGTCGGCGATGAAGAGGATCTTCACGCGACTATCTACGGAAAGGACAGCGCTGCCGCTGGGTGGACGGAGACCGAGACATGGTTCCCGGCGTCCGGGGTGTAGCGCGAGAGGGCCTGGTGCTCGACGCCCGCGAAGTCGACCACCGTGCCGACCTTCGAGGTCGTGGAGGCCACGGGCGAACCGACGGTCAGGCTCGGGTCGGGCGCGAGGTGGGTGAGCGAGACGACGATCGACGGGTTGCCGCTCGGCCGGATGTCGATCCGGGCGCCGTAGTGCTTCCCGTCGAGGATGTACGGCGTGATCCCGACGATCGTGCCGTCGACCGGCGAGTAGACGTCGGTCCCGGGCGCAGCGCCGACGTCGAGCGCGGCGGTCGTGGGGCCGGTGCCGCCGTCGAGGACGTAGTACCGCAGGCCGGTCGCGCCGCCGCCGAAGAGGTGTCGCGCCATGCGGCTGACGAGGCCCTGGTTGACCTGGTGGCCGACGGGATCGAGCGCGAGCGCGCCGTCGCCGGACGCGTGGTAGCCGATCGCCGTGACCCGCCCCTGCGCGATCGGCAGCTCGAGCCGGAGCGACTCCCACATCGCAACGACCTGCGGCTGCGGCGGGCCGGACGGAAGCAGGCGGGTCGCCGGCGCGGGCGCCGTTGTGCGCACAGGCGCCGCCGCGTTCCCCGACCCGAAAGCGGTCAGGAGCAGGGTGATGAGCGCGACCGCGGCAAGCAGGAGCAGGCCCACCAGTCGCCTCTTCCGGCGCGCGGCGGCTCGCTCTGTCCGCCGTCGTCGCACGGCCAATGCGTGCCCGGGGGTCGGAGGCATCCGCGGCACCGTAACGAAGCTCGCCTCCACCTGCAACGCGGTCCGGCGGTCCAGGGCGAGCGCGCCGTCGACCTCGAAGTCCCAGTCCCAGGCCGGCGGCTTGGTCGTCCGGAGCTGTACGACCTGCGCGCTACGATGGCGCGCATGGCCGGGCCTCCTGCCGAGGCCGCGAGGCTCCAGATCCCGCGCTGGATTCAGCTCGTCGGTCTCCCCTTGCTGCTGCTCCTGCTGTGGGTGGTTGCCGGCGCGGCCCGTCACGTCGTCTTCCTCTTCCTCGTTGCGGCCCTGATCGCGTTCTTGCTCAACCCGCTCGTGCGCGGGCTGACCCGGGTCTGGATTCCACGCGGGCTCGGCGTCGCGATCGTGTACCTGACGTTCGCGGCCATCGTCATCGGCGCGGGCGCCGCGCTCGGCACCGTGGTCATCAACGAGACGAAGTCGAGCGCGAGCCGCGTGGACGATTACTTTACGGTCGCTCACGGACGCCCCTACGAGACCCACGCGTACCGCGACGTCGACCGCCTCCAGCACTGGCTGAGCGCGCACCACCTCGGCGGGGTCAAGGTCCAGAAGCAGGGCCACGACCTCGTCAACCGGATCCGCAAGCACGACGTCTCGAAGTACACGGGCAAGGTGATCGACTTCGTCGAGGGCGCGGCGATCGGCACGATCAAGTTCCTCTTCAGCCTCGTGCTGGTGATCGTGGTTTCGATCTACATGTTGCTCGACATGCCGCGGTTACGACGGGTGGTGGACCGTCGCTTCCCACCCACGCCAGGGTCTTCGTCCCTGCTGACGCGGATCGAGCGCTCGCTGGCGAGCTACGTCCGCGGCCAGGTGCTCTTATCGCTGATCATCGGGACGAGCGCCGGCCTCGGCCTCTGGCTGCTGGGCACGATCGGCTGGGCGCCCGGCGCCGACCGCTATGCGGTCCTCTTCGGCGCCTGGGTGGCGATCACCGAGCTGCTCCCCTACGTCGGCCCCTGGCTCGGCGCGATCCCGCCCTTCCTTTACGAGCTGGTCGTGCACCCGATCGCCGCCCTCTGGGTCGTGCTGCTCTTCCTCGGCATCCACCAGGTCGAGGGGCACGTCGTGGTGCCGAACGTGATGGGGAGCGCGCTGCGGTTGCACCCGCTGCTGGTGATCTTCGGGCTGCTGGCGGGCGGCGAGATCTACGGACTTCCGGGGGCGCTCATCTCCCTGCCGCTGCTGGCTGCGAGTCGGGCGATCTGGGAGTTCTTCGGCGAGCGGGTGACGTTCGAGTCGTGGCGGGAAGGCGGGAAGGTTCCGGTCGAGGTGGAGGTGGAAGAGACACGGACGATGGCACCCGTGCCTCCGCCAGATCCACCCGCGGCAGCCAGCCGGTGAGCTCGGAGCAGCTGCTGCTCTCAGCCCGGGGGGCGGGCCGCAGGTTCGGGCAGACGATCGCGCTCGAGCCTGTCGACCTGGCGATCTCGCCCGGGGAGGGACTGGCGCTCGTCGGGCCGAATGGCGCGGGCAAGTCGACGCTGCTCGCGCTGCTCGCGGGCGCGCTCGAGCCGAGCATGGGGGGGATCGAGCGCCGCAAGGGCATTCGCGTGGGCTGGGCGCCGCAGCGTCCGGCCCAGTACGGGCGGCTCTCCGCGCGCGAGAACCTGGAGCTCTTCGCGCGGCTCGAGGGCGAGCCCGAGCCGGAAGAGGCTGCGGCCCGGCTGCTCCGGGCGTTCGACCTGCCCGGCAAAGCGTCCCCGAGCGCGAACCTCTCCGTCGGGAACCGCCAGCGGCTGAATCTCGCGATTGCGTTCCTCGGCCGACCCGACGTCCTGCTACTCGACGAGCCCACGGCCGCCCTCGACCCCGAGCAGCGGCGACGGCTCTGGGAGCGGACGACGGCGCTCCGCGATGCGGGCGGCGCGTTCGCCTTTGCGACGCAGAACCTCGACGAGATCCGGCACTACGCCGACCGCGTTGCGGCGCTGCGTGACGGGCGGCTCGTCTTCGACGGGTCCGCCGACGACTACGACCGCTCGCAGGCAGACACTCTGTTCGCATGAATCGGATCTGGCTGCTACTGCGGAAGGACGCGCTCGTGTTGCGCAGGTCGCCGCTGCTGCTCGGGATCCTGCTCGCCTACCCGCTGGCGATCGCGGTGCTCGTCGGCCTCGTCGCGAGCTACGCGAGCTCGAAGCCTCGCGTCGCGCTCGTGGACGAGGACAACCTGCCGCCGACGGTCGTGATCGGCGGCCACCGCTTCCACGTCGACAAGACGATCGATCAGGTCAGCAAGAACGTGCAGCTTGTGCGCCTCTCGCCGGCAGAGGCGGCGCATCAACTGAAGAACGGAAAGGTCGTCGCGGTCGTGACGGTCCCGCCTGGCTTCATCGCGACGCTCAAGGAGATGGTGCGCAGCCCGCAGCTCGAGATCCAGCTCTCCCGAGGCACGATCTCCTCGCGGGTCGACCAGCAGGTGCAGGCGCTGATCTACTCGCTCAACCGCCAGCTCCAGCAAGCCTACATCGGCACCAACCTCAGCTACGTGACGCTGATCCTCCACGGCGGCAGCGGCACGTTCCTCGGCCGGCCGATCAGCGTCCTCGGGCTCGAGCGCTCGCAGCGCGTGCTTGCGCGCATGCCGCAGACGGCGCGCGTGCGCAAGCTGGAGGACTTCATCCACGACGCGCGCCTCGCGCTCGCCAACACGGGCGACGCGCTGAAGGCGACGGCGAACCCGATCGAGCCCGTCTACGCGTCCACCCGCGGCCGTACCTGGGTGCTCTCGGCGAACGTGCAGGCGTACGCGCTCGCACTGACGATCACGTTCCTGACGCTGATGCTGGCCGCCGGCTCGCTCGCGGCCGAGCGGGACGAGAACGTGATCGGCCGGCTGGCGCGCGGGCTCGTCGGGCTCGGCCACCTCGTCTGGGCGAAGGTCGCCCTGGCGGCCGCGCTCGCCCTCGTCCTGGGGATGGCGATCGCGGTCGCCTTCGGGGTGATCATCCAGGTCGGGGGCGTGACGGGCGGCGAGCCGTGGCGGCGGTTGCCGCTGCTCGTGCTCGGCCTGCTCCTGGCCGGCGGGTCGCTCGGCGCTCTCGGCGCGCTCCTGGGCGCGCTTGCGCGCGAGGCGCGCTCGGCCTCGCTCGTCGCGCTGCTCGTCGTCCTGCCGATCGTGTTCCTCGGGCTGATCCCGTCGGAGATCGTCCCGCCCGCGGGCTGGGCGTCGAGCGCGCTGCCGTTCACGCACGCGTTTCAGTTCTTCCGCTCGGCGCTCTTCGACCTGAGCCCCTGGGGCCAGGTCGTTCGCCAGGCGGTCTGGCTCCTCGTGCTGGGCGGGATCTTCGGGACGCTCGCCCGCCTGGGAGCGCGTAGATTGTTGGCGTGAGCTTCCCCGCAACCCGGCTTCGCCGTCTGCGCCGCAGCGACCGTCTGCGCTCGCTGGTTCGTGAGACGCGCTTGAACCTCGACGACTTCATCTACCCGCTCTTCGTCGGCCCGCGGACGGAGCCGAACCCCGACCTGCCGCCGTTCGGCCGACTCGCCGTCGAGGATCTTCCCGCCGAGGCCGCCGAGCTCGAGCGGCTCGGCGTTCGCGCGGTGATGCTCTTCGGCATCCCGGACGAGAAGGACGACGAGGGGTCGGGCGCCTGGGACGACGACGGCGTGATCCAGCGGGCCCTTCGCGTGCTGCGGGAGACCTCGCGCGAGCTCGTCCTGACGACGGACGTCTGCCTCTGCGAGTACACCTCGCACGGCCACTGCGGGCCGCTCGACGGTGACGATGTCGACAACGACGCCGCGCTCGAGCTGCTCGCCCGCACCGCTGTCAGCCATGTCGAAGCAGGCGCCGACGTCGTCTGCCCGAGCGACATGATGGACGGCCGCGTGGCAGCCATCCGCACGGCGCTCGACGACGCCGGCCAGGCGCACATCCCGATCGTCTCCTACGCGGCGAAATATGCCTCGGCGTTCTACGGGCCGTTCCGTGACGCGGTCGACTCGGCGCCTGCGTTCGGCGACCGGCGCGGCTACCAGATGGACCCCGCCAACGTCCGCGAGGCGCTGCGCGAGTGCGAGCTCGACGTCCAGGAAGGCGCCGACGCGCTCCTGGTCAAGCCGGCGCTGCCGAATCTCGACGTGATCCGCGCCGTGCGCGAGCGCTTCGACCTGCCGGTCGGCGCGTACAACGTCTCCGGCGAGTACGCGATGCTAAAGGCCTCCGCGGCGCGCGGCTGGATCGACGAGCGCGCCGCAGCACTGGAGTCGCTGACCGCGATCGTCCGGGCGGGCGCCGACCTCGTCGTCTCGTACTGGACGAAGGAGCTCGCAGCCTGGTTGTAACCGCGAGCGTCTGGGAGACGATCGCTCGCGAGGCGGCAGGCGAGAGCGGCCTCTGGGCAGACGCGCTGCGCCCGGCCGGCGAACGTGAGGAGGAGCCCGTCTTCTCGCCGCTCGCCGAGGAGCGCTACGCGCTCGGCCTGGAGACGATCTACGAGGGCTACCTACTCCATTACGGGACACCGCGCCTGTTCGCGCCGGCCGACGGCGACACCGCGCTCCTGCTCGGCGACTACCTCTACGCGCACGGGCTCGTTCGCGTCGCGGAGGCCGGGACGGTTGAGGCCGTTGCCGATCTAGCCGCGCTGATCTCGCGCTGCGCCCAGCTGCAGGCCGACGGCCTCCCGGGCGACGGCGAGGCCTGGGCGGCAACGGCGTCCACACTCGGCGAGGGCTCGGACGCCCGCGCAGCCTGGTCTGCCGCCGGCTCCGAGGTGGAACGCGCGCTGGCCGCTCACCGTAGTCGAGTCGGTTAAAGTCGCGGCCGCGATGGCACCTCTGGTCCTAGCCGCAACCGCGGCAGAAGAAGGCAAGAAGGTGATCGAGGCGATGCTGGTCGTCGGCCTCGTCTTCGCCGGCGTGATCACGCTGGGCCAGCTCGGCCACTGGATCCGCCACCGCCGGCACTAGCTAGGAGGGTTGGCGGAACCTCGCCCGACGGCACAGACTAGGTTTCGTCGGGCCCTCCCGGGCCTACTTCTTACTTCTTCTTCGGGCCCTTGCCGACGGTCAGGTTGACCTTGGCGCCCTGCTTGAGTGTCTTCCCGGGCAAGGGCTTCTGCGCGAGGACGTGGTTCTTGCGCGCCTTGCTCGAGGGCACGCGGATCACCCGGCCCGGCCTGCAGTGCGCATGCGCGATCTGTACGACCGCCTTGGAAAGCAGCTTGCCGACGACGTTCGGCACGTGGCACTTCGCCGCCGGCGGAGGAGGCGGCGGCGGCGGTGGAGGCGGTGGCGGAGGTGGAGGCGGCGGAGGAGGCGGCGGCGGCGGAGGCGGAGGAGGCGGAGGAGGCGGCGGCGGCGGAGG
>VAXM01000026.1:24935-26302 GCA_005883335.1 Actinomycetota bacterium
TCGAGGATGTAATCGGAGGTGTCCGCGATTGCGAGCTTCGCGTGGTTCGGGACGTTTGCGTTCACGCTTGCGACGCAGGTGAGAACGGTCGTCAGCCCGTCCATCTCAGTGTCGATTGCGCCGCCGCCGTCGTCGAGATCGTTGTTGCGGTAGAGCTCCGGGTGCGAGTTCGGCAGCGTGCCGTACGGATTGCCGTTGTTGATCGTGTCGACCGACACCGGGACCGGCGGGTTGCCCACGGTCGCGCAGTTCGTGCTGTTCACGTAGAACGCAAAGACGTCGTTGAACCCCTGGTAGACGAACTCGTTGTACTCGTCGGAGGCGAAGACGTAGTCGAAGGAGATCGTGCTCGTTGTCGGGACGAAGTCGAACTGGAGGACGGCCGCGTCGTAGGTTTGGTCGCCTGCGAGCGTCGTCAGGTCTGCGTCGCCGGCCTGGCCGTTATCGGTCGTGATGCCGTCGGAGACATTCGGCCCGACGACGTTCGCGATGTCACCGGAGCTGAGAATGATGCCGCTCTCGAAGCCGATCGGCGTGGCTCCGCCCGTGAACGTCCCGCCGGCGTCGTTGGCGCCGGTGTACGTGACATTGGAGACGGACAGCCCGCCGCCGGTGAGGGTGTTCGCGAGACCGGCAGGCGTAACCCCGTGGGCGAGGTCGGTGGTGGCGATCGCGGCGCTCGCCGACGGCGCGAAGCCAAGGGTCAGCAGGATCGCGAAAGACGCAAAGATGACGAGCCGCCGCATGGTGCCCCTCCCCTCCGACGTTCAATCAGACCGCAGCTAGTCGATCTATAACACTTCGTTGCGAGCCGTACAAGATGCGGCCCGCCCGTTCCACCTAGGCGCAACGCCACTTGTGTCGGATCATCTACGGCATGCGCGAGCTGCCGCGCGGAAAGGTGACGTTCCTCTTCAGCGACGTCGAGGGCTCGACACGGCTGCTGCGCGAGCTCGGCGACGGCTACGCCGAAGTGCTGGCGGACCACCGGCGCGCGCTGCGCGAGGCCTTCGCGGCGCGCGGCGGCGTGGAGGTCGATACCCAGGGCGACGCCTTCTTTTACGCCTTCGCCGACACGACGGCTGCGCTGGACGCGGCGCAGGCAGGCACCGACGCACTCGCGGGAGGCCCGCTCCGGGTGCGGATGGGCCTCCATACCGGTGAGCCCGCCTTCACGGACGAGGGCTACGTAGGGCTCGATGTCCACCTCGGCGCGCGGATTGCGGCCGCCGGCCACGGCGGGCAAGTGCTCCTCTCGGGGCCGACCCGGGCCGGGCTCGAGCCGACCGACGCAGTGTTACTCGATCTGGGGGAGCACCGGCTGAAGGACTTCGACGAGCCTATCTGGATCTTCCAGCTCGGAACCG
>VAXM01000112.1 GCA_005883335.1 Actinomycetota bacterium
CAGTGCGACCGAGGCGTGCCCGCCGAGCACCTCGAGCAGCCGGACGTCGTCCTCGTCGAACTGGTCGACGCCGAGCTTCGAGATCACGACGACGCCGATCACGCGTGCGCCGTAGCAGAGCGGCACCGCGACCAGCGACTCCTCGATCGCGTGCGTGCCGGGGATCATCACCATGTACTCGCACTCGAGCGTGTTGGCGACAAGCTGCGCCTCGGCCGTCGTGGCGGCGCGGCCGGTGATGCCGTCGCCCACCTTGCTGCGCGGGAAGTCGACCTGCTCACCGCTCCGCGTGATCAGCTCGCCGCGGAACGCGATCGGCACGAGCTCGTCGCCCTCGATCACGAGGATGCGGCAGTTGTGGTAATCGATCAGGAGCCGGAGCTCGTCGGCGATCACGCCGCCGATCTCGCGCACGTCGTTGAGCCGGTTGAGCTTGCCGGCGAGGCCCTGGAGCATCTTGAGGTGGGCGATCGAGCGGACGTCGCGCACGTGCACCGAGGGGCTCTCGGGCCGTTCGGCGGCGCCTTCTTCGAAGAGCACGATCTGGTTCTTGCCGCGCGCCTTCGCAGTCATCATCGCGGCCTCGGAGCAGGCCACGAGCTCGCGTGGGTTCATCGCGTGCTCGGGCCCCTGCGAGATCCCGACCGAGATGGTGATCTTGCCGGCCGGGCCGAAGTCGACCTGGTCGAGCGCGTCCGTCAGCCGACGGCCGAGGCTGAGTGCGTCGGCCGCGTCGCAGGACGGCATCACGACGCCGAACTCCTCGCCGCCGAGCCGGCAGACGACGTCCGAGCCGCGCAGCGCGCTGCGAAGAAGATCGGCGAGGTCGCGAAGCACCTGGTCGCCGGTCCCATGGCCGTAGACGTCGTTGACCCGCTTGAAGTCGTCGATGTCGAGCATCAGCACCGCGACGGAGTCCCGCGTCCTGCTCGCGCGGGTCAGCTCGGCGCGCAGGCGCTCGTGGAAGTAGCGGTGGTTGTAGAGGCTGGTGAGCGAGTCGGTCTGGGCCTGGTACTCGAGCCGCGTCCTGATCTGCGCGTTGTCGAGTGCCAGCGCGGCCGCGTCGGCGAAGCGGGTCGCGAGCTCGAACTCGTCGTCGCCGAACGACGCGTCCTCGCCGAGGCGGTAGATGTTGAGCATCCCCTTGACCAGGTCGCGCGCGATCAGGGGGACGGTGATCAGCGCTTCCGGCTCGTCGGCCGGCGTTCCCGGCACCGTCTTCCGGCGGGGGTCACGGTGGGCCTGGTTCGTCCGCACCGGCTCGCGATGGAGCGCGGCCCAGCCGGTGATGCCCTCGCCGAAGTTGGACTGGTCGCTGAGGATGTTGTCCGCCCACTTGTCGCGCGCGAAGACGGGGATCAAGATCGTCTGCGCCTCGTCGGCCTGGTAGATCGAGAGCGTGTCGTGGGGGACGAGCTCCGCGAGGGTGTCCGCGATCCGCTCGAGCAGGTTGTCGAGGCTGTGCTCCGAGAGGATGTCGTGGAAGACGTCGGCGAGCTGGCGGTACGACTGGACGAGCGCCGCGGAACGCGCGGCCGCCGACTCCTGGTAGCCGTTCTCGGCGGTCGAAGGGACCGCGGCAGCCGCACTGAGATGCCGCATCCAGCTTAGTTTCTCGTCCTTTCACCCCCTGGTGATCCCCCGAAAAGGGGAACCTGGGAGAGGGTCAGCTTTCGACTTCGCGTTCGGCCTGGTCGAAGTTGCGCCTGAGCTCGTCCACATCCGGGAGCACTGCGAGGGCCGGGACGATCGGCAGCCAGAGGTTGAAGAGACGGTAGACGACGACCCCGAGCAGCGCGCGCACGAACGGAAAACCCACCCAGTGCAGGGCAAACGTGAGCGCGATCTCGACCACGCCCGCGCCGCCCGCGGGGAGCGAGCGCCTCGTCAGCACGTAGCCGGTCGCGTAGCCGATGATGAGCGCGGGGGTCGAGAGGCGCGGGTTGCCGAAGAGCTGGAGCGCTCCCCAGAGGCATGCGATGTCGCCGGCCCAGTACGCCGCAGTGCCGAGCAGGCCGAGGCCGTGCTCGCGCGGCGGGGCAACGAGCATCCTGCGGAGCATCGAGAGACCGGCGACGGAGTGCGCGAAGCCCCCGCGGACCCGGCCGGCTCCCGGGTCGTGAGTCGCGTAGCGGCGGGCGCGTCCGGGCGAGGTGATCCAGATCGCGATGAGGGCGCCCGGAATCACGGCGAGCCACGGCAGCGTCAGGCCGAGGGAGATGTCCTCGCCGTCGACGAGGATCGCGATCGCCGCGCACAGCGCCGCGGGCGCGAGCACCGCGTACTCGAGCGCGCCGAGCGCGAGGACGCGCGCGACGGCGCCCTCGCGGTCCTCGCCGGCGGTCCTCAGCGCCCAGTAGTCGACGGCGAAGCCGCCGCTCGTCCGCGTCGCGGCGAAGACGCCGAAGCCGCCGATGACCGCGCGGATCGAATGGCCGAAGCTGAGCTGCGGCCCCTGGTCGACTTTCGCCGTATCGCGGATGGCGAGGACGTAGCCGGCGTACGAGAGGAGCTCCCCACCGAAGCAGAGAGCGAGCCAGGCGGGGTGGAGGTGGCGCGCCGCGCGGTCGATTCGCTCGGCGCCGGCGATGTCGGCGAGCCCCGCGATCGCACCGAGCGCGAGCACGGCCGGGACGACGAGCACGAACACGGGTCGCCGCTCGACCCAGCCGAGCGCCCGCCGGAGCAACCCAAACCGCGGGGCGGCGGCCTTCGACACGGGCGAACGCTACCGGGCGCCGGAGCCGCTCGTCCGCGCGACACGGCGCGTTTCCCGCGGCCGGGCGAAGATCGTCTTCGTCGCCAGGCACGGGAACCGAAACGTGACCCGCTGCCACTAACCCGGCGCGAACGGAGACGGCTTAGCGCGGTGGGACGATGAACTGCGCGCTGCCCACGGTCCGGTAGCGGGCGAAGGAGCGTGATCCGAACCCGGCCCAGACGTACCAGCGGTAGCGACCGGCGCCGAGACGGCGGGTGCGGCCGTGCCACTTCCAAGCTCTCGGCACTCCGAACTGGTGTGCCTGCGGCCAGGCGGCGAAGACGCGCTTCGTGCCGCGGAAGAGCTGCACGTTGTAGTACCGCGCGCCTCGCACCCGTTCCCAGCGCAGGATCGGCTCGGGCGCGGCCCGCGGGACGTACGGCAGATCCCGAAGGGTCAGCACCTTCGGAAGGCCGACGACGGTCTCCTCCGCGGGCTGGTTGCCTGCCTGGTCGACCGCGCGGAGCGTGTAGACGTACTCGACCCCGGCCTCGATGTCCTTGTCGGCGAAGCTCGACGCGCTGCCTCGGAAGAGAACGATGCGGCGCGTGCTCGCGCGAGGGGCTCGTCGCACGACGACCTTCGCAGCGGGGTCTGACGAGGTCCAGCGAAGGACGTTCGCGTCGGGGGTGCTTCCGACCGAGATGCCGCTCAAGGCCGGCGGCGTTGCGTCGTAGTTGAGCGCGCCGCCGGTGGTGGTCGTATTGCCGGCATTGTCGGTGCAGCTGCCCTGGAAGGCCACGCCGGCGCCGTCAGGCCCTGCGTAGTTCACCGAGGAGCAGCCGGCGATCCCGGACGTCGCGTCGCTGCCGCTCCAGGTGATGACAACCGGATGGTTGTACCAGCCGTTGTGGTCCGGCGCTCGCGCCAGTTGCGGACCGACCCCAGTCGGCGGATCCGCATCGACTTTGATCGGCGGATTCGTGTAGCGGGTGAGGCTTCCGTCGTTGTTCCAGGCCGTGCAGTGCCGAGCGGTGCCGGTCGTCGGACCCGGGATCAGGATGTCGTTGCAGTCGGTGCCGAAGCCGGTCGCGCCCGTGATGTGCCAGTTGACGACGACGTTGTTCCCGTAGCTGCTCCCGCGGTACCACCCGTTCGTGCCGGCGATGCCATCGATCGTGTAGGTGATCGTCGGAACGTCGGCCGCCGACGTCGGGACGATCACCAACGAGACGGCGAGCACGGCGGCGGCTACGAGTGCCCGTCGCACGCTAGGGGGCCTTCAGCGGGTTCGGGGGTGACGAGCCTGACGGAGCCGGCAGCGCGGCGGGCCAGCTCGCGGGCGCCGCTGTCACGGCGTAGGAGGTTCGGGTCTCGCCGACGGCAGACGTTGCGCGCGGTTCCACAGTCGTCGCGCTGGTCGGTAGCGAACGCGAGCCGGCGGGCCGCGATCGTGCCGTCAGTGAGGCGTGGGAGCGCTGAACCTTCCGGCCGGCCGAGTGTGTGGTCTTACTCGGCTCAGCGAGCACCGGGTGAACCGCCGGGTTTGGCGTCTGTTGCGCCGGCGCCTCGTGTGCAGGTCTTGCGGACGGAGTCGCGTCCTGGCGCGTCACCGTGACGAGGATGGCTCCGCCGGCGGCGGCGAGGGCGAGCGCCGCGAGGGCTCCGGCTCCGGCCCAAGCCAATTTCGTCCGGATACGCGAAGGCTCCGGCGCTGTGGCCGCGCCGCGCGGCAACCGCGGGAACCCGAGCATTTCCGCCCAGTGGCCGATGCCGCCGTAGCGGCTCGCGGCGATGTAGAGGTCGCCTCGACCGGCCTCTTTGAAATCGGCCGCCGAGGGCCAGGCCTTCCGTCCATTGCAGAACGCCTGGAGCTCTGTGCGGATGCGCTCGCTCGTCCAGTGGCGCTGAGTCCCGCCTTCCCGTGCGAGGCGGTAACGCGTCGCACGGCCCTTCCCGATCCGTTCGAGGAACCCGGCCTCGACGAGTTCCGCGAGGTCATACGCGGCCTGCGACCGGCTCACGCGTGCGAGTTGCTCGTACTGGCCGCGTGTGAGCTCGGAAGCGGGATCCGCCGTGAGCGCAGCGACGGCGCGCTGCTGCGCCGGCTTCAAGTGGATTGACCCCACGGCGGCGTGCGGCAAGAAACGCTCTCCCAAACGGCGTATTCCGGGCGCGAAGGATAGCGCAGTTTCTCGCAGCGTGGGCCGACCTCGGTCGAAGCGTGCAGCGAGGTGCGTACGAAACCCCCCTATTTCCAGCGCTGCGATCACGCGTGGTTTCTTCCAAGCTGAAATCGTCGATTTGCAGCTATCGGCCACCAGAAAGCCCGCAGAAGAAAGCCTCAGACACGTTCTCGTCCAGTAGGCATGTTCTTTCGTCCACCAAAATCGTTTTCGGAAATCGTCCAAAAAAACACCGGCGAGTGCGACGCAGATAATTCCAACGATGAGACCAACAAGATCGGCATAAATCCAACTTGCGTCGGCCATGCAAGAATGCTACCGTCTTTTCGCGGTGATTGCGACCACCGACTGCACTGCGATGTCAGCGCGTCGGGGCCCACAGGGTCGTTTTCGCCTGCTGTGCGCGCTCACTGCCGCTGCACTTGCCGCCATTCTGTACGGCCTCGCGCTGGCGCATGACGCTCGCGCAGGAACGCCGCAGGACGACGTCGTCGCTGTAGG
>VAXM01000135.1 GCA_005883335.1 Actinomycetota bacterium
CGGCAATCGTCTTCATCGACGAGCTGGATGCCGTCGGCGCGCAGCGCACCGGCACCGGCTTCTCGCGCGAGCAGGATCAGACGCTGAACCAGCTCCTGGTCGAGCTCGACGGCTTCGAGTCGCGCGAGCAGATCGTCGTGATGGGCGCTTCGAACCGGCTCCAGGACTTGGACGCCGCGCTGCTGCGGCCCGGCCGTTTCGACCGCCAGGTGCTCGTCGCCGCGCCGGATCTCGCGGGCCGCGAGGAAATTCTCGGGGTCCACACCCGCGGAAAGCCACTCGGTGAGGACGTTGACCTGAAGGTGGTTGCGCGCCACACGGCCGGCCTCACAGGCGCGGATCTCGAGAACATCGCCAACGAGGCGGCGATCTGCGCGGGCCGGGCGAATCGCGATCGGCTGAAGCAGATCGACTTCGAGGACGCGATGGAACGCGTGGTCGCCGGCCTGCAGCAGCGCCGCGTCGTCACGGAGAAGGAGCGGCGGATCCTCGCCTACCACGAGGCAGGCCATGCGGTCATGTCGCACCTGACCGGCGATCTCCTGCCGGTGCACAAGGTCACGATCGTCTCGCGCGGTCAGGCGCTCGGCTACACGCTCAACATGCCGAGCGAGGAGCGCTACCTGCACACCACGGAGGAGTTCGAGGACCTCCTCAAGGTCTACCTCGCAGGCCGCGCAGCGGAGGAGGTGGTGTTCGGGCGGATCACGAACGGCGCCGCGAACGACCTCGAGAAGGCGACGGAGCTCTCCCGCGCGATGGTCTTCGACTACGGCATGTCGAACGCGGCAAGCTCGCGCACGATGCGCGCCGACAACTACGCCCTTTCCGAGGAGACGAAGCGGGTGCGTGACGCGGAGCAGGCGCGCCTCACCGACGAGGCCTTCCAGGAAGCGCTGCGCCTGCTGCAGAAGCACCGCGCGGCGCTCGACCGGATCGCGCTCGCGCTGCTCGAGAAGGAGACGCTGGACAAGGACGAGCTCGCGACGCTGATGGAAGGTGTCGAGGCCGAGTCGCACGCCGCGGAGACCGTTGGGACGGTCCGCGCGGTCGCGTCCGAGTAGCGGCGCGGTAGCATCGCCGCGTGGAGCCGCGCGGAATCCATCACCTCGGCGTTGCGGTCGCCGACCTCGACGAAGCCGTGGCCACCTACGAGCGGCTGTTCGGCGCCGAGGTCGAGCACCGCGAGACCGTCCCCGACCAGGGGGTCGAGGCCGCGTCGCTGCGGATCGGCGACGGCAGGGTCGAGCTGCTTGCCTCGCTCGGCGACGAGACGCCGGTGGGGAAGTTCCTTGCGAAGCGCGGCCCTGGGATGCACCACGTCGCCTACGAGGTCGCCGACGTCGGCGAGGCGCTGAGTAAGCTCGCGGCCGGAGGCGCGGAGCTGATCGACGACCGGCCCAAGCGTGGTCTCTTCGGCCTCGAGGTCGCATTCGTCCATCCCGACTCCGTCCACGGCGTCCTCGCGGAGATCGTCAGCGATGGCTGAGACCCGAGTCCGGATCGAGATCGCCTTCGACGGCGGCCAGGTCCTCGCCGCGTTCGTCCCGGCCGATGCGGCCGACGAGCTCGAGCGTGCTCTCGGTGGGGGCGGTGACGGCTCATTCGCGCTCGAGGCCGAGGACGGACGCTACACGGTCTCCCTGCGCCGAGTCGTCTATGTCAAGCGGTTCACGCGCGAGGCGCGGGTCGGCTTCACGCCTGCCTGACGGTTAGCTTTAGCCCCTCGCGGGCATCGGGAGACGGATGAGTGCCACTGTCGCTACGCCTGCGGCCGATCTGCGCCGCCTGGTCGATTTCGCCCAGAGGGGCGACCGCGAGGCGCTCGAGGCGCTCTACCTGCTCCACTTCGACCGCGTCTACAGCTACCTGCACCTCAGCGTCGGCAATCGGCACGACGCCGAGGACCTGACGACGCAGACGTTCCTGAAGATGCTCGAGGCGATCGGCCGCTTCCGCTGGCAGTCGGCGCCGTTCTCCGCGTGGCTCTTCCGGATCGCGCACAACCTCGCAATGGATCACTTCCGCGCCTCTCGCCGCTGGCAGCCCGAAGAAGAGGTGCCCGAGCCGGAGGACGCGACGGAGAGCTCCGCCGAGGAGGCGGCGCTCGAGTCGATCGGGCGGCGGAGCATGCTCGAGCTGATCGAGAACCTCTCGCACGAGCAGAAGCAGGTGCTGACGCTGAAGTTCGTCTTCAACTTCTCGAACGGCGAGGCCGCAGCGATCCTCGGCAAGACCGAGGGGGCGGTGAAGTCGCTCCAGCATCGCGCTCTCGTCTCCCTGCAGAAGCACATCTCGTCAAGCTAGGCGCATGCTCGAGATTGGGATCGTCGGCCTCCCGGGGTCGGGTCGCTCGACGCTGTTCGCGGCGCTGACCGGCGCGCACGGGACGATCGGGACGGCGGAGATCCCTGACGAGCGCCTCGCCCCGATCGCCGAGGTCGAAGGCTCGGCGAAGTTGACTCCGGCCGTGCTCAGGGTCGAGGACGTCGCGGGCACCGGCCCTGCGTTGCTGGGCAACCTGCGTCGGACAGACGCGCTGCTCGCGGTCGTCGACGGCTTCTCGGGAACCGGCGACCCGGCTACGGATCGTGCCTCGCTCGAGCTCGAGCTGCTGGTGGCCGACCGCGACCACGTCGAGCGCCGGCTGGAGCGCGTGCGAACGCAGGCGAAGTCTGGCGATCCGAAGCTCAAGGAAGAGGTCGCCGCGTTGGAGCGCGTGCTGGCGCACTTGGACGGCGAGCAGCCCCTCTCCGACTACCCGGCGGCGCTCCCGGCCGAGCTCGAGCCGCTGACGACGAAGCCGCTCATCGTCATTGAGAACGGCCCCGGAGGGGTCGATCTGAAGCTCGAGGCCGAGCTCGCAGAGCTGCCCGCGCACGAGGCGGCGGAGTTCAGGGACGGGCCTTCGGCGCTCGAGTCGGTCCTGCGGGAGGTCTTCGAGGCAGCCGCGGTGATCACGTTCTTCACGGCGAGCGAGAAGGAGGCCAGGGCCTGGACACTGGGTCGCGGCGCGACCGCGGTCGAAGCCGCAGCCGCGGTGCACTCGGATCTCGCGCGTGGGTTCGTCCGCTGCGAGGTGATCCGCTGGAACGACCTCGTCGAGAGCGGTTCCAGGGCGGAGGTGGCCCGGCGAGGCCTCCAGCGGGTCGAAGGCAAGACGTACGTCGTCGAGGACGGCGACGTGTTGAACGTCCGCTCCTCGCTCTAGCAGCAGCCGCTGCCGCAGCAGTCGCAGTCGCAATCGCAACAGTGCAAAGCGCCTCCTTTCGTCCTCTCGACCGTAGCTGTTATATTGATGAACGTCAATGAATAAGAAATTGAAAGTAGTCGAGCAGCCGTGTTGCGCACCGGGAGCGCCACCGCTTCGCCCGTCCATTGCAGAGTCGCTCGCTGCCCGGTTCAAGGCGCTTTCGGATCCGGCACGGGTCGCGATCGTCAACCGCCTCGCCGGGGCCGACGACGTGTGCGTGTGCGAGTTTCGGCTCGGCCTCTCGCAGCCGACGGTCTCGCATCACCTTCGTGTGTTGCGCGAGGCCGGCCTGATCGAGGTCGCGCGGAAGCGCGGCACGTGGGTCCATTACCGGCTGGTGCCGGAGGCCGTTGAGCAGCTTGCGTTCGCGTTGGGCGGCGCACCGAAGCCGGAGGGCGTCCTGGCAACGGCCGAGCGGACGGTTGCGTGGTGAGCTCGCTGCCGCGCGTGTTCTTCGTGTGCATCGGGAACGCCGGCCGCTCGCAGATGGCGCAGGCGTTCTACGAGCGCCGCGGGGGCGTGGCCCGTTCAGCCGGTTCGCGGCCCGAGCGCGAGGTTCACCCGCAGGTCGCCGAGGCGATGCGAGAGGTCGGCATCTCGCTCGACGGCCGCCGTCCCCGGGGAATCGAGCCGGAGGACGTGGAGTGGGCAGAAATCGTCGTGACGATGGGGTGCGGCGATGTCTGCCCGGTGCTGCCGGGCAGGCGTTACCTCGACTGGAACCTGCCGGACCCGGTTGTCATGCCGCTCGAGGAGGTTCGCGTTCTTCGCGACGACATCGAGCGCCGCGTCGAGAAGATCTAGTCGACCGGGCGTGTCGCCGCGACGGCGTCGAGCTGGTTCGCGTGGTAGAGCACGGACGCCTCGGCGGTTCGGGCGGCTCGCGCGTCGTGGTGCGTCGCAACCGCATGGAGCAACTCGGCCCTCGCGTCTGCGTCCAACCCTGATGCGCGCTGCTCGATGAGGCGCAGGCCGAGGTGGACGTGGCCGAGCAGGCGTCCCTCCTCCGTCTGCCGGAAAGTCGGCCCGCGCTCCAGCTCGATGGTGCGACCTACGTCGTGCAGCAGCGCGGCTGCGAGGATCAGATCGCCGCGTAGGCGCGGGTGTAGCTGCGTCGCCTCCCGGCAGAGCGTCGTGACGCCGACCGTGTGCTCGAGCAGCCCGCCCGCGTAGGCGTGGTGGCTCTCGGCCGCGGGCAACCCGCGGAGTGAACCCCGGATCTGCTCGTCCTCGACGAACCGGCCGACCACGATGCGCAACCCCGGATGGGAGATCTCACCCGCGAGAAACTCAAAGAACCCGTCGAGCTCGGCCGCGTCACGCCGCAGCGCCGGTGCGAGCTCCGCCGGATCCGCCTCGGCCGCCTCGACCGAGCGCACGTCCAGCTGGAGCCGGTCGCGAAATCGCTCGACTCGGCCCAGGACGCGCACGGCATCGCCTTCGCCGAAGCGCCCGTCCAGCAACTCGACGTCCGACCAGACCCGCGCCTCGATCCGCCCGCTCGGATCGACGAGCTCGAGCGCGAGATACGGCGCGCCGCCCCGCGTCCGCCGCCGCTCCTTGCGTGCGACGGCGTAGATGCCCTCGACCACCCGGTCTTCGGCGAGAGAGGCGATCGCAGCGCTCACGCGCTGAGTCTAGGCCCGCAACCGGATGCTAGGCTCGGCCCGCGATGGCCGAAGTCAAGCCGTTTCGCGCCGTTCGCTACGGCGAGCGAGCCGGCCCGCTCGAGGCGCTCGTCGCTCCCCCTTACGACGTGATCTCACCCGAGCAGCGCGACGAGCTCCGGGCACGGAGCCCGTACAACGTCGTGCATCTGACGCTCCCCGACGACGAGCAGAAAGCGGGCCGGCTCTGGAGCGATTGGCGCGCCGAGGGCGTCCTTCGGGAAGACGACGAGGCGGGATTCTGGTGGCTCTCGCAGGACTACATCGGGCCTGACGGGGTCGCGCGCACCCGCGAGGGCCTCGTCGCGGCTCTGCGCATCGAGTCGTACGAGAACCGCGTGATCCTCCCGCACGAGCGCACCCATCGGGGCCCGAAAGAAGGACGGCTCCGCCTCCTGCGCGAGACCCGCGCCCAGCTCGAGCCGCTCTTCTTCCTCTACGAGGGCGGGCCGCCGGCGCAGCGGCCGGAGCGCGAGCCGGATCTCGAAGCCGACGGCGCGAGTCTGTGGCGGCTGCCGGCCGACGCGGCAATCGCCGAGGCCTTCGCCGAGCGGCAGCTTCTGATCGCGGACGGCCACCACCGCTACGAGACGGCGGTTGCCTACCACGAGGAGGAGGGCAGTCCGGAGAGCGCCTACGTGCTCGCCGTGCTCGTCAGCCTCGAGGATCCGGGTCTGATGATCTTTCCGACGCACCGCGTCTTCGCGCACGAGCCGGCCGAGCCCCTCGCGACGGAGGAACGGTTGCCCAATCCCGAGCGTGCGCTCACCGTGCTGAACGAGCTGCCGCGCGAACGTGCAGCAGCCGTCGTCTACCGCCCCGGCGACGCCGAGGTCGCGGTGGATGGAGAGGGCGAGCTCGACGTGCGTCTCGTCGACCGGCTCGGCCACGACGGCATCAGTTACACGCCTGACTGGCAGGAGGCGGTGCGCGCGGTCGACGCCGGCGAGGCGGCCGTTGCCGTGCTGATGCGCCCGACCCGGATCGAGGACGT
>VAXM01000004.1 GCA_005883335.1 Actinomycetota bacterium
CATCGGCTTGTAGTCGCGGCGCGCCGCCCCGGTCCCATCCTCGCGCTTGCGAAGGATCAGCCAGTTCTTGGGATCGCCCGAGAGCTTCGCGGGGACAAGCGCCCAGGTCCCGTCGAGCTTCTCGCCGTGCAGCCGGACCGTCAGCCCGCCGTTGTGCTTCTCCTCGACGAGCTCATAGGTGCCGGTGTCCCAGATCTCCACGCTGCCCGCCCCGTACTCGCCCTTCGGGATCTCACCCTCGAAGGTCGCGTAGTCGAGCGGGTGGTCCTCGACGTGGACGGCGAGGTGCTGCTGGCCCGGCTCGAGCGGCACGCCCTTCGGCACCGCCCAGCTCGCGAGCGCGCCCTCGCGCTCGAGCCGGAAGTCGTAATGGAGCCGCCGCGCATCGTGCCGCTGAACGACGAAGATCGGCTCTTTCCGCTTGCGCTTGCCGCTGAACGGCTCTGGCGTCTTCTTCCGGTTGCGCTTTCGCTCGTATTCGCTGAGGCTCACGACGCCTTTTTAGCGCGTGAGCGAGGGCGACTCTTCTTCTGCGTGCGCTCGACCGACTCGCGGAGGGCGGACATCAGGTCGACGACCTCGCCTTCCTCCTGGGGCTCCGGCTCCGGCAGCGCCTTCCCCTTCGCCTTGGCCCGCAGCAGGTCGAGCAGCTCCTTGCGATACGTGTCGTCGTATTTCTCCGGGTCGAACGACTCGCTGAGGTTCTCGACCAGCGACTTGGCCATCTCGACCTCGGGCTTCTGCAGTCGCACCTTTCCGTCGGCCTGTTCCGGCTGTCGCACCTCGTCCGCGTAGTACATCGTCTCGAGCACCAGCACCCCGTTCCACGGCCGCAGCGCTGCGAGATGCTGCTTGTTCCGGATCACGACCTTGGCGATCCCGACCTTTCCCGTCTCCTCCAGGGCCCGAACGAGCAGCCGGTACGGCTTCTCGGCACCCTCCTGCGGGGCGAGGTAGTACGCCTTGCGGAAGTAGATCGGGTCGATCTCGTCCAGGTCGACGAAGTCGCAGATGTCGATCGTCTTCGTCAGCTCGATGTCGAGGCGGTCGAGGTCCTCGTCGTCGAGGGTCACGTAGCGGCCCTTCTCGACCTCGAAGCCGCGGACGATGTCGTCCGGGTCGACGTGCTTGCCGGTGTCCCGCCGCACCTTCTCGTAGCCGATCGGCTGCAGATCGTGCTTGTCCAGGAAGTGGAAGCGGAGCTCCTTCGACTCGGTGGCGCTGAACATCCGCACGGGCACGCTGACGAGGCCGAACGAGATCGTGCCGCTCCAAATCGGGCGGGCCATGCCGTTGTCGTACCCCTGTTTTCCGGGCGTGAAAACCGGGCGTGTTTGGGTTTCGGGCCCGCGCGGTACGTATGAGTTCAAAGGCGGAAGAATGCTGTTCCAAAAGCTTCTCCACCTAACGGGGGGTTAGCGTCGAGGCCGGCTACAAGCCGGCCTCGACATGTGTACGGGCGGGGGAAAAGCCTGTGGAAGCTGTGGAAAAGAGCCGCTCAGGCCCTGATTTCTAGCGGGTCGCAGAGACTTGGCCGATTGTGCGGAAACGCACACGCCGCTGTCGCCGCAGGTCTTCGCCCGAAACCCCTTCGAATATCTCCAGCGACTCCCCCAATGCCTCTCCAAGTAGCCTCGCAGCCTCGTCGTAGTCCGCGTGTGCGCCCGGTTCCGGCTCCGGCACGACGGCATCGATCACGCCCAGCTCGAGGCAGTGGGCCGCGTCGGGCTTGAAGGCCGCCGCTGCCTTGCGCGCCTCACCTGCGTCGCGCCAGAGGATCGCCGCGCAGCCCTCCGGCGAGATCACGGTGTAGATCGCGTTCTCCTGCATCAGCACCCGGTCGGCCAGCGCGGTCGCGATCGCCCCACCCGAGCCGCCCTCGCCGATCACGCACGTCACGATCGGCGTGCGGAGCCGCGCCATCAGCGACTGCGCCCGCGCGATCGCGCCGCCCTGGCCGTGCTGCTCGGCGGTCACGCCCGGGTAGGCGCCGGGGATGTCGACGAGGCTGATCAGCGGGAAGCCGTGCCGGTCGGCGAGCTCCATCGCACGCATCGCCTTGCCGTAGCCCTCGGGGTAGGCCATCCCGAAGTTCCGCCGCGTGCGCTCCTTGACGTCGCGGCCCTTCTGGTTGCCGACGAGCACAACCGTCGCTCCCCGGAAGCGCCCGAGCCCCGCCACAACCGCAGCGTCGTCTCCGTGGTGGCGGTCGCCGTGGAGCTCGAACCAGTCCTCGAACAACCGCTCGACGTAGTCCAGCGTGTACGGCCGGTCCTCATGCCGTGCGAGTTGGACGGCGTGCCAGATCTCCTCGTCGCTCGGCTCGGCGACGATGCGGTCGAGCTGGCGCTGGAGACGCTCGAGGTCGCCCGAGAGCCGCGCGCCGCGCAGCAGCGGCAGGCTCTTCAGCTTGCTCAACTGCTCCCGCAGCCGGAGCTCGGCCTCACGCGCCATTCGAGAAGAGCCTCAGCAGCCGCGCGACGGTCGGCCGCAAGTCGGATCGGGGAACAATCGCGTCGACGTGCCCGTGCCTGAGGTTGGACTCCGCGAGGCCGAAATCCTCAGGCAGCTTCTCACGCGTGGTCTGCTGGACGACGCGAGGGCCGGTGAACGACAGCAGCGCGCCGGGCTCGGCCACGATCACGTCACCCAGGCTCGCGAAGCTGGCGAGCACGCCGGCGGTCGTCGGGTGCGCCATGACGCTGATCAGCGTGCCCCCGGAATCGCGCAGGTCCTCCACGGCGCAGACCGTCTTCGGCAGCTGCATCAGCGAGAGAATCCCCTCCTGCATGCGGGCGCCACCGGAGGCCGTGACCGAGACGAGCGGCACCCCGCGCTCGGTCGCGCCTTCGCACGCGCGCACGAACTTCTCGCCGACGATCCGCCCCATCGAGCCGCCCATGAAGCCGAACTCCATCACCGCGAGCTCGCAGGGCAGCTCTTCGATCGCGGCACGGCCGATCACCATCGCCTCGCCGAGACCCGTCGAGAGCTCGGCCTCCGCGAGCCGCTCGGTGTAGGGACGCAGGTCGAAGAAGCCGAGCGGATCGTCCGACCGTAGCTCCGCGGCCTCCTCGGCGAAGCTGTCCTCGTCCGTGAGCTGCAAGATCCGCTCGCGCGCATGCACCGGGAAGTGGTGGCCGCAGTGCGGGCAGACGCGCAGGTTCGCCTCGAGCTCGTCGTCCCGGTAGTGCGACCCGCACTCAGGGCAGGTGTTCGGGTGCGGGCGGCCTCCGTCCTGGGGCGGCGCGTGCTTGTGCTCGATCGAGACGTCGATCCGCTCGGACATCCGAACCTGTGAGTCTAGATCCCGAGGGCCGCTAGGAGGCGTGTCAGGGGCTCAACGTTCGACGGCTCGGCTGCGAGACCGCTGAGCCCGACGCCGAGGACGGGCGCTCGTTCGCGGATCGCCCGGAACAGCTGTTTGGTCTGCTCGAGCGTGACGCCGCCCGGCTCGGGCATGAACGAGCGGATCCCGTCCGGCTCGAACACGTCGCAATCGAGGGCCACGTAGACGCCCTCGGTCCCTTCGAGCACGCGCTCGAGGTCGGTCCGGTCAGTCGCCAGCCCGACCGACGCAATGAACTCCCGCTCCGGCGGGTCGAGGTTGCGTGCTCCGAGCAGGAGGACGTCGGCCGCCTCGACCGAGCCGGAGTCGAGCAGCATCCGCAGCGGCATCCCCCAGAGGTTTCCGGACGGCGACGACTCGGGCGTGTTCAGGTCGCCGTGCGCGTCGAGCCAGACGAGCGCGAGGCGGCCGTGGCGGGTCGTGAGCCCCTCGACTGCACCGATGTGGGCGCAGCAACAGCCGCCGAGGACGAGCGGCCGCTCGGGCAACTCGGTCGCGAGCGCGAGGTTCTGCTCGCCGAGCGTCTCCTCCTCGATCACCGCGGCTTCGGGATACGGGAGCGGGAGGCGTGCCGCCTCGGCCATCGACTCGCCGCCCTCGCCCCAGGCCTGCGGGACGCGCACGAGCCCGGCCGCAAACTCCCTTCCGCAGGCGTGGCACTCGTAGGCCGGCCCGAGTGCGACGGCGGTGAACGTGCCGCAGTCAGGACAACGGGCACGGAGGCGGGACATCTACACGGCCGCTTTCTCGTACCAGAGGTGGCGCCACGCGATCCTCATCCCGACGCGCTCGTACAGACGCACCGCGCCGGTCGCGTTGTCGGCGCGCACGCCGAGCCCAACCCGCGTCCTGCCTCGGGCGCGGAGCTCGCGGAAGGAATGGAGTAGCAGTGCCGAGCCGAGCCCCTTGCGGCGCCAAGCCTTGCGCACCCCGAGAACGGAGACCCAGCCAAACTCCGGGTCGCCCGCCCACTCGCCGCGGCAGAGCGAGATCCCCACCAGCTCGTCGCCGGCAAAGGCGAGAAACCAGAGCTCCGGGTCGAACGGGTCCCGCCGCATCCAGTGGCGCCAGTCCTCGAACGACTCGGGAACGTAATCGTCGCCCTGATCGGCAAAAGTCTCCTGCTCCAACTCGAACGCGGGTCGCTCGTCTTCCTCGCCGCGCACCGTTCGGACCGAGATGCCCGCCGGCCATTCGGGCTCGGGTGGCTCATCCTCGAGCCCGCTGATCATGCGCAAGGAGTAGCGGTACAGCTCGTACCCGCGGGCCTCGAGTACGTTCCTCCAGGCCTGCGCCTTCTCGGCCGTCCAGATCCTGATCTTTCCGCCCGGGGCAGCGACTTCTCGCGCGTGCTCTTCGACGAAGTCGAGCAGGGCCGTGCTCGCGTCCGCGTGGGCAGGGTCGGCGCGGACATCCGCGAAGACGGAGCTCCCCTCGCCGGCAGGGGCGAAGGCCTCCGAGTAACCGACGATCTCGCCGTCGACCACCGCGACCCGCACGTCGCGTTCGAGGTCGAACGAGGGGAACTCGAGCCACACGGAGACCTCCTCGGGCAAGTCGAGGTCGAAGCCGAAGGGGCGGTTGAACTCGTTGAGCGCCGCCGCGATCGCGGCTGCATCCTCCTGCCGTGGCGGCCGAAGCTCGACGGTCACGACAGCCGCTTCTCGTAGGTGTCGTTGCGCCTGGCGACGTACATGCCGACGCGCTCATAGAGCTGCACCGCGCCCGTGGTGTTCTGCGCGTCGACGCCAAGACCGACGCGCGTGGCGCCACGTTCGCGGAAGTCGCGGAACGACTGCTGCAGCAGGGCAGTCGCGAGACCGCGGCGCCGCCAGCGCGGCAGGACGCCCAGGATCCCGACCCAGCCGAACCGCGGGTCGCCCGAGAAATGCCAGCTGTTGGCCGAGAAGCCGGCCAGCTCGCCGTCGTCTTCCGCGAGCCAGACGAGCGTTGGGTCGAAGTCCTCGCGGCCGAAGGCGTCGGAGCGCCAACGTTCGAACGGTTGCTGCTGGAAGTACCAGTCATCGGCGAACGCCGCATTGTTGGCCTCGTAGACGCGTTCCTCCTCACCCGGCTGCATCGTCCTGACCGCGATGCCCTCCGGCCAGCCCGGCGCAGGGAGATCGTCCTGCAGCTCGATCCGCATCTGGTACGAGTGGCGAACCGGCTGCCAGCCGTCGGCCTCGACGAGCTCGCGCAAAAGCTCGTCGTCTCCCTGCACGACGACGCGCATGGATATCGGCTTCGGACTCGCATGCTCCTGCGCCGCGGCCAGCAGGGCTGCGGCCGCTTCGCGGTCGACGGTGCGGATGTCCAGCTCGACCGCCCCTCCGCGCCGTTGGACGGCGTCTACGTACCCCACGACCTGACCGTCGCGTTCCGCGACACGGATCCAGACGTCCGACATCCCGAACCAGTGGCGCACTTCGGCCTCTGCGATCTCCGTCTCGCCAAACGCCGCGTTCGCGTGCTCGTTGATGAGCTCGGCGATCAGTGCGGCCTCGTCCGCCCGCGGCTCGCGGATCTCGACGCTCACGCCGCGAACTCGTCGAGCGCTTCGGGCAGCGCTGCGAGGTTGGAGAGCTCTCGGGTCGGCTCCGGGTCGGCGCTCTCGCCGAGGCGGTTGATCCAGATCGACCTGAGGCCGAGCTCGTTGGCGGGAGCGATGTCGTGGGAGAGGCTCGCGGCGACGTGTACGTCCGGTAGCCGGCCCACCTCGCGCTCGAAGGCCCGCCAATGACCGAACGCAGGCTTGTACGAGCCGATCTCGGAAGCCACGACCGCGAGCTCGAACGGAACGCCGATCTGCTCCTGCGAGGCCTCGATGAAGTCGCGGTCGGTGTTGGAGAGGATCGCGAGCTTCCAGCCGTTGGCGCGGACTTGCCGGAGCGCCTCGGGAACCTCCGGAAACGGCCGCCAGCTCGGCAGCGAGCGCGCAAGCGCGTCCTCCTCGCCGGCGGACGCGCCGAGCTCGCGCATCGCCTCGGTCAGCACCTCGCGGTAGGAGCGCTCTCCGTCGGCTTCCAGCTGAGGCTCGAGCTCGTGGTAGCGACGGAGCAGCTCGTCGGCGCGCTCCTCGCCGAACACGCGAGCCAACTCGCCCCGGATCCCGCCGTTCCAGTCGATCAGCGTGCCGTAGCAGTCGAAGGTTGCCCACCGGTCCCCCGCCACGAGCCGAGCTTACCGGCCGTATACCGGACGTCAGTAGCCTCGCGCCGATGCGCCGCGAGTTATTCGCTAGCCGTCGAAGCGGCGGACGACGATCGTGGCGTTGTGGCCGCCGAAGCCGAACGAGTTCGAGACCGCGGTGCGCACGTCCGCCTTGCGGGACTCGTTCGGGATGTAGTCGAGATCGCACGCCGGGTCGGGCTCCTCGTAGTTGATCGTCGGCGGTAGCACGCCGTCCCGGACCGCGAGGATCGAGAAGATCGCCTCCACCCCGCCGGCAGCGCCGAGGCAATGGCCGGTCGCGCCCTTGGTGGAGGAGACCGGCGTATTGCGCGCGTTCTCCTCTCCGAGCGCGATCTTCAGCACACGCGTCTCGCTTGCGTCACCGAGCGGCGTCGAGGTCCCGTGCGCGTTGATGTAGTCGATCTCGTCCGGCCCGATGCCGGCGTCGCCGAAGGCCATCGTCATCGCGCGCGCCGGGTTCTGGCCGGACGGGTCCGGCTCCGTGATGTGCCGCGCGTCCGACGAGACGCCGTAACCGAGCAGCTCCGCGTAGATCTTTGCTCCGCGCGATTGCGCGTGCTCGAGCTCCTCGAGGACGACGACCGCGCCCGCCTCGCCCATCACGAACCCGTCGCGCTGCGCGTCGAAAGGCCGGCTTGCCTTTTCCGGATCGTCGTTCCTGCGCGAGAGCGCCCGCATGGCGCTGAAGCCGGCGATGCCGACCTCGGTCACGGGTGCCTCCGTCCCGCCGCAGAGCATCACGTCGGCACGGCCGAGCCGGATCGCGTCGGCGCCGTCCCCGATCGACATGTTCGAGGCGGCGCAGGCCGTGCACTGCGAGCTCAGCGGGCCCTGCGTCCCGAGCTGCATCGAGACCCAGGCGGCACCCATGTTCGGGATGATCTCCGGGATCGAGAACGGGTTGACGCGGTCGGGCCCGCGCTCCAGCAGCTCCGAATGGCAGTCCTGGAACGCCTTCAGGCCTCCGATCCCGGTCGCGATCGCGGCGCCGATCCGATCAGGCTCCCTCGCGATGTCCAGACCCGAATCGCGCTCGGCCAGCCGCGCCGCGGCGACGATCAGGTGGGCAAAACGGTCCATCCGCCGCGCCTGCTTGCGGTCGATGAACTCGGTCGCATCGAAGTCCTTCACCTCGCAGGCGAAGTGCACCGAGTACTCACTGGAATCGAACTGCGTGATCTCGCCGGCCCCCGAGCGGCCCGCAATCAGGTTCTCCCAGCTCGTCTCGACATCCTTGCCGAGCGGGGTCACGGCACCGAGGCCGGTGATCACGACCCGTCGTCGTCCGTTGAGAGTTGCGCCGTTCACATCCCCAGACCGCCGTCGACGAGCAGCACCTCACCCGTGATGAACGAGGCCTCGTCGGAGCAGAGGAAGCGTACCGCCCCGGCGATGTCCGCCGGATCGCCGAGCCGCCCGAGCGGCGTGTTCGTCAGCATCACACCGCGCGCCTCTTCCGGCAGGACGTCGGTGAGGCGCGAGTGGACATAGCCGGGCGCGACGACGTTCGCGCGCACGTTGCGGCTGCCGACCTCGCGCGCGAGCGACTTCGTGAAGCCGATGATCCCGGCCTTCGAGGCGCCGTAGTTCGTCTGGCCGAGGTTGCCGTGGATCCCGACGATGCTGGAGACGTTCACGATCGATCCGGCCTTCCGTTTCATCATCCCCCGGATGACTGCGCGGCAGGTGAAGTAGACCGACGAGAGGTTCGTCTCGATCACGGTCCGCCAGTCCTCGTCGGACATCCGTGCCAGCAGACCGTCACGGGTCACGCCCGCGTTGTTCACGAGCAGGTCGAGATCGCCCGCGT
This sequence comes from Actinomycetota bacterium, assembly GCA_005883335.1. Classification (GTDB taxonomy): domain Bacteria; phylum Actinomycetota; class Thermoleophilia; order Gaiellales; family Gaiellaceae; genus AC-32. Next base: position 8,352 of record VAXM01000004.1, read on the forward strand.
CCTCGACGAGCCGCTTCGCCTCTTCCGGATTCGAGACGTCTGCCTGGACGGCCCGCGCGCCAGCCTCTTGCGCAACCGACTCGGCGTCCTCGGCGCCCGAGTGGTAGCCGAGCACGACCGAAGCCCCGGCCCGCGCAAGCTCAAGGACGATCGCCCGCCCGATCCCACGCGAACCGCCCGTGACGAGCGCGGTCTTGCCCTCGAGCGAGCAGAAAGCGTCAGGCAGAGTGAAGAATCTCCCGCAGCTTCTCGAGCGACGCGAGATCGCCCACCGGGATCGCCTTCACGCTTCTGTCGATCCTCTTCAGTAAACCGCTGAGGACGTTTCCGGGCCCGACCTCGACAAAGACCTTCACGCCTTGCCGCATCAGCTCGCGCGCGGCCTGGGTGAACTTGACCGGCGCGGTCAGCTGCTCGACGAGCAGCGCGGCCATGCGCTGCGCAGGCTCGATCTTGGCGGTCACCGTGGACATGAAGGGCGCGATCGGCTCGCTGAAGCGCGCCTTCTCGACCGCGGGACGGAGGCGCTCGGCCGCGCGCTCTATCAACGGACTGTGGAACGCCCCCGAGACGCGCAGCTTCACGGTTCGGCGCGCTCCCTGGAGCTCGGCCTCGCTGCAGCACTCGTCGACGGCGGGGTTTTCACCCGAGATGACGATCTGTCCCGGACAGTTGTAGTTCGCCGGCCAAACACGCGTGATCTTCTGACAGAGGGCTTCCACCACCTCGTCGGCGAGGCCGAGGATCGCGGCCATCGAGCCAGGGTTCTCCTTCGCCGCCGCGGCCATTGCCAACCCTCGCTCCCGAACGAGCGCAATCGCCTGCTCCTCCTCGATCGCCCTCGCGGCCGCCAGCGCCGCGAACTCTCCGACGGAATGACCCACGACGAAGTCCGGCTCGTGGCCGTGGCTCCGGAGCGCGGCGAGCACGGCGAGGCTCGTCGCCACCAGCGCCGGCTGCTGGACGTCGGTCTGCACGAGCTCGGTCTCAGGCGCCTCGAAGCACAAGTGAACGAGGTCGAGCCCGGAGGCTTCGCTCGCGCGGCGGTACACGTCCATCGCCTCTGGCACGGCGTGGGCGATGTCCCGGCCCATCCCCGCCTCGAGCGAGCCCTGGCCTGGGAAACAAAATGCGATTTTCTCGGCGCTCATGTACGTCCTCCGTCAGTCCATTCGATCAAACCGGAGCCCCACGTGAGCCCGGCACCCATCCCCGTCATCAGCACGAGCCGCCCGGCCGCGAGCCGTCCGTCCGCCTTCGCGTCGGCGAGCGCGAGCGGGATCGAGCCCGACGACGTGTTGCCGTATCGGTCGACGTCGATCACCACGCGATCATCGGGGATACCCAGCTTCTGCGTCGCGTATTCAATGATCCGCACGTTCGCCTGGTGCGGCACGTAGACGTCCACATCCTCGATGGTGCGCCCGCACTCGGCCAGCACGGCCTCTGCGGACGCGACCAGCACGCGCGTCGCGAACTTGAACACCTCGCGTCCGTTCATCTGCACGAAGTGTCGGCGCTCGGCGACCGACTCTGCGGTTGCGGGAGCCCGCGAGCCGCCGGCCGGGAGGTACAGCTGCAGGCCGCCCGACCCGTCGGCCCCCAGCTCGAAGCCGAGGAAACCGCCTTGGCCCACCCTTTCCAGGACGACTGCGCCGGCGCCGTCCCCGAAGAGCACCGCCGTTCCGCGGTCGCTCCAGTCCAGGATCTTCGAGAGTACGTCGCCGCCGACGACCAGCGCCCGCTGTGCGAGGCCTCCGGCGAGCATCCCGTAGGCCTGGGCGACGGCGTACATGAAGCCCGTGCAGCCAGCGGAGAGATCGTAGGCGCCTGCGTCATGCGCGCCCAGCTCGTCCGCGAGGATCGCCGCGGTCGCCGGAAACGCCATATCGGGGGTGACGGTGGCGACGATGATCAGATCGAGGTCGGAGCCTGAGATCCCCGCGTCCTCGAGGGCTTGGCGCGCCGCGGGAAGCGCGAGGTCCGAGAGCGCCTCCTCTGGCGCGGCGATCCGCCGCTCGCGAATCCCGGTCCGCTCGACGATCCACTCGTCGGAGGTCTCCATCATCGTCGAGAGCTCGTCGTTGGTCACGACCCGGTCCGGCACGTGCGAGCCGAGACCGGTGATGGAGACCGCGAGCCCGTTCGCAGTGCCGATCATCGCTCCACCGCGAACGTAAGCGTGCCGCGCGCCGCGAGCTTGCCGTCTACCTTCGCCGTCGCCTTGCCCTTGCCGATCGGCCCACGAACGCGTTCCAGCCGGCACTCGAGCTCGAGCTCGTCGCCGGGCTCGACGATCCGCTTGAAGCGCACGTCGTCGATGCCGCCGAAGAAGGCGATCTTGCCGCGGTTCTCCTCCTCGGAGAGAACCGCCACCGCACCGGTCTGGGCCATGGCCTCGACGATCAGGACCCCGGGCATCACCGGGCGGCCGGGGAAATGACCCTTGAGGTACCACTCGTCGGGCCGCACCTTCTTGCGCGCGACGACCCGCTCGCCCGGCTCCAGCTCCACGACTTCGTCGATCAGCAGAAACGGGTCGCGGTGCGGCAAGATCGCTTCGATCTCCTCCCGGCCCAGTGCAGTTCTCACGGCGGCCCTAGTCTACGACCGGTGGATTCGCTCGCGCGGGAGGCGGTCGTGCCGCGGCTTCGGGGTCGCTTTGGGCGCGAGTATCTGTACGTCGAATCGACGCCTTCGACGCAGCTGCTGCTGTCTCCTGACGCGCCCGAAGGGGCCGTTGTCGTCGCCGGCGAGCAGACCGCCGGACGGGGACGGCTCGGGCGGCGGTGGCTGGCGCCTGCCGGGACGAGCCTCCTCTGCTCCGTGCAGCTGCGTCCGCGCGTCGACTCTCGGCGCCTGCCCGAGCTGACCCGCGTCGCTGCCCGGGCCTGCGGCGAGGCAATCGAAGCGGTGACCGGCCTCGCGCCCGAGATCAAGCAGCCGAACGACCTCCTGGTCGGCGGCCGGAAGGTCGCGGGTGTGCTCGCGGAGGCGCGCGAAGACCGGGTCGTGCTCGGGATCGGGATCAACGTGAACATCGATGCGGCAGACCTTCCGCAAGATGTGGACCTGCCTGCGACCTCGCTACTCGTCGAGACCGGCCGTACCGACCGTGCCGAGCTGTTGGTCGAGCTGCTCGAGCGGCTCGAGCGCCGCTACAAGAGTTGGCTCAGCGGCTAGCGCGCACGACCCGGCTGCGGTTTCCGGCCGCGTCGACCGCGAAGGCCCGCAGAGTGCGCACCGTCCCGCGGTGCCAGACGCTGAAGGCCCCGCGCCGTTTCACCGTCACGCGACGGGCGCGGCCGTTCAGCACGACCGTCACCCGCGCAGGCTCGCTCACCCACAGCAGCGCCGAGCGAAGCGAGCGCAGCCGCAGCACGGGCGCGACGCGGTCGATCCGGACCGGGCGCGAGCGCGTGACCGTCGTCACCGCGTCGGTGACGCTCACCACGACGTTGTAGCGGCCGTCCGGCAGACCGCTCCCGTCCCATTCGATCTGCTGCGACCCGGCCGCAGCATCGGCGTCGAGCAACGTCGCCGTCGTCACGCCGCCGGAGACGATCCGCAGCAGGACGTGAGCGGGCGCGTTCAGTGCGAACCCGAGCTCGACCTGCCGCGAGAACGCCGTCGCGCTCGGCGCGAACGACGCCAGCGTGCCGTCGATGGTGACGGGAACGGAGGCGCCGGCCTGCCGCCCGCGCGCGTCCTGCGCCACGAGCTGCACCCGGTAGTGCCCATCCGGGACCGTGACGCCCGTCCACGCGTAGGTCTGCAGACCCGGCTTCTTCAGCTTCCGGAACAGGGTCGCGACCACCGCGCCGGACTCGCCGAGCAAGGTCGCGGTCACGAGCGACCGGGTCTTCAGCCGATAGGTCAGCTTCGGCCGGTCGACCGGAGTCACGACCGCCGGCACGAGCTTGACCTGCTGCAGGGCGGGCGGTGGAAGCGGAGCGCCGAGGGTGCCGGTCGCGCTTCGTGCCTCGGGCGCCGCGATCGTCCACGTGTACTGCTGGGTCGGATCGGACCCGCTCGAGTCCCAGGTCCAGTCGATCGCCGTGCCCGTCCCCGCGCCGCTCGCCACAACCGCGCCGCTCTCGTCGCGCACGGTGACGGTCCACGGCGCCGAGCTCGAGAGGCGAGCCGTGAAGCGGATCGGCCCGCCGAAGCTGCCGCTCGCGACGGGCTCGTAGATCTTCGGCAGCCCCGTCCGCGCCACGGCAGTCCGGATGGCCGGAAGCTGCGCGTAGAGGCTCGTCCCGGGGCAGCTCGTCGGATACGTGTCGCGATGTCCCGAGACGGCGTTCAGGGTCACGGCCGTTCCGGCCGGGTAGCGCGGGTTCCCCGTCGACACCCGCACGAGGCGCGAGACCGGGTCGACGTGGGCGAGGTCCAGACGCCAGGCGAGCAGAGACACAAGCGCCGCCCGCGCCGCAGGCGTCACGGTCGCAGCGCTGTAGTTCCCGATCACCGACACGCCGACCGAGCCGACGTTGAACCCCATCGCGTGCGCGCCGATCACCGCCCGCGTCATTCCCCCGTACCGGCCTTCGAAGATCTGGCCGTACTTGTCGACGAGAAAGTTGTAGCCGACGTCGTTCCAGCCGTTGCCCTGCACGTGGTAGACGTAGATTGCCCGCACGATCCCTGCCGACTGGCTCGCCGTGTACGAGTTGGAGCCCGCCGTGTGGTGGACGATCGCGACGTGGACGTTGTCGGCGTAGCGCGGCGCCGCACGGCGGATGCTCTCGTTGGCGCCCCACTCCGCGCGCGTGATGATCGTCGGCGCCGTCGCCGTCTGTCCGCGCCGGATCCGCGGCGACAGGCCGCTCGAGCCGCGAACGAAGAACGCCCGCACACGTGTGACGCGGCCGGCAGTTCGGTACTGGATCGCGTCCGAGCCGCCGGTCCAGAACGGCGCTCCGATTCGCCAGCCGCGCAGACCCTCGGTGCCGCGGTCCGGAAGATCGTCTTCGCCCGGGGCGGCGGCCCGCCACGCGCTCCAGCGGCCGCGAAGCGAGTGCGTCCGGAAGAGCACCGTGCCGCTCCCGCGCCAGTGCAGGCCGACGAGCTGGAAGCGCTTCACGTGCAGCGGTGCCGCCGTCCGCAGGTCGCGCGCGTTGAGCGACAGCCCGGCCCCGGCGGCGGTGCCCGGAGCGGCGAGCACGAAGGCGGCTGAGGCGAGGAGCAGCCTCACCCGGTCGAGGGTGGCACAAGCCCTCGGGCACCGCAAGGCTCGCTGATACGATCTTTACAACGTGAAAGGGCCGATTCTGCGGGCATTTTTGGGCTCGCTCGCCGTGGCCCTCGCCGTTCCGGCGCTCGCGCTCGCCTCCTCGTCGAAGCCAAAGGTCCTCGTCATCCACTTCGGCCTCGAGGTCAATCCGGTCACTTCGAGCTACGTGGACCACCAGCTCCACCACGCCGAGGACGGACACTACAACGCGGCGGTGATCGTGCTCGATACCCCGGGCGGTCTCTCGGAGTCGATGCGAACCATCGTGAAGAACGAGATCGGGCTTCGCGTCCCCGTGATCGTCTACGTCTCGCCGAGCGGCTCGCGCGCTGCGTCAGCCGGTGTCTGGATCACCGAGGCCGCCGACATCGCGGCGATGGCGCCCGCGACCAACATCGGCTCGTCGACCCCGATCGATTCGAGCGGCCAGAACCTCGGCTCGGACCTCCGGCGGAAGGTGATCAACGACGCGGTCGCCTCGCTGACGAGCCTCATGCGCTACCACCATCGCAACGCCGCGTGGGCAGCGGCCGCGGTGCGGAAGGCGAGCAACCTCGACGAGCAGCGCGCCAAGCGGATGAACGTGATCGACGTGCTCGCCCCCACGCTGCCTGCACTCCTGAACAAGATCGACGGCCGTAAGACCGTCGGTAAGAACTTCGTCCTGCACACCGCCGGTGCGGAGCTCGTCCAGGTGCACCCCGGCTTCTTCACGCGCCTGCTGAACGCGCTGATCGACCCGAACATCATCCCCCTCCTCTTCCTCGCCGGGATCGCCGGGATCGGGTTCGAGATCTTCCACCCCGGAGTCGTCTTACCGGGCGCGTTGGGGGGCGTCTCCCTGCTTCTGGCGCTCTTCGGCTTCGCCGTCCTTCCGATCAGCTGGGCCGGGCTCGCGCTCCTGATCCTCGGCGCCGCGCTGCTGGTGATCGACGCCCACGTGACGAGCCACGGAGCGCTGACCGTCTCCGGCCTGATCTCGATGGTGGTCGGCTCGCTGCTGCTCTTCCACAACGCGCCGGCTCCCTACAACAACGTCAACACGCCGCTCGTGATCGCCTTCGCGGTGGCGGTCGGCGGCTTCTGGGCGATTGCGATCTCGAAGGCGGTCGCCGTCCGGCGCAGCCCGGTCTCGGTCGGCCCCCAGACCATCGTGGGCGAGATCGGTGAGGCGAGGCGCGACGACCTCGTCTTCGTGCACGGCGAGCTCTGGCGCGCCCGGCCACGCGACGGTTCGCCCCTCCGGCCCGGCCAGCGCATTCGTGTCGCCGGAGTCGGCGCGGACCTGTCGCTCGACGTCGAGCACGTCGCCGACGAGTAGGATCTTCATCCAATGACTGCTGCGATCGTCGTTCTCGTCGTCGTCCTCTTCCTGCTCGTGCTGTTCCTGATCTCCGCGATCAAGGTGGCGCGCGAGTACGAGCGCGGGATCATCTTCCGCCTCGGCCGGCTCCTGCCGGAGCCGAAGGGGCCTGGCCTCTTCCTGCTGATCCCGATCGTCGACCGGATGGTCAAGGTCGACCTGCGGACGATCACGCTCAACATCCCGCCGCAGGAGGTCATCACCAAGGACAACGTCCCGGCACGGGTCAACGCGGTCGCCTATTTCCGGATCGTGGAGCCGAAGAACGCGATCGTGCAGATCGAGAACTTCATGGTCGCCACTTCGCAGATCGCGCAGACGACGCTGCGCTCCGTGCTCGGCCAGCACCTCCTCGACGAGCTCCTTTCCGAGCGCGACAAGATCAACGCGATCCTGCAGGGGATCATCGACGAAGCCACCTCGCCCTGGGGGATCAAGGTCTCGATCGTCGAGGTCAAGGACGTCGAGATCCCGTCGGGGATGCAGCGCGCCATGGCCCGCCAGGCCGAGGCCGAGCGCGAGCGGCGTGCCAAGGTGATCAACGCCGAGGGCGAGTTCCAAGCCTCGGAGCGGCTGAAGGACGCGGCGCTCGTGATCGAGGAGCACCCGATCGCGCTGCAGCTCCGCTACCTGCAGACGCTGCTCGAGCTCGGCTCGTCGCAGTCCACGACGATCGTCTTCCCGGCACCGATCGACCTGCTGACGCCGTTCCTCGAGCGGTCCAAGTCCGGCTCCTAGCCACATGGATTTCCGCGTCGACCCGCTCTCGGGGCGGCTGGTCGCGGTCGCTCCGGCGCGCGCGAAGCGTCCCGGAGCCGAGGGCGGCTTCCAGCTCGACCCGGAGACCCGGGACGAGCGCGAGAAATGCCCGTTCTGCGAGGGTCGCGAGGACCAGACACCGCCCGAGTCGTTCGCGCTGCCGGCGGGTCGAGACCCGGACACGCCCGGCTGGAAGGTGCGTGTCGTTCCGAACAAGTACCCCGCCTTCGAGCGTCAGGAGGTCGTCGTCCACGCCCCCGAGCACGTGCGCTCGCTCGCGGAGCTCGATGCCGGCCAGGTCGAGCTCGTCGCGCAGGCGTGGCGGGCGCGCGCGGCTGCGGCACGGGCCGAGGGCTTCCCGCACCTCTTTGTTTGCGTGAACGAAGGCAAGCTCGCCGGCTCAAGCCTGCCGCACTCGCACTCGCAGCTCGTCTGGCTGCACGACGAGCCGCCCGTCCAGGCCGGTGAGCACGACGGCGGCTGCCGGGTCTGCGCGCTGCTGGAGCGGGAGCGCGCGGAGGGCACGCGTGTGGTCACCGAGACGAACGGCCTCGTCCTTCTCTGCCCCTACGCGGGCCGGGCGCCGTACGAGTGCCTGATCGCGCCCGTGGAGCACGAAGGCGATGGATTCGAGAGTGATGGGCTCGCAGGCGCGCTCGCTCTGGCCGCAGACGCGCTACGGCGCCTGGGTGAGCTACGCGGCCCGCCCCCGGCGAACCTCTGGCTCCACAACGGCGACCACTGGCACGTCGAGCTCCTTCCCCGCCTGAGCGTGTTTGCAGGCGTCGAGCTCGGAAGCGGGCACTACGTCAACTCGCTCGCGCCCGAGCAGGCGGCGGAGAACCTACGCGGCGTCTAGGGGCTACTGCCCGTTCGAAGCGGCGGTCTTGGTCGCGCGAAACGTACGGGCGGCCTCGATCGCCGCGCCGAGGTTGAGACCCTTGTCCTTGGCCTGCTTGATCAGCATCACGGTCTCCAGCGCGTCCATGTCGTAGATCCGCTGCTTCTTGCCCTTGGTCGGGATCTGGGCCTTGTTCGTCCAGTAATCGAGCTGCATCTTGGAGATGCCGGCGATCTGGCATACCTGGCCGAGATAGAGCTCGATCTTGTCGAGATGGGCCGTGATATCGATCGGCTCCAGGAAATCCACTGCCTTGTCGTACATGCGCCGCCTCCGAGGACGAACTGTTTCGACCCGCCTTGAAAGTTATATACCCCTGAGCTGAGCTTGGGAAGGTTTCTGCGCGAACCTATCCCTATTTCTCGGTTTCTTGCTCAGCTACTTCGACTTCGTCGACCGTGCTTTCGTCGTCGGACTCCGCTGCGAGAGCGAAGCTCGAGACCTGTTCGTCACCGCGGAGACGCATGACAATCACGCCCTGCGTCGCGCGCCCGAGCCGTTTGATCTCCGAGACCCCCATCCGGATGACGGTGCCCCCGTTCGAGATCAGCATCAGCTGCGCGCCCTCGTGAACAGCCCCCGCGCCGGCAAGCTGGCCGCGCGCCTCCGTCAGCTGCACGGTCTTGACGCCGAGCCCGCCGCGGCCCTTGACCGGGTAGTCGGCGACGCGAGTCCGCTTGCCGTAACCCTGGTCGGTCACGACCAGGATGTCGTGGTCCTCGCGGGCGATCGAAGCCGAGATCACCTCGTCGCCCTTGCGGAGGCCCATGCCCTTCACGCCCGAGGTCGCGCGCCCCATCGGCCGCACCTCGGTCTCGTGGAACCGCATCGCCTGGCCCTTGCGCGAGACGAGGATGATGTCGTCGGTGCCGCTCGAGTGGAGCACGTCGACGAGCGAGTCACCGTCGCGGAGCTTGATCGCGATGATCCCGTCCGACTTCAGCGGAGTGTTGTACTCCTCGAACTTCGTCTTCTTGATCACTCCGTTCTTCGTGGCGAGAACGAGGTACTCGGCTTCCTTGAAGTCACGCGTGGCGATCACGGCGCGCACCTGCTCGTCCTGTGCGAACGGCAGCAGGTTCACGATCGCGCGGCCCTTCGACTGGCGCGTCCCGAGCGGGAGCTCGTGCACCTTCAGCCGATAGACCTTTCCGACCGTCGTGAAGAAGAGCAGGTAGTCGTGAGTCGAGGCGACAAAGAGGTGCTCGATGTAGTCGTCCTCCTTGAGGTCCATCCCCATGACACCGATCCCGCCGCGCCGCTGCTCGCGGTAAGCGCTGACCGGTAGCCGCTTCACGTAGCCCGATCGCGTGATCGCGATCACCATGTCCTCCTCCGCGATCAGGTCCTCGAGCTCGAGCTCGTCTTCGCCGGCCACGATCTCGGTGCGCCGCGTGTCTTCGCGCGCATACGCAGTCACGAGCTCTGCCAGCTCCTCCTTGATCACGCCGTCGACCCTCGCCGGATCGCCGAGAATCGCGCGCAGCTCCGCAATCCGCTCCTGCAGATCCTTGAACTCCTCCTCGATCTCCTTGCGCGCGAGGCTCGTGAGGCGCGCGAGCCGCAGGTCGAGGATCGCCTGCGCCTGGACCTCGGAGAGCTCGAACTCCTTCATCAGGCCGGTGCGCGCCTCGTCCGTGTCGGCCGCGTTGCGGATCAGCGTGATGACCGCGTCGAGGTTGTCGAGCGCCTTGAGGTAGCCCTCGAGGACGTGTGCGCGCCGCTCAGCCTGCCGCAGCTCGTACTTCGACCGGCGGGTGACGATCTCGCGCTGGTAGTCGAGGTAGTGCCGGACGAGCTCCAGTAGCGAGAGCGTCTTGGGCACGCCGTCGACGAGCGCGACCGCGTTGTAGCCGAAGGTCGTCTGCAGCGGCGTCAGCTTGAAGAGCTTGTTCAGCGCCACCTGCGGCACCGCATCGCGCTTCAGCTCGACGTAGATGCGCATGCCCTCCTTGTCGGAGTGGTCCTGGAGGGCGTCGTCGGACATCGGCACCTCGGTCAGCGTCCCGGCCTTGACGAGGTCGGCGATCTTCTCGATCACGCCGCCCTCGCCGGCCTTGCGCACGCCGTACGGGAGCTCGGTGATGATGATCGCGCTCTTGCCGCCGCGGAGCTGCTCGATGTGAGCGCGACCGCGAACCAAGATCCGGCCGCGGCCGGTGCGGTAGGCATCGCGCACTCCCGAGTAGCCGACGATGGTGCCTCCGGTCGGAAAGTCAGGAGCCGTGACGTGCTTCATCAGCTTCTCGACGTTGATCGAGGGCTCCTCGATCATCGCGTTGATCCCCTTGACGATCTCGGCGAGGTTGTGCGGGGGGATGTTCGTCGCCATCCCGACCGCAATTCCGGCCGAGCCGTTGACGAGCAGGTTCGGGAACCGCGCGGGCAGGACTGTCGGTTGGCGCCGCGACTCGTCGTAGTTCGGCTCGAAGTCGACCGTGTCCGCGTCGATGTCGCGCAGCAACTCGGTCGCAATTCGTGACAATCGGCACTCTGTGTAGCGCATCGCGCCGGCTGGATCGCCGTCGACCGAACCGAAGTAGCCCTGGCCGTCGACGAGGGGGTAGCGCAACGAGAACGGCTGCGCCAAGCGCACGAGCGCGTCGTAGATCGCCTGGTCGCCGTGTGGGTGGTAGTTACCCATGACCTCGCCGACCACACGGGCGCACTTGCGAGTCGGACGGTTCGGCTGCAGGCCCGACTCATGCATCGCGTAGAGCACGCGGCGGTGAACGGGCTTGAGGCCGTCCCGCACGTCGGGCAGCGCCCGGCTCACGATCACGCTCATCGCGTAATCGAGGAAGCTGGTGCGAACCTCCTGGTCTAGCTCGCGGCTCTCGATTCGGCCGGCCCCGAGCGGGCCGCTCTCGACCTC
>VAXM01000118.1 GCA_005883335.1 Actinomycetota bacterium
CGAGCTGGACGGTCTGCGCCCACTCCTGGCTGATCGTGACCGTGTGCTTCAGCGGCGACGTGCCGTCGAGGTTGTCGAGCTCCAAAGGATCGCTGTGATGGGGCACGAGCGAGCGCTCGGTCTCGACGGTCTCGACCGGCCCGCTTCCGGCCCCGATCGCCGCGGTGCTGCCGCCCTTGAAGACCGGCCAGCGCGTGTTGCAGGAGCGGCACTGGGCGATCGCCTCCTTCGGCAGCAGGCCCATGTGCTGGCCCGCCGAGAGCTCGGTGCCGTCGGGCAGCTGGTACTGGACGGCGCCGCGAATCGGGTCCTGGTGCGCACAGCTCTGGCACTTCAGCTTGGCCTTGAGATAGGCGCGGTGCTCGTCGGACCAGTGGACGTCGCCCTTGACGACATCTGCCCCGCGGGCAACCAGTTCGCGGAATCCGAGGCGGCTCTTCACGGCCTCTCAGACGATAACGTCCCGAGCGGCGCGGCTACAACGCCAGCCCGGCCGTGTAGAGCCTCCATTCTCCGGGGACGCCCTTGAGCTCGTGCACTCCCCGCTCCTGGAACTCGATTCCGGATCCTGCGACGAGGTCTTTGACCGTCCCGGACACGAGTACCTCTCCGGCGCCGGCCGCTGCGGCGACACGAGCTCCGATGTTGACGGCGATCCCGGCCACCTTTCCGTCCTGGAGCTCGCACTCGCCTGTGTGAACGCCGGCGCGGACATCGAGGCCGAGCTCGCCGACAGCGCCGACGATTGCACGGGCGCAGGAGATCGCGCGTGCCGGACCGTCAAAGACCGCGAAGAAGCCGTCGCCCGCAGTGTCGAGCTCCTCGCCGCGAAAGCGCGCCAACTCACGCCGCACGACGATGTGATGATCCTGCAAGAGGTCGCGCCACGCTCGGTCGCCGAGCGCCGCAGCCCGCTCCGTCGAGCCGACGATGTCGGTGAACATGACCGTTGCCAGGACAGTGTCGGGCACGGGCTCGGTCTCCCGGCCCGAGAGGAAGGCCTCGACCTCTCGCGTTAGGGCTTCGAACGAGGCGAAGCCCCCGCCCTCGATCTCGAGTGCACGCGCGTCCTTGATCCGCCGTGCGAGATCGAGCATCTGGCCGCGCTCCGCGTGGCGGTAGAGGACGAGCGTCGGAACGCGAATGGTCGGCAGCATCTCGCGCAGGTCGGTCTCGCCGTACACGCGATAGAACGTCAATGCTGCGCCCGGGCTCGCGCAGAACCGTTGGCAGGTCACGTACCAGTCGACGAACTCGTCGTCGGCATCGGGATCGATCGATCTCGCCTGAGCCTCGAAGAGATCGCGCGCTCCCCATCGTTCCCGGATGGTGCGCAGCTGCGCCCGCCACTCGTCCTCGGGGATCCCATACGGGTAATCCTCCGCGCTCACTACCCGGGCTGGTGTGTTGAAGAGGGCGAGCGCCTCCGTGCGTTCCGGGTAGGTCGCGGCGAAGAGCGCGCAGGTGTGCCCGCCCTCGCCCATGCCGACGAGCGTCGCTCGATCGGCCCCCACGGCGTCGAGAACGGCACGGATGTCGTCCATCCTCGTCTCGAGCGGCCCGAGCTCGCGCGGCCGGTCCGAGAGGCCGGTTCCCCGCTTGTCGAACATGATCAGGCGGGAAAACGAGGCGAAGCGGTCGTACATCCTCCGCCAGTCGGAGTTCGCCCACGGGAAGACGAGGTTGCTGAACATCGGGACGAAGACGAGATCGCGCTGCCCGTCGCCGAACGTCTGGTACGCGATCGCAACGTCGCCGCTCCGCGTGTACTCGATCTCGGGAACTTCCACGATGGAAGTGTCCCACCGTGAGTGGGGGCGGGAGGATTCGAACCTCCGTAGGCTGAGCCGACGGGTTTACAGCCCGTTCCCTTTGGCCACTCGGGCACACCCCCGGGAAGGACGGCAATTGTAGCCGGGTGTTCGTGGCTTCTACGCTTAGCGGATGGTGCAGTGCTCGAACTGCCGGCAGGAGAACCCTGAAGGCGCGAAGTTCTGCCTCGCGTGCGGCCAGCAGCTCGCGGCTGCGGCGCCCGTCGGCAGGGACGAGCGGCGGATCGTCTCGGTCGTCTTCGTCGACTTGGTCGGCTTCACCTCGCGCTCGGAGCAGCTCGACCCCGAGGACGTACGCGCCTTCCTGACGCCGTACCACGACTTCGTCAGGCGTGAGTTCGAGTCGTTCGGCGGCGTCGTCGAGAAGTTCATCGGCGACGCGATCGTCGCGGTCTTCGGAGCGCCCACGGCCTACGGCGACGACGCCGAGCGCGCCGCGCGTGCGGCGCTCGCGGTGCGAGACGGCGTGCGGGAGCTCGGCGAGCTCGACGTGCAGGTCCGGATCGCGGTCAACACCGGCGAAGCCCTGGTCTCGCTCGGAGCGCGACCTGAGCTCGGCGAGGCAATGGTCGCGGGCGATGTCGTCAACACGGCTTCGCGGCTGCAGTCGGCGGCGCCGGTCGACGGCGTCATCGTCGGGCGAGAGACCTATCGGACGACGCGCGACGCGATCGAGTACGAGCCGGCTGCGCCGGTCGAAGCCAAGGGCAAGGCGGAGCCGGTCGAGGCCTGGCTCGCCGTTCGGCCGCTGCACGCGGCGGGCGAGCGGCGGCAGTCCGGCGACCTCGTCGGACGCGGTCGCGAGCTCGAGGTCCTGCGTGGCATCTGGGAGCGTGTCGCGGCCGAGTCGGTGCCGTACCTCGTCACCGTGCTCGGTCCGGCGGGGATCGGAAAGACGCGCCTCGCTCAGGAGTTCGACGGGATCGTCCAAGAGCTCGGCGGCCGGACAGTCCACGGCCGCTCGCTGCCGTACCGCGAGAGCAGTGCCTACTTCGCGTTCGCAACGCAGGTCAAGCAGCTCTGCGGGATCTTCGAGAGCGACCCGCCGGAGGTCGGGCTGCGGAAGCTCGGCGAGCGCGCGCTGGACGAGAGCGTCACGCGGCACCTCGCGATCCTGCTCGGCCTCGACCCGGAGGGCTCCGTGGACGACCGCGAAGAGCTTTTCTTCTCCGTGCGGGTCTTCATCGAGTCGGTCGCCCGCGAGCAGCCGACGGTGCTCGTGCTCGAGGACATCCACTGGGCCGACCGGAGCCTGCTCGACCTCGTCGAGCTGCTGGCCGCGCGGCTGCGCGACCTGCCGGTCCTGATCCTCACGCTCGCACGGCCCGAGCTGCTCGACCTGCGGCCGGCCTGGGGAGGCGGGCTCCCCGCGTATACGGCGCTGCCGCTCTCGCCGCTGAGCACGGCCGATGCGGAGGAGCTCGCGCAGCTGCGGCTAGGCCGGCTGCACGAGGCGGCCACGAGACTGGCGGATACCGCCGGCGGGAACCCGCTCTTCATCGAGCAGCTCGCCGCGACGATGGCCGAGTCGTCCGCGGCGGGCGCCGCGCTCCCGACCACCATCAGGGGAATCCTCGCGGCCCGACTCGACGCCCTTCCCGCCGAGGAGCGCGCGCTCCTGCTCGACGCGGCCGTCGTCGGCAAGACCTTCTGGCGCGGAGCGCTCGAGCGGATGGTCGACGGCAGGAACGAGCTCTCCGAGTTGCTGGGAGCGCTCGAGCGGCGGGACCTGATCGTCCGCGACACGGCCTCCGCGATCGAAGGCGAGCAGCAGTTCGCCTTCAAGCACGTGCTGATCAGGGACGTCGCGTACGAGCTCCTGCCCCGGGTCGACCGCCGCGCGCGCCACGCCCGTGTGGCCGAGTTCTTCGAGAACAGGACCTCGGAGCTCGGTGAGATTGCCACGGCCCTCGCCCGCCACTGGCGGGACGCGGGTGACCCGCAGCGTGCCCTCGGCTACTTCATCCGGGCCGGCGAGCAGGCCGAGCGCGGCTGGGCCAAGGACCAAGCCGCGATCCTCTACAAGGAAGCGCTCGAGCTGGTGCCCGAGGACAAAGGCGCGGAGCTCGCGGACCTGCGCCGCCGTCTTGCGCTGGCACGCGCTGCCGCGGTCCACATCCCGGACGCGCGGCAGCTCATGCGCGAGAGCTGAGGCTTACGGAGGGAAGTCCGCCGGCGTGACGTCGCCGGCGATCTCCAGAACCTCGTCCAGCGTGTGCCTACCGAGGTCGTCCGAGTGCCGCCGGACGATCTCTTCGCTAGGCGCGTCGTAGACGCAGTACGTCATCACCGTGCCGTCGCCCTTGACGACGACGTGGCTGTGCTCCCATGTGATCTCGGGATACCCCTCCTCGATCGTCTTGCGAGAGCGCTTGCCGACCTCGGGCATCTCGTCCTCGGCGACGTCGAAGCGGCGAACGACTAGATACCTCGGCACGACGCTCCTCTCATGCGGCCGGCTTGATGTTCTGGTTCACGTGGAAGAGGTTGCCGGGGTCGTACTTGGCCTTGATCTCGGCGAGTCGCGCGTAGTTCTCGCCGTACGCGGCCTCGACCCGGTCCTGGCCCTCCTCCATCATCATGTTCACGTACGCGCCGCCCGCCGAGAACGGATGCAGCGCCTCGTGGTACTCCTTCGACCACGCGCTGATCGCGTCGACGTTCGCCGGATCGCTATCGACCCCGGCGAAGACCGAGCCCCAGTTCGCGTTGCGGTACGCCCAGGCCGTGTCGGTCGGGCCCGCGCGTTGTGCCGCTCCGTCGATGGGGTACATGTGCATCGTGCACTTCCAGGTCGGCATCTTGGCTGCGAACTCGGCGTGCTTTTCGACCGCCTCGTCTGGGATCGACTCGACGAAGTCCGCGCGCCAGTACCACTGGTCACCGGCCGGATAGAGCTCGTCGAACGCGCTCTGCAGCGCCGGCAGCGGCATCGGCTGGACGCCGTCCATCAGCAGGCCGGGC
>VAXM01000120.1 GCA_005883335.1 Actinomycetota bacterium
GAGGAGGGCGCCACGGTGGTGGCGGACGGCCGCGAGACGACCCCAGAGGGCGACGGTTTCTGGCTCGGCGTCTCGCTGCTCGACAACGTCAAGCCCGAGATGGACGTCTACAAGGACGAGATCTTCGGCCCAGTGCTCGGGATCACGCGCGTCGACACCTACGACGAGGCCGTCCAGCTGGTGAACGAGAACCCGTACGGCAACGGCGTCGCGATCTTCACGCGCGACGGTGGGGTCGCGCGCCGGTTCCAGTTCGACGTCAAGGCCGGGATGGTCGGCGTCAACGTCCCGATCCCGGTGCCCGTCGCGTACTACTCGTTCGGCGGCTGGAAGAGCTCGCTCTTCGGCGACCTGCACATCTACGGGCCTGAGGGCATCCAGTTCTACACGCGCGGCAAGGTCGTCACATCGCGCTGGCCCGACCCGGCCACGTCCAAGGTCGACCTGGGCTTCCCGCAGACGCGGTGAACATCGGCATAGCGCTTTTCGACGGCGCCGAGGAGCTCGACTGGGCCGGCCCGTGGGAGGTGCTCGCGGCCTGGGCACAGCAGTTTCCCGACGATGGCGTACGCGTCTTCACCCTCGCGCGTGAGAATCGCGAGATCACCTGCGCGAAGGGCCTGCGCGTGCTTCCGGACGAGACTTGGGAGAGCGCGCCGGCGATGGACGTCCTCGTCTACCCAGGCGGGCGGGGCACGCGCGCGGAGCTCGCGGACGAGGCGGTGCTCGACTGGATCCGCGGCATTGCGGACAGTGGTGTGGTGGCGAGCGTCTGCACCGGGTCGCTGGTGCTCGCGGCGGCCGGTCTTCTCGACGGGCGGCCGGCGACGACGCACTGGGGCTCGCTCGAGACCCTACCGACGCTGGGAAAGGACATCGAGGCGCGGCCCGATGACCGCTTCGTCGACACCGGCGACGTGATCACCGCCGCCGGAGTCTCGGCCGGGATCGACATGGCACTCCACCTCGTCGCGCGCCTCCATTCACCTGAGCGAGCCCGCGACGTGCGCCGCTACATCCAGTACGACCCCGAGCCTCCCGTCTAGCGGCGGCGTCTCCCTCTGCTCGCGAAGACGGGGACGAAGTGGGCGATCGTGTACGGAGGACCTTCGCTACCGCCCTAGAGAGACAGTTTCCGCTCGACGCCGACCTCGGTTCGCAGCGCCTCGAGCCAGCCGGCGCGGAGGGACGCGAGTAGCTGCTGACCGAGCTCGAACGCTTCGTCGAAGCGGCCGACGATCTCGCGGCCGGTCTCGCGCACGCGCGCGAGGATCTCTCCTTCGTCGACGCGGGGCGTGCGCCCCTCACGCACCGACCACTCGCCGCCGACGAGCACCGAGTCGACGGCCAGGGTCGACGAGCCGAGGGCCAGCTGGCGCAGCGGATCGTTCAGCGGCGTGAATACGCGGCTCTCGAGGTCGAGCAGCACGAGATCGGCCCGTCGCCCGGGCTCGATGACCCCGAGGCCCGCCGGGTCGCCCGCGGCCTGCGCCCCGCCCAGGGTCGCGAGTTGCCAAGCCTCCCGCGCGCCGAGCCACTGCTCGTAGTCGATCCCCCAGAGCTTGTGCAGGAGCGCGGCGAGCTTCAGCGAGGCGAACATGTCGAGCCCGTCGTTCGACGACATGCCGTCGGTGCCGAGCGCGACGTTCACGCCCTCGGCGAGCAAGGTGGGAATCGCCGCGAGCCCGCTGCCGAGCTTCAGGTTCGAGGCGGGGTTGTGCGCGACCGTCACGCCACGATCCCGAACCAGCTCGATGTCCGCGGGCGTCAGCCAGATCCCGTGCGCGAACACGACTCGAGGCGAGAGGAACCCGATCGCGTCCATGTGCTCGACGAGCGTCTTGCCGTACATGCGCCGGCCCGAGACCGCCTGCATCCGCGTCTCGAGCATGTGGATGTGGATCACGAGGTCGAGCTCGTCGGCAAGTGCCGCGCACCCGGCGAGCATCTCGTCCGTGCAGCGCTGCGGGCCCGACGGCCCCAGAGCGATCGAGACCCCCTCGTCGGGCCGGTGGAAGCGCTCGACCGCCTCGCGGCAGAACCGCTGCCATTCGTCCCAGGACGGAGGCCGCTCGGCTTCGAGCTGCTCGACGAGCTCGCGCGAGACGAGCCCTTCCTCGAGGATCACGGTCTCGTGGTAGGCGCGGTCGCCGATCCCTAGGGCGATCAGCGCGCGCAGTCCTGCGTCGCGGTAGCCGCGCACCACGGCCTCGAGGGACTCGGTCGTGAAGCCGTCGAGCTCGTAGAGGAAGTCGACGACGCAGGTCGCGCCCGACCGGAGCTGCTCCAGAGCGCCGAAGACCGTGCGCAGGTAGATCTCGTCCGGGGACTGCGAGGGCGCCGCCAGCGCCGGATACGAGAACAGCATCCAGGGCTCGAGCGGCAGGTTGTCCCACATACCGCGGAACCAGTTCTCGTTCGAGTGGTTGTGCGCGTTGACCATCCCCGGCACGACCAGGAACCGCGAGCAGTCGACGACCTCGGCTCCGTCGGGCGCACGGGCGACGATGCGGCCGTTCGAGACGGCAACGTCGGCGCGAGCGAACTCACCCGCGCCGACGTCGACGAGACCGTTGCGGAGAACGAGCTCCGTCAGGCGCCTGCCAGCGTGGCGACGTCGGCCACGGCTTCCGTCGGGATGGCGTCGTCCGGAACCGTCTTCGCGAAGCCGAGCCAGTCGCGGACGCGGCCCGCGGACCGAACGACTGCGACGAGGCCCACGTAGAGCGCACCCGCGATCAACCAGGACTCCACGGGTACAGGCCCCCAGCTGTTCTGCGGCGCCGCGTAGATCCACCCGTGCGGCCAGTTGGCGGTGCCCGTGACGCCGAAGAAGACCGCTGCCAGCAGCGCGACCACGGCCGGCACGTTGATCAGGCCGGTCTCCTCCCAGGACGGTACGTGCGTGAGCGGCCGCGAGATGCGGAACAGCCGCGGCAGCAGGAAGTGGTCGACGGCCATGATCACCGTCGCGCTCGGAACTGTGATCGCGAGGAACGTCGCCACCTTGAACCAGCCGTTGATGAAGTGGAAGTTGACCAAGTCGGCTGCGATCACCCCGCCGCCGGCGACGATCAGGCACGTCAAGGCGCGATGCCAGCGACGCCAACCGCCGATCAGGTTCTGTCCCGCGTTCACCGACTCGTAGTAGTTGCCGTCGTTGATCGCGAACTGGCTGATGGTGGCGATGATCCACGCCAGCCAGAACGCACCGAAGAGCGAGTAGTGGACGGTGTACCGGAACACCGCCGCCGGGTCGGTCGACTTCGCGAGCGCTTCCATCATCCAGCCGGCCATCACGAAGAGGACGAACCAGCCGCCGGCGAAGAGATAGGTCGGCAGCGGCCACGAGAAGCGCGGCTTGCCGAAGCGCCAGAAGTCCGGCTCGTTGCCCCACATCGCGAACCCGATCACGGCGGTCACCGCGACCCAGAACGGCAGCCCGCTACCGGCAGGGGTCCCGCCCAGCTGCCCGTGGCCGTCGATCGCCGCCTTCACGACCATGTAGATGCCCCAGAGGATCAGGAGCGGTGTCACCAGGTAGCGCGCGAAGACGCTGATCCCGGTGAAGCCGAGCAGGTTGTTGAGGATCATCAGCCCGGCGAAGAGCAGCGTCAGCGTGAAGATGTGCCCCCAGCTGTAGAAGCCGTCCCAGAGCGTGATCATCAGGTTCGCCTGGAACGCGACCCAGCCCAGCGGCGCGATCAGGATGAATGCGGACACGATCCAGGAGCCCACGAGCCCGAAGATCGACCGCGTCAAGAGCGCGTGTGTCTGGCCGGTGCGCGCCCCGAGGTAGGAGCCGACCATCGCGTAGACGATGTAGAGGCCGTAGCCGAAGGCCGTGATTCCGACCGTGGCCGCGAGGCTGTGGCCTCCGTCGTGCAGCTCGAAGCCGAGGAACATGTACGAGAAGCCGGCGACGAACGTCGTCCAGAGGCCCATGAAGTGCCACATGGGCCGGCGCCGGTCGAGCGGGACGATGCCGGTGTCGCTCGTCGAGTAGTCGTGCTTGACCGACTCGTCGAGGGTGGCGCGCTCGAACGCGAGATCCTCACGCAGGTCGTCGACGTCGTGCGCGATCTCCTGCCGCGGGTGCGGTCCTTCCGGGCCCGTGCTCACAGGCTGCCTCCTTCTGATAACCCCGGGTCGGGGCGACTCTACGAGGCGGCAGGTGCTGGTTCAACCCGGCGGGACTTCAATTCCTCGCCGAACTTCGCCCGGGCGATGTACTGGCCGATCCCGGGCTGCGCCTGGAGCTCGTCGTTCTCGACGAGGACGTGGCCTCTCAGCAACACGGTGTCGGGCGAGCCGGTCACCTCAGTGCCTTCGTAGAGGTTGTAGTCGATCTTTGAGTGCTGATCGGCCGCCGTGATCGTGACCTGCTTCTCGGGGTCGAAGACGACGATGTCCGCGTCGGAGCCGACGGCGATCGTGCCCTTGCGCGGGTAGAGCCCGAACAGCTTCGCCGGGTTCGTCGCGAGCAGCTCGACCATCCGGTTCAGCGTGATGCGGCCCTCGCGGACGCCGAACTGGTGGATCATCTGGAGCCGGTTCTCGAGGCCGGGCCCGCCGTTCGGGATCTTCGAGAAGTCGTCCTTGCCGAGCGACTTCTGCGTGTCCCAGCGGAAGGCGCAGTGGTCCGTCGAGATCGCCTGGAGGATGTCCGTGCGCACCGCGTTCCACAGCACCTCCTGGTTCGCCTTGTCGCGCGGCGGCGGCGTGTAGACGTACTTCGCACCCTCGAAGTTCGGTCGCTCGAGGTGCGTGTAGTCGATGAAGAGGTACTGGGTGCAGGTCTCGCCCCAGACGTCCCAGCCCTTCTCGCGGGCGAGCGCGATCGGCTCGACGGACTCCTGGCAGGAGACGTGGACGACGTAGAGCGGGGAGCCGGCCACGCGCGCGAGCTGGATCGCGCGGTTGGTCGCCTCGCCCTCGGTCTCCGGCGGGCGCGTCAGCGCGTGGTACTTCGGCTCGGTATGTCCCTCGGCGAGCGCCTTCTTGACGAGGACGTCGATCGCATCGCCGTTCTCCGCGTGCACCATCACGAGCGCGCCGGTCTCGGCCGCGACCTCCATCGTCTTGAAGAGCGTCTCGTCGTCGACCATCAGTGCGCCCTTGTAGGCCATGAAGAGCTTGTAAGAGGTGATGCCCTCTTCCGGCAGCGCGGCCAGGTCCTCGAGCGTGCCGCCTTCCTTCAGATCGGTGACGGCCATGTGGTAGCCCATATCGATCACTTGCTTGCCGTTGGCCTTCGCGCGCCACTCCTCGATCGCCTCGGCGAAGGTCGAGCCCGGCGGCTGGATGATGAAGTCGACGTGGGTGGTCGTCCCGCCGAAGGCTGCGGCGGTCTGGCCTGACTCGACGTCGTCGATGGTGGTCGTGCCGCCGAACGGCATGTCGAGGTGTGTGTGCGGGTCGACGCAGCCCGGGAGGACGTACTTGCCCGTCGCGTCGACGACCTTGTCCGCGGACTGGTCGAGCGACTCGCCGATCAGCGTCACGGTCTCGTCCTCGACGTAGATGTCGGCGACGTAGTCGTCGGCGGCGGTGACGATTCGGCCGCCCTTGATCAGTACGGACATCGCGACCTCCCTCTCAGCTCAGCGCGAGCGTAGAAGAAACCGGGGCCTCCCGCGAGGGGAGGCCCCGTGAGTTTGCTTAGGCGCCCTTCGGTGTGACCTTGACGGTCTTCTTTTTCCAGCTGTCGCCGTGGACGTCAACCCCGGCCGCGTCGAGCTCGTCGACGGCGTCCTGGGCGAGGTCTGTCCTGTACGCGTCCGCGGTCGGCGCCTTCTTGATCACGCCGAACTGCTTCGCGATCGAGGCCGTCCGCTGGTAGGCGGCCTTGTCCATCACGCCGATCCCGTCCGGGGCCGGCCAGATCAGCGCGTTGATCTCGTTCATCTGCCACGTCTGATGGCCCTTGCCGAGCGTCGGCCCGTTGTCGAGCACGAGCTGCGTGCATTCGGCCGAATGGTCGCGGCAGTAGATCCAGCCCTTGAAGCTCGCGGCCAGGAAGCGCTTCGCGACCGACTGGTTGTCCTTGCCGCGGACGAAGATCCCGTCCTCGAGCATTCCCGTGCCGACGTCGTTCAGCTTGATGACGTTCAGGTCACTCGGCTGGAAGAGCTTGCCCGTCTTCGGGTTCTTCGTCTCGAGCACCTGGGCGAGCTCGTTGTAGGTCATCGCCGCAGCCGCGTCGACCTGGCGGCGGAGGAAGAGATCCATGTTGAACGGCTGATTGACGATCGTGACGTCGCTCTTCGGATTCATGCCGTTCTTGTTCAGCGCCGCGTAGAGCTCGTTCTCGTTCCCGCAGCACCAGACCCCGACCTTCTTCCCGCGCATCTGCGAGATCGTCGTGATGCCGGAGTCCTTCCAGGTCAGCTCGGTCATTCCGCTCCGCGTGAACACCTGCGCGATGTTCACGAGGTCCTGCCCGTGGTCGCGAGAAGCCAGGAGGCTCGGCAGCCAGTCGATCCCGAACTCCGCCTGCTTGCCGAGCACGACCTGCTCGGGCGTGATGCTCGGACCGCCGACCTTGATGTTCACGTCGAGGTCCTCGTCCTTGTAGTAGCCCTTGGCCTTCGCGGCGTAGTAGCCGGC
>VAXM01000109.1 GCA_005883335.1 Actinomycetota bacterium
CGAGTAGACGAGGTCGAACGAGGCCTCCGGGAGCTGCGTCAGATCGGCTGCCGCGACGAAGGTGCAGTTCGCCAGGTCTGCGTGGAGCTCCTGGGCACGCGCGACCATGCCCTCGGCGACGTCGACCCCGACGTATTCCTCGAACCGCGCCGAGAACGGGCGCGCGAGCCGCCCGACGCCACAGCCGAAGTCGAGGACGCGGCCGCGAGCGGCCGGCAGCCCAAGCTCATCACTCGGAGCCAGTGCCGCCTCCACGTCGGCCTCTCCGGTCGCGAGAAACCGCTCGAGGTCCCAGCGCCCGCCCCTGAGCCCGTCGGCGCTGAGCACCGCCCAGAGTGGATCGACCTCGGCCAGGTCCTCCCAGTCCCGCTTGTGCCGGTCGGACAGGCTACGCCTGAGGGATGCGGGCCTCGAGCGCGGCGGTGACCGCCTCGCGGACGGGCTCCAGCTCGATCCGGTCGAGCACGTCCTGGAAGAAGCCGCGCACGATCAGGCGCTCGGCCTCTGGCCTGGGGAGGCCGCGGGCCATCAGGTAGAAGAGCTGCTCGCGGTCGACGCGGCCGACGGTCGCGCCGTGCGTGCAGCGCACGTCGTTGGCGAGGATCTCGAGCCCCGGAATCGGCACGGCGTGCGTCGTCGGCGAGAGCATCAGGTTCCGGCACTCCTGGTAGGCGTTGGTCTTCTGAGCGTTCTCCTCGACGCGGATCATCCCGCGCCAGACGGCGGTCGCGTGGTCGCGTAGCGCGCCCTTGAAGGCGAAATCCGACTCGGTGTTCGGCGCGATGTGCTCCTGGAAGGTGTCGTAGTCGAGGTGCTGCTCGCCGTCGGCGAAATAGGCGCCCGTCACGCGGGAGGTGGCGCCCGGGCCGGCGAGATCGTTCTGGATCCGGACCTTGCCTTTCTTCGAGCCGAAGCCGCCGCTGACCCAGTCGAGCTCGGCGTCTCGCTCGACCCGTGCGTGGTGCGAGGCGAAGTGCCAGGTCTCGCGCGAGAAATTCTGCAGCGAGACGTATTCGAGCTTCGCAGCCTGCTCGACGAACAGCTCCACGACCGCGTTCGAGTAGCCGCTCAGCGACGGGTCAACCGACGCGTACTCCTCGATCAGCGAGAAGCGCGAGCCCTCCTCCGCGATCACGAGCAGGCGCCAGAAGAGCGAGCCGCCCTCGATCGCGTTCGCAACCCGCACGTACAGCGGGCGGTCGAGCTCGAGCCCCGCGGGCACGTGGACCAGCAGGCCGTGCTCCCAGACCGCGGCGTTGTGCGCGGCGAACTTGTCGTCCCGCCAGCCGACCAGCTCGCCGAGACGCGAATGCGCCTGGTCGAGGGGCTCGAAGCGGATCTCGGACGGTGCGCGCGAGATCTCGATCCCGGTCTCGGTCACCGTGACGACCCCGGCAACGTCGAGCTCCAGCATGGACTGCGTCGGGGCCTCGGCCGCCGCGCCGTTCCCGGCGAACGCCTCGGGATCGAAGTCCTTGAGGTCGGTGAAGCGCCAGTGCTCCTCGGTCGTGCCGGGCACCGGCAGCTCGCGGTAGCGCTCGAGAGCCTCGGACCTACTCATAGGGCTTGTACCGCCGGTGCAGGATGACCGCGTTCTCGTCGGGATCGACGCAGACGACCATGTTGCAGACGCCCGTGTCGCCCTGGCCCACGATCTGGACGCCCTTCTCCTCGAGCTCGGCTTTCGCAGCCTCGATGTCATCCACACGCAGCGCGAAGCCCGCGATGTTCGGCTTGAACTCGATGCCTTCCTTCTCCGGCTCCCAGAACGTCAGCGTGACCTGGCCTGCCGTCAGCTCCTCCGGGTTGTTCGGGTCCTCTGCGAGCCCGAAGACGTCGCGGTACCAGGCGCGCGACCGCTCGACGTCACGCGTCGCGATGTTGACGAAGTCGACCCACTCGATGTTCATTCGTGCGGCGCGTACCTCCGGTGCAGCATCAGCGAGTTGCCGTCGGGGTCGTGGAAGAACGCCATGTGGCAGAAGCCGGTGTCCAGCGTCTTCCCTTGGAACTCGATCCCTTTGCCCTCGAGCTCGGAGCGTGTTTCCTCGACGTCCGGCACGCGCAATGCGATGTAGGCGCTGTGCGGCTCCGTGAACTCCCGCCCGAGGTCCTTCAGGTCGATCAGGTAGAGGCTGACGTTCTCACCGAGCTGGAACTCGGGCCAGCTGCCGCCGCCGGGAAGCTTCTCCAGCCGGAGCGTCCCTTCGTAGAACCGGGTAGAGCGCTCGAGATCCGTCACCGGCACGGACACGAAGTCCGTCCGCTCTACCTTCACTAGCCGACAGACCCTTCCATCTGGAGCTGGATCAGGCGGTTCATCTCGACCGCGTACTCGAGCGGCAGCTCCTTCGTGATCGGCTCCACGAAGCCCGAGACGATCATCGCCGAGGCCTCTGCCTCCGAGAGTCCGCGCGACATCAGGTAGAAGAGCTGCTCCTCGCCGATCTTCGAGACGGTCGCCTCGTGCCCGATGTCGACCTCGTCCTCGTCGATCTTGATGTACGGGTAGGTGTCGGACCGCGAGTCCTCGTCGAGGATCAGCGCGTCACAGACGACCTTCGACTTCGAGCCCGTCGCGCCCTTCGCCACCTCGAGCAGACCGCGGTAACCGGCGCGCCCGCCGTTCTTGGAGATCGACTTCGACGTGATCACCGAAGTGGTGTTCGGAGCGACATGGACGGCCTTGCCGCCGGCGTCCTGGTGCTGGCCCTCGCCGCCGAAGGCAATCGAAAGCACCTCGCCGTGGGCTCCCTCGCCGAGTAGCCAGATGGCGGGGTACTTCATGGTCAGCTTCGAGCCGAGGTTCCCGTCGACCCACTCCATCGTCGCGTTCTCGTAGGCGACGGCACGCTTCGTGACGAGGTTGTAGACGTTGTTCGACCAGTTCTGGATCGTCGTGTAGCGGCAGCGCGCGTTCGGCTTGACGATGATCTCGACGACCGCCGAATGGAGCGAGTCGCTCGAGTAGATCGGCGCGGTGCAGCCCTCGACGTAGTGCACGTAGGCGCCCTCGTCGACGATGATCAGCGTGCGCTCGAACTGGCCCATGTTCTCGGCGTTGATCCGGAAGTAGGCCTGGAGCGGCATCTCGACCTTCACGCCCGGCGGCACGTAGATGAACGAGCCACCCGACCAGACGGCCGAGTTGAGCGCGGCGAACTTGTTGTCGTTCTGCGGGATGATCGTTCCGAAGTACTCCTTCACGAGCTCCTCGTGCTCGCGCAGGCCGCTGTCCATGTCGAGAAAGAGCACTCCCTGCTTCTCGAGGTCCTCCTGGAGCTTGTGGTAGACGACCTCGGACTCGTACTGCGCCCCGACCCCGGCCAGGTACTTCTTCTCCGCCTCCGGAATCCCGAGCTTGTCCCACGTGTCCTTGATCTCGGACGGCAGCTCCTCCCACGAGGAGGCCTGCTTCTCGGTCGGGCGGATGTAATAGAAGATGTTCTCGAAGTCGATGTCGTTCAGGTTGCCGCCCCACTGCGGCAGCGGGCGGGCCTCGAAGTAGTCGAGCGACCTGTGCCGGAACTTCCGCATCCAGTCGGGCTCGTCCTTGTGTGAGGAGATCGCGTCGACCAGCTCGTGCGAAAGACCGCGGCCGGACTTGAAGAAGTAGTTCTCGTCGGCGTGGAAGCCGAACTTGATCTCGTAGTCGGAGCCGATTCCTCGGACGACTTCAGTCTCGGTGATCGCCATCAGGCGACAGCCTCCTCGTACGCCTTGTAGCCCTCGGCCTCGAGCTTGTGCGCCAGCTCGGGACCGCCTTCCTCCACGATACGTCCATCGACGAAGACGTGCACGAAATCCGGCCTGATGTGGTTGAGGATCCGCTGGTAGTGCGTGATCACCAGCGCCCCCATCTCCGGCCCGACGAGCGCTTGAACACCGTCCGCGATCACACGCAGCGCGTCGATGTCGAGGCCGGAGTCGGTCTCGTCGAGGACGGCGATGCGCGGCTTCAGCATCGCCATCTGCAGGATCTCGATGCGCTTCTTCTCGCCGCCCGAGAAGCCCTGGTTCAGATATCGCTGCGCGAGCTCCCGCGGAATCCTGAGCCGCTCCATCGCGGCAAACAGCTCGTCGCGGAACTCGGGAATCGGCACCGGGTCATCCGCGCCGGCTCGGGCTTTGCGGATCGCGTTGATCGCCGAGCGGAGGAAGCTCGTCACGGTCACGCCGGGCACCGCGTGCGGGTACTGGAACGCCAGGAACAGGCCGCGCTGCGCTCGCTCGTCGGCGGCGAGCTCGGTTACGTCCTCGCCGTCGAAGAGGATCTGGCCGTCGGTGATCGCGTACCCGGGGTGGCCCATCAGCGCGTAGGCGAGCGTCGACTTGCCCGAGCCGTTGGGGCCCATGACCGCGTGGACCTGGTTCGTGTCCACGGCGAGGTCGACGCCCCTGACGATCTCTATGGATCGGTCCTCGAGCGCGACATGCAGGTTTTTTAGTTCGAGCAAAGCCATGTCAGAGTCATGCTAGCGACGTTCGTCAGCCCTTCGGGACAAGCAGACGGAGCCGCGTCCAGACCGTGGAGCCGCGGGATCGATCATCGAACCTGCCGTGTGCTCCGGGGTCTCCAGACAGAGTATCGAAGAGGTTGTCGGGCGCGTCGACTGGCTTGGGCTCGTCCGTGTGCTGGTTCTTCCAGCCCATCCGCCGCAGCAGCCAGTCACCCGCGCGCGGGGAGAGCTTCTGGCCCCAGAGCAGCTTCTGCGCGCCCCACGAGATCGGCAGCTCGCGGACCGGCCGCTCGGCGCAACGCAGCGTCGCCTCCGCGAAGGGCTCCGGCTGGTAGATCGGCGGCACCGGCTGCGGCTGGTAGCCGATCTTCTGGCGGTCGCGGTCGAACTGCGGCGTGTTGATCGCGCCGGGGAGCACCAGCGAGACCGCGACCCCGGTGCCCGCCTTCTGCTCCTCGACGCGTGCCGACTCCAGGAACGCGCGCAGGCCCGCCTTCGTCGAGCAGTACGCGGCCTGCAGCGGGATGCCGCGGTAGGCGAGCGCCGAGCTGACGTGGAGGAAGGTCCCGCGCGAGGCGCGCAGGTGCGGCAGCGCCGCCCAGTAGCCGTAGACGACGCCGAAGAAGTTGACCTCCCAGACGCGCCGCAACTCGTCCGGCTCGAGCCTCTCGACCTCGGCGTAGACGGTCACGATCGCGTTGGCGACGTAGGTGTCGATGCGCCCGAAGCGCTCGACGGCGGCCTCGACGACGCGCTGCACCTGCGCCTGGTCGCTGACGTCGCCCGGAACCGCGAGCGCCTCGGAGCCGGCGCGTTCGATCTCGGCGACGCAGTTCTCGA
Organism: Actinomycetota bacterium; assembly: GCA_005883335.1. Lineage (GTDB taxonomy): Bacteria > Actinomycetota > Thermoleophilia > Gaiellales > Gaiellaceae > AC-32. Next base: position 5,301 of record VAXM01000109.1, read on the forward strand.
GCGCCTCCTGGTTGCGGGCGGTCACGACGACCTTCGCGCCGTGCTCTCCGGCCCCGCGCGCGATCGCGCGGCCCAGGCCGCTCGAGGCGCCTGTCACGACGATCACCTGCTGGCGTAACGGCTTCTTGGCCACGGATTCGTCCATACCCGCGGAAAGACGCGCTACGCTTCGGACATGCTCCCCGAAGTTGGAATCACCGGGCTCATCGTGATCTTGATCGTCGCGCTCCTCGTCTTCGGCCCGAAGCGGCTGCCGGAGATCGGCCGCTCGCTCGGCAAGGGCATGCGGGAGTTCAAGGACTCGATCACGGGCAACTCGCCGGAGAAGGCCGAACTGCCTCCTTCCGCCGACGACACTCCGAAGTAGATGAGCCCGCTTCCGCGCCGTCTTCGCCACGGCGAGGAGGCCACACTAGTCGAGCACCTCGGCGAGCTTCGCACGCGGCTGATCATCGTGCTCCTCGCGCTTGCGGTCGGGTTCGGGGTCGCGTTTGGGTTTCACGGCCAGCTGCTCGACTGGCTCAACCGGCCGCTGCCACACATCATGGTCAGCCTTTGGGCAGGGCTCCTGTTGGCGCTGCCGGTCGTCTTCTGGCAGATCTGGGCCTTCCTCGCCCCAGCCTTCGAGGAGCACCGGCAACGGTCGATGGCGCTGCTGGTTGCGTTCGCGACCGTGCTCAGCCTTGGCGGGGTCGCCTTCGGTTACTTCGTGATCTTGACCCCCGCGATCCATTTCCTGACGAACTACGACTCGTCGCACTACGCGATCCTGATCAGGGCACGCGATTACTACCGGTTCGTGAGCTTCGTGCTGCTCGGGGTGGCGCTCGCCTTCGAGGTGCCGGTGTTCGTGCTCGCCCTCGTGCGCCTGCGAATCCTCTCTGCGGCGAGACTGCGCGCGACGTGGCGCTTCGGGGTCTTTCTGATGACTGTGATCGGGGTCATCCTGCCCGGCGTCGATCCGGTCTCGACGATCCTCTCTGTAATCCCGCTGGTCGGGCTGTACCTGCTCTCGATCGGCCTTGCGACCTTCCTCGAGCCCCGGTGGCGCGCCGAGGCCGGAACGACCCCAGTACCTGAGTGACGTACCCGAAGATCGAGCTGCACGTCCACCTCGAGGGGACGGTCCGGCCGAAGACGCTGCTCGAGATTGCCGAGCGGAACGACTACGCGCTACCGGCCGAGACCGAGGACGAGCTCGCGGCGATCTACGACTTCCGCGACTTCAGCCACTTCATCGAGGTCTGGGTGCTGACGACGAACGCGCTTCGCACCGAAGCCGACTTCCGGCAGGTCGTCAGCGACTACGCCCAGGAAGCCGCCTCCCACGGCGCCGTCTACGTCGAAGGGATCTTCTCGCCGGCCGAGCGGGTGCGGCGCGGGGTCAGCTGGGACG
>VAXM01000136.1 GCA_005883335.1 Actinomycetota bacterium
CGGGAAGCCGACGATGACGTCGGTGGTGAGGTTGAAGTCCAGCAGCGGAGCGACGCGCCGCAAGTAGGTCGCGGAGGCGTAGCGCCGACCCATCGCGCGCAGAATCCCGTCGTCGCCTGACTGCAGCGGCACGTGCAGGTGGCGGGCGACGTTCGGCGTCTCGCGCAGCGCGGCGACGAGCTCCGCGTTCACGTGGTTGACCTCGATCGACGAGAGCCGAAGCCGAGCCAGGCCCGGAATCGCGCCGGCCGCCCGGACGAGATCGGCCAGCGAGTAGCGGGCTTCGCGGTCCCGGTAGCAGCCGAGGTTGATGCCCGTCAGCACGACCTCGAGGTGGCCCTGGGCGACTCGCTTGCGGATCTCGCGCAGCACGGCGTCGGCCTTCCGGCTTCGCGACGGGCCGCGGACGAGCGGGATCACGCAGAACGCACACGAGAAGCTGCACCCGTCCTGAACGCGAACGAAGGCGCGCACGCGATCGAGCCTCGATTCGCCCTGGACGCAACCGATCGGGCCGACGTCTCGCGCGACGAACTCGGGCGTCTCCTCGCTGCGCCGCGCCACGACGACGACGTTGTCCGGCAGGCCCGCGAAACCGTCGGCCGAAAGGTTCGCTCCGCAGCCGGTGACGTAGACGCGCTGGTGCTCTCGAGCCGCCCGGGCCGCCGCGTGGCGCGACTTCCGGACCGCCTCGTGCGTCACGCAGCACGTGTTCACGACCGCGATTTCCGCGCCGTCCTCCCGCTCGACGTGGCCGTCCGCAAGCAGGCGCTCGCGAATCGCCTGCGCGTCGGCGTACGAGACCTTGCAGCCCAGGAAACGAACCGAGAAACCCGCCACGGCGCCCGCACTCTACTGCGTGCGCAAAAGGAGATCCGCAGCCCAGCCGTCCTGGAGCAGCCGCCGCTCGGCCCGGAAGCCGGGCGCGTCGGGGCGCTCGGATTCGAGATACCCCGAGACGATCAGGCTCTGCGAGCGGACGCGCGAAGCGAGCTGCGGGACGAACGCGGCCGAGATGTTGGCGACAGCGGCATCCGTGTCGGGAAGCGAGTCCGCGAAAGCATCGGCCGCGCGTACCTCCACGGCGGCGGCGTTGACGCGAGCATTTCGCGCCGCCGCCTCGAGCGCGGCCGAGTCATGGTCGATCGCAATGACCGGCGAGAACCCCAGTCGAGCTGCCGCGATCGCGAGGACGCCCGAGCCGCAGCCGATGTCGAGCAGGCTTCCGCGCTCGAGCTCGAGCAGGAGTTGCAGGCAGAGACGGGTCGTGGGATGACCGCCCGTCCCGAACGCGCGGCCGGGGTCGATCACGACAGCGTTCGCCGACGCGGCCGGCCGCTCCCACGGCGGTCCCACCCAGAGCGGCCCGACCTGGACCGGCCGGTGGAATGCACGCCACCGTTCCTCCCAGTCGTCCGGCACCGCGTCCGACCTGACCGATCCGAACGCAGCCCAGAGACGTTCCTCGCCCGCTGCGTCGGTGTAGGCGACGAGCTCGACCCCGTCGCTCGCGTCGCGTTCCTCGAACCCCTCGGGGAAGAGCTCGAGCATGAGCGCTCGAGCGGCCTCGGCGCGCTCCACGGGAACGACGGCGGCGACGCGTCGGAGCGGCCTCAGCGGAACGCGCTCTTCAGCTTCTCGAAGAACCCCTCGTCGCCGCGGTAGGTGTCCTCGCCCGCGCTGCGCTCGAACTCCTCCAGCAGGGCGCGCTGCTGCTCGGTCAGCCGCCGCGGGACCTGGACGTTCACGAGCACGCGTTGGTCCCCGCGTCCGAAGCCCTGCAACACGGGCATGCCGCGCCCTCGCAGGACCCGGATCTCCCCCGCCTGCGTGCCCGGCTCGAACTCGAGCTCGGCCTCGCCGTCGAGCGTCGGCACCCGCACGGTCGTGCCCAGCGCGGCGTCCGTCATCGTCAGGTCGACCGTGGTGAAGATGTCGTTTCCCTCGCGCACGAAGCGAGGGTCCGGGCGGATCCGCACCTGGACGTAGAGATCCCCTGCCCTTCCGCCGAGCGAGCCCGCGTGGCCCTCGCCCGAAAGCCGGATCTGCTGGCCGTCGTGGATTCCGGGCGGGATCTCGACGTCGAGCGTTCGTTCCTCGACGATCCGGCCGGTGCCTTCGCACTCGTGGCAGGGGTGCTCGATGACGCGGCCGGCGCCACGACAGCGGGCGCACGTCTGGGTGCGGATGAATTCTCCGAATGCGGTCCGGGAGACGTGCTCCAGCCGGCCGGCCCCGCCGCAGGCCGGACAGGTCGCGGGCTCGGTGCCGGGCTCTGCTCCGCTGCTGCGGCACGTGGTGCACGGGACGGAGACCGGGAACGGAACCTCGCGCTTCGTCCCGGCGGCCGCCTCGGCGAGCTCGATCTCGATCTGGGCCGCCACGTCGGCGCCCCGGGCGCGGCGGGACCGCGACGAGACGCCAAAGAGATCGTCACCGAAGAAGGCCGCGAAGAGATCCGAGAGACTGCCGAGGTCGAAGCTCGTCGGCGTGAAGCCGCCGCCGCGTAGGCCTGCGTGGCCGTACCGGTCGTAGAGCTCACGCGCCTCGGGCTTCGACAGCACCTCGTAGGCCTCGACGACCTCGCGAAACCGCGCCTCGGCATCGGGCTCCGCCGAGACGTCCGGATGGAGCGAGCGCGCGAGCCCGCGGAAGGCCTTCTTGATCTCCGCTTCGCCGGCCGTGCGCTCGATGCCGAGCACTTCGTAGTAGTCGCGCTGCGTGGTCGACATCAGCCACCTAGCGTAGCTCTGCGACTAGTTGTCCTCGTAGATCTCCTCGAGGAAGCGCGACAGCTCATGCGCGGCGGCCCGCACCGAGCGCAGGGCCTTGTCGTAGTCCATCCGGACCGGGCCGAGCAAGGTGACAGCGCCGAGCGTTCGGTCGGTCAGCCCGTACGAGGCGCCGACGAGCGAGAGCTCGCGCATGGCCGGGTGCTCGAGCTCGAGCCCGACCCGCACGAAGGGCTTCCGCGGATCGAGCGCCTGGCTCACGACCTCCAGGAGCGCGGCCCGCTTCTCCAGAACCTCCAGCAGCTGTTGGTAGACGTCCAGCTCCTCGACGCGAAGGTCTTCGAGCAGCCCGACCGTTCCCCCGACGTAGAGGCTCTGGCCCTCCGCGGCGAGCGCCTCCCGGAAGAGCGCCTCGATCGGCTGCAGGAACGCCCGCTCGGTCGGGCCGAGGCTGGGGTCGTCGAGCCGCCGAAGGAGCAGGTGACTCCCGAGCTCGAGCCCTGAGACCCGTTCGTTGAGGTACTGCGCCGCCCAGTTGGCGAGGCCCGGATCGACAGGCTCGGCGAAGCGGTAGAGGCGCTTCGTGACGCTCCCCGTCGAGGTGATGACGACCACCATCGCGAGCTGCGGCTGCAGGAGCAGGACTTCGACGTGGCGAACGGTCGCCGTGCCAAGCGGTGGGGCAGACACCAGCGCGAGCAGCCTCGTCAGGTCGGAGAGCGCTTCGGTCGTCGCCTGGAGTGCGACGTCGACCTCGGTTTTCGCAGAGCTCAGGTCCAGAAAGAAGCCCTCCGGCTGCGGCTCGAGCCGCTCGAGCAGCCGGTCGGCGTAATGGCGGTAGCCACGCTCGGTGGGGATCCGGCCCGCGGAGGTGTGGGGATGCGTCAAGAGGCCGCGCGCCTCCAGCTCCGCGAACTCGCTGCGCACCGTGGAGGACGAGACGTCCAGACCCGTCTGCTCGACGAGCGTGCGGGAGCCGACCGGCTGACCCGTCGCTACGTACGCCTCGACGACCCCGCGCAGGATTCGGCGCTGGCGGTCGGTGAGCTCGGAGTCGATCATCTGGTTCATGCGCCTTTGCAGGGATTTTACGCGAGGATCTCCGCCGTCACGCCGCCGCCCAAGAAACGTCCGCGAGGTGTCAGCGCGAGCACCCCTGCATCGCCACCCTTCAACAGGCCGAGGCGTTCGAGCCGGTCTACTGCTCGCCAGTCGAGCGCGCTCTCCAGCCCTGCGAGCTCGAGAGGCTCGTCCAGGCGCAGGCCGAGCAGGACGCGCTCGCTTCTGAGCACGTCCCGCGACAGCTCCTCCAGCTCCCGCGGAGGCTGGTCGCCGACTGCGAGCGCCGCGAGGTACGCGCCGAGGCGAGGCGTCGTCCGCCAGCGCTGTCCGTCGATTGTCGAGACCGCGCCGATGCCGAGGCCCAGGTAGTCCCGTCCTCGCCAGTACGCGAGGTTGTGCCGCGAGCGCAAGTCGCGGCCGTCCGCCAGCCCGGAGGGCCGACAGAAGTTCGCCGTCTCGTACCAGCGGTAGCCGGCCGCACGCAGACGCGCGACGACGCGCTCGAAGTAGGTCTCCATCGCCTCGGCTTGACGCGCGAGCTCAGCGCCGTGCGCATGCGTGAAGCGCGTTCCCGGCTTTGCCTCCAGCTCGTAACACGAGACGTGCTCCGGCTCCAGCGCCAGCGCGTCGCTCAGGTCGGCGTCGAGATCGGCGGCGCTCTGGCCGGGGATTCCGTAGATGAGATCCAGCGAGACGTTGTCAAACTTGGCATCGCGAAGAGCGTAGACGGCGCGTCGGACGTCGTCAGGCCCGGCCTGCCGGTCAAGCACCTCGAGCAGCCGCGGCCGGAAGCTCTGCGCGCCGAGCGAGACCCGGTTTACGCCGCACTCCTGCAGGAGCTCCGCAAGCTCCGGCGTCACCGTCTCCGGATTCGCCTCGACGGTTACCTCGAGCGCCGGCGGCAGCGCGCGCAACAACCGCTCGAGCTCCGTCGGCTCGGTGAACGTCGGCGTCCCGCCGCCCAGGAAGATGCTCTCGAGGCGAGGCGCGAGCACCTCCCGCTCCAGCTCAAGCTCTGCCAGCAGCCCGTCCACGTAGGCAGGGTGCTGACCGCGCCGGCCGACGACCGTGACGAAGTCGCAGTACCCGCAGCGCGAGGCGCAGAACGGCAGGTGCACGTAGAGGTGCCGGACCGACCCGGGGCTCACTTCTTGCTCCCGTCCAGGTTCAGCACCGCGAGGAACGCTTCCTGCGGCACCTCCACCGCGCCGACCTGCTTCATCCGCCGCTTGCCCGCCTTCTGCCGCTCCAGCAGCTTCCGCTTTCGCGTGATGTCGCCGCCGTAGCACTTCGCGAGCACGTCCTTGCGCTTGGCCTTGATCGTCTCGCGGGCGATCACGCGCGAGCCGATCGCCGCCTGCACGGGCACGTCGAAGAACTGGCGCGGGATCTCCTCGCGCAGACGGTCGACCAGCGCGCGCCCCCGCGAGTACGCCGCGTCGCGGTGGACGATCAGCGAGAGCGCGTCGACGGGCTCCCCCGCGATCAGCACGTCGACGCGAGCGAGGTCGCCCTCGCGGAAGTCGATCACGTCGTAGTCGAAGCTGGCGTACCCGCGCGTGCGTGACTTCAGCTGGTCGTAGTAGTCGAGCACGATCTCGGCGAGCGGCAGCTCGTAGACGAGCAGGACACGCTCCTCGGAGAGGTACTCCATGTGGTCGAACCGCCCGCGCCGGTCGGTGTTCAGCTCCATCACCGGGCCGACGTAGTCCTTCGGGACGATGATCGACGCCTTGATGTACGGCTCCTCGACGCGCTCGATCTCGCGCGGCATCTCGGCCGGGTTGTGCACCTCGACCTCCTCGCCTGTCTGGGTGACGACGCGGTAGGCGACATTCGGCGCCGTCACGATCAGGTCGAGATCGAACTCGCGCTCGAGCCGCTCCCGCACGATCTCCATATGCAGGAGGCCGAGGAAGCCGCAGCGGAAGCCGAAGCCGAGCGCGTTCGAGGTCTCCGGCTCGTAGAAGAGCGCCGCGTCGTTGAGCTTTAGCCTCTCGAGCGCGTCGCGCAGGTCCGGATAGTCGTCCGAGTCGGTCGGGAAGAGCCCCGCGAAGACCATCGGCTTGACGTCCTTGTAGCCGGGCAGCGGCTCGTCGGCGGAGCGGCGCTCCGAGGTCAGGGTGTCGCCGACGCGCAGGCGGCTGACGTCCTTCAGCCCGGTGATGACGTAGCCGACCTCGCCCGCCCCGAGCGACTCGGCGGCGCGCATCGTCGGCGAGAAGAAGCCGACCTCCTCGGCCTCGAAGCGCGTTCCGGCAGCCATCGCGCGCAACCGCTCGCGCGCGGTGAACGAGCCGTCGACCATGCGGACGAACGCGACTACGCCGCGGTACTGGTCGTAGGACGAATCGAAGACGAGTGCGCGGGCGGGAGCTTCAGGTGAAACATCACCGCTAGGTGGGGGGATTCGCTCGACGATCGCGTCGAGCACCGCCTCGACGCCCTCGCCCGTCTTTGCGGAGATCCGGAGGACTCGAGCCGGGTCCTCGCCGACGAGCTCGGCGATCTCCGCGGCGGCGGCGTCGGGGTCGGCCTGCGGAAGGTCGATCTTGTTCACGGCCGGGATGATCTCGAGATCGTTCTCGATCGCGAGGTAGGCGTTGGCGACCGTCTGCGCCTCGATTCCCTGGGCCGCGTCGACGACGAGCAGCGCGCCCTCGCAGGCCTGCAGCGACCGCGAAACCTCGTAGGTGAAGTCGACGTGGCCGGGCGTGTCGATCAGGTTCAGCTCGTGGCCCTTCCAGCTGACGCGCACAGCCTGGGCCTTGATGGTGATCCCGCGCTCGCGCTCGAGCTCCATCGTGTCGAGCACCTGCTCGCGCATTTCCCGGCCGGTGACCGTCTCGGTCAGCTCGAGGATGCGGTCGGCAAGCGTCGACTTGCCGTGGTCAATGTGCGCGATGATCGAGAAGTTGCGGATCCGCTCTTGCTCCATGGACTACGGAGCGTAGCGGCGGTCGAGCCGCATCAAGCGGTGCGGAAGGCCGTCCTCGACGACGTCGCGCACGTGCCGGAACCCCGCCTTCTCGAAGGCTCGCCAGGAGCGGCGATTTGCCTCCTCGACGGTTGCGACACACGCGTTCGTCCCGGCGCGGGCAAAGACGATCTCGCGGACGAATGCCTCGAGCAGCTGCGGGCCGAGGCCGCGTCCGGTGGCCTCCTCGTCGCCAATCAGCAGGTCCACCCCGGCGAGGCCGGGCTCGGCGCCGACGATCTGCTCCCATTCCGGGCTGTCGGCGACGAGGTATGTCTGGATCATCCCGATGGGGCTGCCGTCGACGACGATTAGGTACTGCTCGGTCCGGTCGCCCTCGATTCCGTCGAGCCGCTTGGCGATCGCCTCGTCGATCGGGTCGCGCCACCAGCGGCGGACGTGGTCGCGCGCGAGCCAGGCGCGGACGAGCTGGAGGTCGTCTCTCCGGAGCGGCTGGAACTCGATCACGCGATGCGGCGGCGGCGCAGGGAAAGGAGCGTCTCGAGCTCGCGAACACCGAGCAGGCGGCACGCGACCAGGTACGCCCCGAGCCCGCCCGCGAGCGCGAGCAGCAACGCGGCCAGCGCAGCGCCGAACGAACCACCGAGCGCGTGATGCAGGCCCGTCCAGATCCCGTAGGACACGCCGGCAAGCAGCGCGGACGCGATCGTCACCAGCAGCACCGTGCGGGTGGTCTCGACCAGCTCGATCCGTTCGAGCTTGCGACGCAGGAGATAGAGCAGCGCGCCGGTGCCGGCGATGTTGACGAGCGAGGTCGAGAGCGGCAGGCCCCAGATGCCGACCCGGTAGAGGGCGCCGTCGAGCGCCGCATTCAGGCCAAGATTTCCGAGCGCCACCCAGGTCGGGATCCAGGGCGACTGCAGAGAGAAGAAGGCGCGGTTCAGCATCAGCATGAAGCCGTTGAAGGAGAGGCCGAGGGAGAAGGCGGCGAGCGCCGCTGCCGTAGCGGGCGTCTGGCTCGCGGTGAAGTGGCCGTGCTGGTAGACGACGCGGACGATCGGGTCGGCGAGGACCGCGCAGATCACGCTTGCGGGGAGGAGCAGGAAGGCGATCTGACGGATCCCGTTCGAGACGGTGCGGCGAAAGCCGTCCAGGTCCCCGCGGGAGGCGAGCCGCGCGAGCGTCGGGAAGAGCACGGTCGCAACCGCGACGGAGAACATGCCCTGCGGGAGCATGTACAGGCGGAAGGCGGCGTTGATCGCGGACGGGGCGTGGTTCTTGTCGATCAGCCGCGCGGCGAAGAACGTGTCGACGACGGCGTTGAAGTTGATCAGCCCGAGCCCGATCGTGATCGGGACCATCAAGACGAGCGTTCGCCGCACAGCGGGATCGCGCCAATCGATCACGATCTGCAGCCGCCCGTCGCGGCCGCAAAGCCACGGGATCGGGAGGAGGAACTGGATCACCGTCGCGACCAGGATCGAGAAGGCGTAGACGTAGAGCCCGTGGTCGGTGCCATTGACGCGGGGGATCCCGATCAGCAGGCCGGCGATGATCGCGAGGTTCCAGAAGACGGGCGTGAGCGCGGGGACGCTGAAGTGCTCGTAGCTGTTCAGGATCCCGACGACGATCCCTGAGAGGCCGAGCAGGACGACGATCGGGAAGAGGACGCGCGAGAGGCCGACCGAGAGGCTCCCGTAGCCGAAGGCGCGCATGATCCACGGTGAGATCAGGATGAACAGCGCGGTCAGGCCGCCGAGACCGAGCAAGACGAGCCAGAACAGGCTGGAGGCGACGCGCCACGCGCGCTTGCGCTCGCCCTTCTCGAGCAGGTCGGAGAAGACGGGGACGAACGCGGACGAGAGCGCGGCGTCGGCCACGAGCGCGCGGAGCGTGTTCGGGATCAGGAACGCGACCTCGAACGCGTTGATCGGGCCGACGGTGCCGAAGTAGTTGCGCGCCACGATCTCGCGGACGAGGCCGAGGATGCGCGAGAGGCCGGTGGCGAGCGAGAAGATCGCCGTCGACCGCGCGAGCCGTCGGCCGCGGGTCGGCCCTTGCTCGTCCACGGGGCGAGTATAGGAAGGGCCTCTGCCGGTGCCTGCTACCATCGCCGGGCCCGCGCTGCGCGCACTTTCACGTCATGCCGAACATCAAGCAACAGAAGAAGCGCGTCCGCATCGCAGCCGAGGAGCGGCTCGAGAACCTCCGCTACGCGTCGACCGTGAAGACGTTCACGCGCCGGTTGCAGGCGGCCGTCAGCGACGGGGATCGCGACCGCATCTCCGCCGAGCACAGCGAGCTCGTTCGGCAGATCGACAAGGCCGTCGCGAAGGGCGCCCTGCACCGGAACACCGCCGCGCGGAAGAAGGCGCAGGCCGCGAAGCTCGTTTCCGGCTCCTAGCTCGGGCTTCTGACCGGCTCGGGGCGGCGGGTGACGTCGATGAGCGCCCGCGTGAACTCGAGCTCTCCCGGCAATTTGCTGCCGCCCTTCAGTGCGAGGTCGAGTTTCGCGAGCCGGACGATCGCCTCGTCGAGCTCCTCCTCGCTGAAGTTGCCGGCCTGCTCGTAGAGCTTCTGGATGTAGTAGCGATTCCGCTTCAGGCGGTCCGCGGCCGCCGCGGGTGGAACGCCCTCGGCATCGAGCCTGCGGCAGTCGCGAACGCGGCTGACATGGGACGTGAGGAGGCCGGTCACGCGCAGGAGGACGTCGCGCGTGGCGTCGCCCGAGCGCTCGACGATGCGCTCGCTCGCCGCCAAGGTCGCGGCAACGTCGCGTCTCCCCCACGCATCGGTCAGATCGAACGGCGGCGCCTCCGCGCGCGCGGGAACGAGATCGACTACCTCTCGTTCGCCGATCCGTTCCCCGTTCGCCCAGGTTGCGAGCTTTTCGACCTCGCCCGCCAGCTCGTGGGCGTCCTCCCCGACGAGATCGACGAGTGAGCGCGCGGCGTCCGGGTCGATCACGACGCCGCGTTCCTTCAGCTGGGCTTGGACCCAGCGGGGGAGATCTGCCTTGCGGCCGCGCTTCGGGAGGTCGTAGACGAGGACCTCACCAGCCTTGGTGACCACCTTGGCAAGCGCCGAGTCGCGCTTGACCTCCTCACCGACCAGCGTCAGGACCGTCGTCGGCGCGGGCCCTTTGAGGTAACCCTCGAGCGCCTTGACGTCGGCCGCCTTCCAGCGCTCGACGTCCTCGACCACGACGAGACGCCGCTCGACCGTGAACAACCCCATCGCGTTGCAGGCCGCGACGACGTCATCGCCGCCGGCTTCGTGCGCGGAGAGGATCTCCGTTGCGGCATCGCCGACACGGTCACGCAAGCGGCGCAGGGCACGCGTCACCTTCGGGCGATCCGTG
>VAXM01000005.1 GCA_005883335.1 Actinomycetota bacterium
AACACCAACCCCTTGAGTCGGTGATGCAGGCGGCGAAGGTCGCTGCCGCGAGCGCTGCAGTCGGAGCTGCGGCCGCCGCCGCGCAGGCGCTCAGGTCGCGCCACGAGCACGACGAGCCCGACGAGGAGGAAGCACCGCGCGACGAGCAGCCTGAGCCCGAGGCCGAAGCGGCGCCGGACGAGGAGCCGGAGGAGGAGCAGCAACAGGAGGAGGAACAAGAACAAGAGGAGGAGGAGCCGGTCGAGGGCGCGCCGCTGGGCGACGCACACACCGCGGCCCAGCGGGCGCGCGAGCAGCTCGAGGAGCTGCTCGGCAAGCCAGTCGAGTCGGTCTCCTCGCTCGAGCGCACGCACGACGGCTGGGTCGTCGCGCTCGAGGTGGTCGAGCTCTCGCGGATCCCGGAGTCGACGGACGTGCTCGCCTCCTACGAGCTGGAGCTCGACGACGATCTCAACTTCCGCCGCTACCAGCAGGCGCGGCGGTACCACCGCTCGCAGGCGGCGCGAGGTGACGAGCAATGAGCAGCCGCGATCTCGAGGGCTACCGGTCCGGCCAGCCGGCGCAGCTGGCCGATGTCCTGGAGCGCGTCCTCGACAAGGGCATCGTCATCGCCGGCGACATCCAGATCCACCTGCTCGACATCGAGCTGCTGACGGTGAAGATCCGGCTGCTGATCGCCTCGGCCGACAAGGCGCGCGAGATGGGGATCGACTGGTGGCAGAACGATCCGTTCCTCTCGGGCCAGAACGGCCGGAAGAGCCTCGACGACCGCCTGCGCGCGCTCGAGGAGAAGGCCGGGCTGCCGACGAGCGAGGACGAGTGAGCGCGGAAGCCGTCCCGAGGGAGGACGGGCCGGGCTGGTACCTCTACGGCGTCGTCGCCGCAGACGCGGCAGTCGACGGCAAAGACGACCTCCTTCTGGTCCTGGAAGGCGACGTGGCGGGAGTCACGAGCCGGGTCTCGCTCGACGAGTTCGATGCCTCGGTGCTGCCCGAGCGCCTCGGCGATGCCGCTTGGCTGGAAGAGAAAATCCGCATGCACGAGCAAGTCCTCGAAGCCGTCCTCGAGTCCGCCTCGGTCGTCCCGTGCCGCTTCTGCACCGTTTACCGCACCGAGGAAGAGCTGCGTCGGTTCCTCGCCGAGCGAGGCGGCGACCTCTCCGCCGCGCTGAGCCGCGTGGCGGGGCGCGTCGAGCTCGGCGTCAAGGCGTTCGTCGACCGCGAGCGCTTCACCACCGGCGGCGCGGTTCGCAATGACACGATCCGGGAGCTCGCCGAGCACGCCTCGAAGGTCGAAGGCGGCCGTGCGTACCTCGAGATGCGTCGCCTCGAGCAGCTCGTCACCGAGGAGCTGATCCGCTTCAAGGAAGAGGTCGCCGGCAACCTCCACGCGCGGCTCACCGCCGCGGCAGACGACGGCGTCCAGCTCAACCTGCAGCGGCCTGAGGTGACCGGCCGCGAGGAGGAGATGCTCTTCAACGGCTCCTACCTCGTCGCCGACCGCGCGCGCTTCGAGCAGGAGGTCGGAGAGCTCGCCGCCGAGTACCGCGACAGCGGCGTCGAGCTCGAGCTGACCGGGCCCTGGCCGCCGTACAACTTCGTACCGGCGGAGCTGGGGGTGCCTTGAGCAATCCAACGCTGCAGCACCAGGTGACGCTTCTGGAGCTGGTCGACCGCGTGCTCAACAAGGGCGTGGTGCTCTCGGGCGACATCACGCTATCGGTCGCGGACGTCGACCTCGTCTACGTGGGGCTGCGCGTCCTGCTCTCGTCGGTGGCGACGCTCGAGGAGCAAAACGCGCAGGCGATCGCCCAGGAAGGCCTCCGGTGATCCACGTCTACGGGGTCGTCGAGGGGCTGCGGGAGCTGCCGCCGGTCGCGGGCGTGGCCGGGGCGCCGCTCCGGTGCCGCCGGGTGGACGGTCTAGAGCTCGTGGTCAGCGACGGCCCGGACGCCGAGGTGACGCAGGCCGCGGTGCTCGAGCACGCGGAGGTCGTGGAAGGATTGATGAGCCGGAGCGCGGCGGTCCTGCCCGCCCAGTTCGGACGCCCCTTCGGGAACGAGGACGATCTCGCCGCGGCGATCCGGCCGAAGGCGGCCGAGCTCTCGCGCGGCCTCAAGCACGTGCGAGGCTGCGTCGAGTTCGGCGTCCGAGTGGTTGGCCCGACCGAAACCCCGGAAGCCTCTTCGGGAACGGAGTACATGCGCGCCCGCCTCGAGCAGGAGCGCACGCTCGCGAAGATCGACGAGCCGCTCGCGCAGCTCTCTCGGGCTTCGTCCGAGCGCGCCTACCTCGTCCCGGTCGATAACGCGGAGGCCTTCCGCCGGGCCGTGCATCGCCTCCAGGTCGAGAGTCCGGAGCTGACGATCGTCTGCACGGGCCCGTGGCCGCCGTACTCGTTCGGAGCGGAGGGCGCATGAGCGCCGACCCCGTCGACAAGCTCCTCGCCGCCAGCGGCGACCTCGGCCGGATCGCGGGCGAGCTCGAGCACGTCCAGCAGGCTTTCCCGCGGCGGGTGAACGCCGATCCGGAACGTGTCGAGAAGGGCCTCGCTCAACTCGTGCTGACGCTGGTCGAGCTCCTCCGGCAGCTGATGGAGCGCCAGGCGCTGCGCCGGATGGAGAACGGCACGCTCACCGACGAGCAGATCGACCGACTCGGCGAGACGTTCATGAAGCTCGAGGCGCGGATGCAGGAGCTGAAGGCGCACTTCGAGCTCGAAGACCGGGATTTGAACCTCAATCTGGGCCCGCTCGGCGACCTCCTGTAGCCGGGTGTGGAAACGGTCGGCGTGGGGATAGGGAGGAAGTCCTCGAGGGAAGGGAGATCAAGGGATGGCTTCACTGAAAGACGTCGAGCGGGTCGCCGACGACTTGTCGAAGCTCGTCGACGACCTCCGGAACGAGCTCCGCAACAACGCGAGCTTTGAGCGGCTCGTCCAGATCGCAGACCAGATCAGCGAGCACGCGGACGAGGCCGCCGGAACTTTCAGCACCGTCAATGAAACCCTGATGAGCCGGCTGAACGAGCTCAAGGGCGGCGTGGGGTCGTCCGCCCGGGCCAAGGCGCGCTCGTAGGGAATCGAAGGGAGCAGAGATGGCTGACGACAACCAGCAGGAACAGCAGGAAGGGCAGGGCCGAGGCGCGAGCACGGCAGTGAAGGCCGCGGCCGCAGTGGCGGCTACAGGCGCTGCGGCCTACGGCGCGAAGAAGGCGCTCTCGCATCGCGGGGGCGACAACGGCCACTCCAGCAACGGCAGCTCGTCGTCGCGTAAGGGCGACATGGGCGAGATGCTCAATTCCGTGCTGACCGGTGGCTGGGAGGCGGCGCGCGACGCGCTGGTGCCCGCCGCCGAGGACGCGGCCGGAGCGGCGGGCGAGTACCTCGCCAAGAACGGGCCAGAGTTCGTTCGCGAGAAGGTCGTGCCCCGCTTCATCGAGTCGTTCAACGAGGCGAGCGGCGGAAGCTGACCGCTCAACGAGGAGGAGGTCGAGATGGCAGAGACGGAAGACGGGAACGAGGGCATGTCGACACGTAAGAAGGTCGCCGCGGGCGCCGCGGTCGGCGTCGCAGTGCCTGCCGCGGTCGCCGTCGGCAAGAAGCTGCTCGGCAGCGGCGACGACGACGGTCAAAACCGGCAGGGCGGCGGGAGTCGCCGGCGCAGCGGCTCGAGCTCGAGCCGCTCACGTGCGCGCACCACGGCCTCGCGGGCGAGGAGCCGGTCGAGCAGCGGCTCGACGAAGCGCGCGAGCAGCTCGCGCAGTCGCAGCGGGAGCAGCGGCTCGTCAGGCGGCACGACCCGGACGAAGGAGCAGCTCTACAACCAGGCGAAGCGACTGAAGATCGAAGGCCGTTCGAGCATGACCAAGCAACAGCTCGAGCGCGCGATCAGCCGCGCCCGTTCCTAGAGATGAGACGCGAGCGGCCCGCGTTCCGCGCGGGCCGCTTCCCCTCTACGCGGCTACAATTCTCGGCGCTGAGCACCGTTCCCCGGTAGCTCAATTGGCAGAGCATCCGGCTGTTAACCGGAGGGTTGTTGGTTCGAGTCCAACCCGGGGAGTGGAAACGGGGGAACCCATGGTTCCCCCGTTGGCCCCTCCTTGCGGGCGGCCGCGTAGCTCTTCGCTTCACGAGCCGGCGATTGTTCGGTGAAAGCCGGGGCGGATCCGGCGCCGCGGCGCAAGAGCGGGCCCAGAAGGGGATCGGTTTGGGTGTGCCGGGCGGCTTTTTCCCGAGTGGTGGGACCACAAGGGAGACGAGCCAGGCCGCCCGGCGCATCGCAATTTTCGGGCCTGGAGGGCGTCATCTCTTATGACAACGACGCGAAAGGGGGTCGAGGTCGAATGCGCAGGATTCTGCTGGTCGCGGCCGCCCTGGCAGCGTTTACGGTCGTCGGGATTGCCGCGGCAGGAAAGCCCGCGACCGTATCGATCTCAGCGGCACGTCCAGCCGTGACCTACGGGAGCTCGGTGAAGCTCTCCGGCACGGTCTCGAACCATCAGGCCGGTGAGCACGTGCTCGTCCTGGGCCGCCCGTACGGCGTGACGACCTACACCGAGGTCGGCGCGGTCGACACAACGGCCAAGGGTGCCTGGAGCTTCATGGCCTCGCCGCTCATCCAGACGAGCTACGAGGCGACCTGGAATGCCGTTATGAGCCGTGCCGTAGTCGTGAAGGTGCGGCCCCGGATTCGGCTCGCGCTCTCGAGCCGGACCGCGACGCGCGGCACGTTCACCGTCGAGGTGGGCGGGAGCCGGTCGTTCTCGGGCAAGTACGTCCTGGTGCAGCGGCTCACACCGAGCGGCCCCGCGACCGTCAAGCACGTCGTGCTCGGCGCAAGCTCGTCCGCGACGTTCACGATCCGCGTCCCGCGGCATCGTGCGCGTGTGCGGATCGTGATGCCGAGCTCCCAGGCGGCACCCGGCTACATCGCGGGCGTCAGCAACGTCTGGAAGAGCTCCTAGCGACCCCTCTTCATCCCCGAGCGGAGGCCGGGCCACGCCCGGCCCTCGGCTTGACGCGTGATCTAAGCTGACAAGCTCGGTCATCGGCGGGGAGGATGGATGCTCGCGATGGGGAGGCTGGGGCCGGCAACGCTGGCCTTGGCGTTTGTCCTCATCGCCCCGGGCCGGGCCTCTGCAGACATCGTCGCCCGCGGGGTCCACGACGGCTCGCTCGCGCTCGGTGCCAAAGGGACGCCGTACGTCGCGTACATGCACGGCAAGAGCCTCCTCGTGGCGACCCGGACCGGGGCGGGCCGCTGGCACGCCGAGGTCGCCGACAGCGTCTCGGCAGGCTCGCAGCTGATGGCCTTCGAGGTCGGTGCGGCGGGCCCGGTGGCCCTCGTCCTGAGCGGCGACAGCCGCCGGTTGAACCTCGTCCGCAAGCGGCTGCCGGGGTGGCAGACGATCCGCCTCAACACGAAGCTCGCGGGCCGCGGCTACCTCGGCTGGCCTGGGCTGACCCTCGACCGCGCGGGCCTGCCGCTCGTCGCCTACACGCGCTGGAACAGCGGCAACTTCAAAAGCCAGCTGCTGCTCTCGCGGATCAATGCCAAGGGAGGCGTGAGCACGACGCGGATCACGGCGGAAGGGTTCCCGCAGAGCTACGTGCCTCCGCCGGCCGAGCCGGTGATCGTCGGCGGGCGCGTCCACGTGCTGGAGTCGTACGGCTACCGCGGGACCGTCGCGACATTCGAGTGGTTCCCGCAGAAGCACACCTGGACCGGGCTCGGGATCGACGCCGGCCTCGGAGACTTCCCGCTCGGGCCGGTGTTCGGCGGAATCGGCCCGGACGGGTACCTACATGCGGCCTGGACCGAGTCGCTGATCCCGCTGGCATCGGCACCGGTCACGCTTGCGACCCGCGGGCGCATCAGCGACTCGACGTTCATCCTTGACCGTGCCTTGACCACGGGGCTCGCGCTGACCGGTACCGGGGCAGAGGTCGCGGCGAACGAGTGGGTGAGCCCGGACGACATCGGAGTCTCTGGGCAGAAGTACCTCTGGGCCGGCACGATCGTCCACCGGCGGAGCATCGTCGAGCTCGACGGCTGGCTCGCCGGCCTGGCGGTTGCCCCTCGAGGAGCCCGAGATGTTTTGCTGGGCGGTGCCGCCGGGCTGAACTGGTACCGCTCGCCGCGCCGGCTGACGACGCGTGTGACGATCGAGGCCAGTGACCAGGGCGACGGCACCGTCGACGTCTCCGGGGGCGTTTCCGGCGTCGGCTCCGGGAAGGTCGTGCTCTACCGCGAGCGGCCCAGTGAGAAGCGCGTGGCCGTCGCGACCGTGAACCTCTCCGGAGGCGCGTTCTCCTTCGTCGACGACGCGCCGGTGGTCCGGCCGATCCTCTACCGGGCGGTCTACACCGATCCGCGGACCGGGATTCCCTACGCAGCCCTGCTGCGCGAGCCGATCACCGACACGGGCTAGCGGCTACAGGAGCAGACTGGCTCGCCGAGATGCTGCCGCTCGTAGCGGAGACCGCAGCGCCCGCACGTGGCCGGGAGGACGGCTGCCTTCACGAGCAGCGCCCGCATGAGGGCCGCCCAGAGGGCGAAGTACGGCATGAAGAGCACCGGCGAGGTCATGCACGGCGTATCGGTCGGTTGTCGGTGAGGGTTTAGACCTCGGGCTAGAATGGCCCACGTGAGCTGGCTGTCGGTCGCGCTCCTCGCCTGTGCCGTCCTGGCGGTGATCGGGGCGGAGTGGCCCAGGCTGAGCGAGCGGCTCGGGCTCGAGGCTCGGCGGAAGCGCCAGCGGGCGCGCCGCAAGTCGCAGTGGCAGCTGGTCCGCGGCGAATCGGAGGACCAGGACCTGGACGCGGAGGACTTCGCCGCGAGTGTCGAGCGCGACCTCGAGCAGCTGCCGACGACGACGCTCGACGAGTCGGACCGCTTCAAGCGCTAGCGGACCGTAAACGTCGCCGAGTAGCGTCGGGTGTTCGGAAGCGTCTTGGAAGCGTCCTCGGTGTTCTTCGTCTCCTGGTAGTCGGCGACGATGAAGAGCAGCGAGTGCCGTCCGGGGGCGAGCCGGCCGACCACGACCTCCACGCGGCCCGAGCCGTACAGCACTCGGCGGTAGCGCCCGTCGACCCGGGCGGCCATGGACGTCGGGTCGACGCCGGAGCCTCGGTCGTGCACCCTCAGGCGCAGGGGCGAGCCCGACCGTGGAGTCCTGGTCAGAAGCCGCGCCGACGGCGGCGTCGTGTCGTTCACCCAGTAGCGAAACGTGAACGGGCCCGCGACTCGGCGGCTGCCCGTGTCGAAAACGAGGTCGTAGGCGCCGGGCGCCGGCCGGAAGACGCCGACGACGGGCTCGATCCCGTAGAAGCTCGGCTCGTAGGGGTTGAGCCGGAGCGGCAGCCCCGCGTAACCGGTCAGGCGGTCTTCGTCGCCGGCCCGGACGAGGCGCGGCGAGACCGAGACGCCGGCCGCCTCCGATAGGACGCGCGCTCCCGCGTTGGTGACCCGTCCCCGGAGGATCAGGCGGAAGACCAGCTCCGGGCCGAACAGGTGCGCCCGCAGGCCCAGCGACGAGGAGCCGCTCGGGAACCGGTACGACGAGACGATGCTCTTGCCTCGGCGCGTGTTGCCGCGATAGGTGCCGGGCCTGCGGAGGACCGCGTGCGGCTCGCGGGCGAGCGCGCGAGCCGATACGTGCAGCCAGTACGGGATCCGTCTCGTCTCGCCGCCGCGGGTGAGCACGACGAAGCCGCTGGAGTCGGCCGCCGCCGCGCGTCGCGTCGCCGTTGCGCTCACCGTCAGGCCGCCGGGCACGGTGACGGCCGCAGGTGCCGAGACGCTCACGCCGCGCCCGGACAGCATCCGCTTCAGCGAGACGCTCCAGACCCCGGCGCCGCCGCCCGCATCGGTGAGCGCGACTCGTCGCCGGACCGCACGGCCGCGCCTGAGATAGCCGAGCGAGAAGCTCGTGGGCCTCGCGAAGACCAGCGGCTGGTCGGCCCGCGGCAGCCAGATCATCCCGCCGCCTTCGCGGGTCGGCGGGATTTCACCGCCACGCGCGGCGATCGGATTGCCCGTCAGGACGAGCGCGGACTTGATCTGCGCCACGGTCCAGGCGGGGTGGCGCTGGCGGAGCACGGCCGCGGCGCCGGCCACATGCGGGGAGGCCATGCTCGTGCCGTCGAGGAAGCGCCACGACCCGAGATGCACCGGCACCGACGAGAGGATCGAGACCCCGGGCGCGGCGACGTCCGGCTTGAAGCGCAGGGAGTAGGGGGTGGGTCCCGCGGAGGAGAACCCTGCGATCGCGCCGCCCTTCGTCGCCGCCACGACGGTGATCGCCGCGGGCGCAGAGCCAGGCGAGTCGATCGAGCCGTAGCCGAGCACGTCGAAGTCGTTGCCGGCCGCGATCACGGGCACGACGCCGGCCCGCGCGGCGCCGTCGATCGCCTGGACGACGATGTCGCGCGAGGGCGTGATCTCCGGCTCGCCGATCGAAAGGTTGATCACGTTCATGCCGTCGCGCACCGCGGCCTCGATCCCCGCGACGATCTCGGGCGAGTTGCCGTCGAGCCCGAACTGGGCTGTCGGGATCGTCAGAACGCGGTAGTTGCCGAGGTATGCGTGCGGCGCGATCCCGGAGACCTGGACCGGCCTGCCGCTCGGGCCGGGCGCGGTCGTCTCGTGGTCGCCGGCCGCGATCCCGGCCACGTGCGTGCCGTGCTCGGACTCCGCCGGGTCGAACGGCAGCTTCGCGTAGCGGTACTTCAGCCCCGGCGGCGGGAACGCGCGCGCGGCGATCACCTTGGGGGTCGTGTAGGCCGCGTTGCCCTTGGGGAAGCCGGCCGGCATCGTGAAGCCGGCGGGCGAGAAGAACGGGTGCGTCCGGTCGATCCCGTCGTCGATGATCCCGATCTTGATCCCGTCGCCCGCGGTGGCGAGGCCGGGCCCCCAGACCTGCGGGGCGCCGATCACGGCCGGGCTCTGGTAGAGCGAGCGGTGGTAGGTGACGCTCGGGTACACCGCCGTGACCCCGGCCAGCGAAGCGATCCGCTTGGCCGAGCCCGCGGGCACGACGACCGCCATACCGTCCAGGACGACCTGGTAGCGCCAGCTGACCGTTGCGCCCGGAACAGCTCGCTCGAGCCGCCGGACGAAATCGTTCTGCCCCCGCCCGACCGCGTTCGCGTGGGCGGGCCTGTCGAGCGTGACGACGAGCTCGACGAGGGGCGGCTTCGGCGGGGTCGGGCCCCCGGCCGAGGCGAGCCCGAGCGGCACGGCGAGCGCTGCCGCCAGGAGGACGAGAAGACCCCTGCTCAAGCGGAAAATCGTACCGGGGACCGGCGCTACACTGTCCCTCCGCGCGGATGTGGCGGAATTGGTAGACGCGCACGGTTCAGGTCCGTGTGGGCGAAAGCCCGTGGAGGTTCAAGTCCTCTCATCCGCATACGAGGCGCTCCGCCTGGCGGGACGTCGGAGCCCCGGTCAGTAAGGCAGCGTCGTCAGGTTGTCTGCGGCGGTGAACTTTCGATCGGCCAACGTGAGCAGACGGTCGCCCGCTTGCTGGTGCCTATTTCCTGCTCCGTCGTCGTGGTGCCCCCACGCGCGGTGAGCAAGCACGTACTGCTCGTTCGCCGCAGCATCGAGCCGGAAGGCGGCGGTTGCGGTCCGCTGGAGCAGGCTCCCCCTCGCCGTTTGCGGGCCCGCTTCCCTGAGCCTGGCGACCGCGCGCAGATCGTAGGCGCGGATTCGGGTGAACCTGCGCGGTGCAGTCTGGATCACGTAGCCGACAGGAAGGTAGTTGATGTAGTTCTGGGTTTCCCAGTACCAGTAGCTGTCCACGAGAAGCGCGTCGCCGGTCGCGCTCGAAACGGGCCCGATCGACGTTGCAGACGGGCCGTTTGCCGCCGCTGGTCGCCACGACGGGTTGGCGTCGAATCCGTGCCCGGGGGCGGTGATCTGGACCATGCGGCCGAGGGGCCTGCGGAGGGCGATGCCCGATCTGACTCCGCAACTTCGCTCGAGCACGAGCGTCGACCCGTCGGGCGCGTAGGCCGGATGGGCTTCTTCGCAGGCGTCGTCCGTTAGCTGGCGGGTGCGGCGGGTGCTTACGGTCGTGCGGAAGACGCGGTAGTAGTCGTGGTCGTAGAAGGTCCGCGAATTGCCGAAGGAAGCGATCTTCCTGCCGTCGGGCGACCAAGCAGGGTCCGTGACGTAGAAGACGGGTGAGGTGAATCGCCGTGGCTGGGTTCCGTCGGCGTTCATGAGGTAGATCGCCGACCTTCCGCCGGACCAGGACCGATAGCGATCGAAGGCGATCGTTGTGCCGTTCGGCGACCAGGCCGGATCGTCGTCGTTCCAGGAGGTCCCGGGTAGGCGGTGCAGCCCGGAACCGTCCGCGTTGATCACATAGACGTGGAACTTGCCGTCGGCGTTGCTCGCGAAGGCGATCTGGCTTCCGTCGGGAGACCAGGTTGGATGATCGACGTACGCCCATTTGCCCGGCCACTGACTTGTGGTCAGCCGCCCCTGCCCGCTCCCGTCCGAGTTCATCACGCAGAGCTCGAAGTTCCCGCAGACGTAGGCGATCCTGCTCCCGTCGGGCGAGTAGGCCGGCTGTCCCTGCAAGGACGGTTGTGCCGTCGTCAGCTGCTGCCGGCCGCTGCCGTCTGCGTTCATCGCGAAGATCGCGGAGAGGCCGTCCTGGTAGCTCGCGAACACGAGTGTGGAAAAAGGGGCTCCGTGGCGAGAACCGGCCGCTCCTGCCGCTGCTACTAGCGCCATCGCCGTGAGCAGCGCCCCGACCAGCGTGAGTCTCGGTGACGTCATTTCACCCCTCCGCAAGCATGCGCCTGACGCGGCCAGGAGTCAACGCGCGACGCAGGTTCGGACGGCTGCGTGCTAGAGCGCGGCCAGCACGTCGTCCGCGTGCCGGTCCGGGTTCACCCGGCGCATGATCCTGGCGACGTTGCCGTCGGCGCCGATCACGAAGGTCGACCGCTCGTAGGAGTTCTTGCCCTCCTGCCCGACGCCGTAGGGCTCGGCGAGCTTGTGCTCCGGGTCGGCCAGGAGCGTGAACGGCAGCGAGTACTTCGCCCTGAAGCGCTCGTGTGAGGCCTGCGTGTCGGCGCTGATGCCGAAAACCTCCGCGCCCGCGCGCTCGAACTCGGCCCAGGAGTCGCGGATCCCGCACGCCTGCCGTGTGCAGCCGGGCGTGTCGTCCTTGGGATAGAAGTAGAGGACGACCGGCTTGCCGCGCAGGTCGGAGAGCTTCACGGTCCCGCCGGTGTCGCTCTCGAGCTCGAAATCCGGAGCCGGCTTGCCTTCCTCGATCACGCCGCGATGCTAGCTACCCTGGGCCGGGTGAGGCGCGCCTTCCAGGACATGAACGCGACCCTCCGCGGCTTCCTGATCATCGCGCTGATCGCGGCGCTGGTCGTCGTGCTCCAGCTCGAGCGAACGCTGACGGCGCTGTTCATCCTCGCCCGGATCGCGTTCTTCCTCGCGATCGCCTACTTCCTGTTCCTGATGTGGCGCGACCGGCGCGAGGAGATCTCGATGTGGTCGAACCGCTCGCGCGCGGTCTTCTACGGCTCGGCGGCGCTGCTGGTCGTGAACGTGGCCGTGCGCTTCTTCACCCCGATCGGGAACGGCTGGAACCTGATCGTGTTCCTGGCCGTGTTCGTGTTCGGGGGCTTCGCCATGTGGCGAGTCTGGCGCGACGAGCACACGTACGGCTACTGAACCGAGACGCTCGTTCGGGCGCCGTCCAACTCGTCCAGGGCATCCCGGATCTCCACGAGGCGGCCGACGAAGATCGGTGTGTCGCGCTCCGTGTAACGGCTCGCTTCCGTGTCGCGCAGCGTCAGCATCAGGTGCATGAAGTCCGCCGGCTCCTCGCACTCGAAGGCGGTCATGAACTCCTGGTCGTCGATCCCGAACGAGTACGTCGTGTGGTTCGTGATCGTCGAGAACTCGTGGCCGATGCGCATGTGCTCGTTCATCGCACGCTGCCGGTCCTCGTGCGCGAGCGCGTACCAGGGCCGCACCTTCACGAACGGGTAGACGACGAGGTACGGCGAGCCCTTCGGGACCACCTGCCGCGGCTTGCGGGCCTTCGTGTACTCGGACGCCTTCGTCGTGGCGAGGTATGAATAGGGCGTCGACAGCCAGCCGGCCAACGGCGTCGAGTTGAGCGTTGCGCCGAGCTCGCCCAGATCCTCGTAGCGCTCGGTGATCTTCCAGAGGAAGAAGTCCGCGTCAGGGCGCACACCTGCGGTCGAGTAGGCGCGGAGGGAGGCCATCCGGCCCGCCCAGTCCTCGACGACCTCCGCGAACGCGTCCTTGCCGGCACGGCGCTCGTCGATCGGCAGCCGCCGCCAGGCCGGATCCACCTTGAAGAACGTGTACGCGACGTACTGCCCGGCCATGCGCAAAAGCCTAGCGCCCGCAGTTCGTCAGCTTGCCGTCCCGCAGGTCGGTCACGGCGCGCCGGAAGCCCCGCACGCTCGGCTTCGGGCTCCGGTCGGCGTAGTAGAGCCCGGACTGCCAGCCGTTCAGCCGCGACTCGTCGAAGGTGTGGAAGATGAACAGCCCGCGGACGGTCGGCTGGCAATATGCAAGCGCCAGGGCCTGGCGGTAGTACGCGGCCTGCGTCGCCGCACTGACGCCTTCCCCCGCATTCGGTGACGTGCCCTCCTGGTAGGCGAACATCTTCTGCTCGGGCACGATCGTCTGGACGCCGAACTCGGCGTAGAGGATCGGCAGCGTCCGTCCGCGCTGTGGAGTACCGCGGAAGGCCTCGTCCAGCAGCGTCACGAGCTTCGGGTAGTCGGCGACCGTGATCTCGGTGGTCTTCCCGTGCCTGACGGTGGGAGGGACCGTCGGCGAGAGCATGTACGGGTGAATCGCGAAGGCGTCCATGAGCGGGCGGTTGCGGCCACTTGCGCGGTAGCTCTTGCCGAGGTCGCGGATGAACGCGGTCGGCGAGTGGGTCGGGCGGATGCCCAGCGGACGGTCGGCGCCTCTCGGCGAGAGCCCGACCCCGATCACCTCGACGTCGTGCGACGCCTTCTTGATCGCGTCGTAGCTCCGTGCGAGCAGGTCCTCGTAGGCGGCCGCCGCGACGTCGCGTCCGTCGCGCCCGAACTGCGGCATCCAGAACGTGTTCAGGTTCGGCTCGTTGCCGACGATCACGGCGTGGACGCTCGGGAATGCCTTCACCAGGGCGGCCGTGAAGGTCGCGAACTGCCCCCGCTCGTTCCCGTTACGAGGCGTGTTCGCGGCGAGACCGTTCCACGCGACGATGAAGAGGCGCATGTGATCGGCGCGTGCCGCGCGCGCGACGTTTCCGATCCCGCGCACGTCGGCTGCCTGGGGCCGCGTTCGCCCGCGTGCCCAGTTCGCCGAGATCACGACCGCCTCGAAGCCCGCGCGGTGCGAGATGTCCACGAGCGACCGCGCCGAGGCCGCGTTCTGCTGGGCGAGCGAGTCGTCGACGACGCCGATCGTGAAGACCTTCCGGCGCTCGCTGTGCGGCCCGGGCGGCGGCGGGATCTTCGAGGTCGTCGCCGGGACCGGGGAGGTCGTCGCCGTCGGCGGCGGTGGGGCGGTGCCCGTTGTGGAGCCCGTCGTGGTGCCGCCGGAGGTCGGTTGTGTCCCGCTCGTCGTGCCCCCCGCCGAGGACGCCGGCTGCGAGCTCTTCCCGCCGCCGGAGGAGACGATCACGGCGGCGAGCGCGCCTCCTGCGGCGAGCACGGCCACGGCGGCTATGAGCCAGGCCTTCCTCACGAGGCAGGAGGCTACCCTTGCCCGGGATGAGCAATCAGGTCGAAGAGCAGCTCAAAGGGCTCCCCGCGAAGCCGGGCGTCTACCTCTTCCGCGACGAGAAGGGTCACGTGCTTTACATCGGCAAGGCCAAGTCGCTGCGGCCCCGCGTGCGCAGCTACTTCCAGGCGACCCCGGACTCGCGCTCGACGATCCAGCGGCTGCCCGAGCGGGTCGTGGACGTCGAGGTGATCGTGACGGACACCGAGGCGGAGGCGCTGCACCTCGAGCAGAACCTGGTCAAGCGGCACCGGCCGCCGTTCAACGTCCGCCTCCGCGACGACAAGTCGTTCCCGTACATCGCCGTCACGGTCGAGGACGACTACCCGCGGGTCATGTTCACGCGCGAGCGGCACCGCCGCGGGGTCGTCTACTTCGGGCCGTACGCGAACGCGAAGAAGGTTCGGGAGACGCTCGACGTGCTCAACCGCGTCTTCCCGTATCGGCCCTGCGAAGGACCGCAGCCCGGGCGCCATTCCGGGATCCCGTGCCTCGATTACCACATCGAGCGCTGCCTGGCGCCGTGCGTGGGCTACGTGTCGAAGGAGAACTACGCGAAGATCATCGACGGCGTCATCGAGTTCCTCTCCGGCGAGACGCGGCCGATCCTTCGCCAGCTCGAGCGGAAGATGAAGGAGGCCGCCGATGGCGAGCGGTTCGAGGAGGCGGCGCGCTACCGCAACCGGTTGTTCTCGGTTCGGCACCTCGCTGAGCGGCAGGCGGCAGACAAGCGCGCGGTCGGAACGATCGACGTGATCGGGATCTCCGTCGAGGGCGATCGCGCGGCCGTGCAGGTCTTTCCGCTCAGGGACGGGCGTCTGATCGACCGCTACGGGTTCCACCTCGAGAACGCGGCGGGGCAGGACACGGCCTCGCTGCTCGAGGTGTTCTGCGTCGAGTACTACGGCTCCGCGCCAAGCGTGCCGCCGCAGATCATCGTTCCGCCGGACACTGGCGACACCTCCGCGCTCGAGGAGTTCCTCTCCGAGCGGCGCGGCTCGCGGGTCGAGGTGCGCGCGCCCATGCGCGGCGAGAAGCGCCGCCTGCAGGAGCTCGCGACCGAGAACGCGCGCGTCGCTCTGGAGTCGGACGCGCTGCAGGCCGAGCGGCGGCGGCTGCGGCGGGTTGAGGCCCTGGAGGAGCTGCGCGAGGCGCTGAACCTGGAGAGCCTGCCGCTGCGGATCGAGTGCTACGACGTCTCGAACATCCAGGGCGAAGCGGTCGTCGGCTCGATGGTCGTCTTCCAGGACGCGGTCGCGAAGAAGGCGCACTACCGGAAGTTCGGCGTGCGCAGCCTCGACGGGCAGGACGACTACGCGGCGCTGGGCGAAGTGATCTCGCGGCGGTTCGCGCGCCTTGGTGACGCGACGTCGGAGGAGTACGACGAGTCGTTCGCGGCCACGCCGAACCTGGTCGTGATCGACGGGGGCAAGGGCCAGCTCGCAGCGGCGCTGCAGGCGATGCAGGCCTACGACCTGCCGCGCGTGGCCGTGATCTCGCTGGCGAAGCGGATCGAGGAGGTCTTCGTCCCGGGTCGTCCGGAACCGATCCTGCTCGCGCGCGACTCGGCCGGGCTCCAGTTGCTGCAGCGGGTGCGCGACGAGGCGCACCGGTTCGCGGTCGGCTTCCACCGGCAGCGGCGCGACGCGAAGGCCCGCGAGTCGATCTTCGACACGCTCCCGGGAGTCGGCCCCGCCCGCCGGCGGGCGCTGCTGAACCACTTCGGCTCGGCCGAGCGCTTCCTGGCGGCGACCCAGGAGGAGCTCGAGGGCGTGCCCGGGATTCCGGAGCGAACGGCGCGCTCGATCTACGCGCAACTCCACAAAGCAGGCCGCGCCTAGCGCTCCACCACGGTGATCGTCGCGAGGGCGCCGTGGACGCGCACGGCCTGCTCGTGGACGATGTGGTCGAGCCCGGTCGGGCCGAAGGTCAGCAGCACGAGCCGCCGCGCCTGCAGGTCGACCTGCGCGGCGGGCACGGCCTTGCCCCAGGGCGGGTTCGCGACGACGCACTCGACCGGCGCCATCCCAGCCGCGTCGGCGACCGAGAACGGGATGCGTAGGCCGGCGGCGCCCGCGTTGCGCCTCGCTGCCTGGACTGCCCTTGAATCGATGTCGCTTCCCCGCGTCGAGAGGCCCGCCAGCGCGCCTTCGATCGGAATCGTGCCCGCGCCGCAGAACGGGTCGACGAAGGGCGCGCCGGCCAACAGTGCGAGCGCCCGAGCGAGCGGCGGGTGGACGCTTCCCGGAACCGTGTCGACGCGGTAGGCCCTGCGGTGCAAAGGCCTGCTCGCGATCCGGGCGGCGACGGTTGCGACCTCACCCACGACGTGGATGCGCAGCGAGACCGCGCCGTGCCTGGCGACGCGCATGCCGCCCATGGAGGCCGCGACGGCGTCCTCGAGCTCGAAGCGGTTGTAGTTCCGCTTCCCGAGGAAGCTGGCGGTCACATCGAAGGTCGGCGCAGCACCGAGGTCGAGTGACGCGAGTCGCGCCAGGCTCTCGCGCCGCCGGGTGACGCCGTCCACTTCCGCGAGAATCTGGAAGACGTCGTCGACGGTGCCGAGCTCCAGCAGCTCGGGCACCAGCTCAGGGACCGAGAACCGGAGCTCGCGGTGGCCTAGCTCGATCCGTTCAAGGCCCAGGCGCGAGCGCGCCTCGTCACGAGCGATCCATTCGATCCCGCGCAGCGTCCGCGCGAGCATAGAAACAGGCATGAGCTTCCTCCGCGACGCCGGGACGACGACGCCACGGCCACCGGCTCAGGGCCGGCCGGTCAGGGGCCGCGGCTAGCGGCTGCGGCCGGGGAAGAAGAAGCTCTGCATGGCCGGAAGTAAAACGGATAGAAGCCCGGGATGAGCTCGACGACCGGTCCCGGCGCCGCGTTTGCCCTTGTTCGGCAGCGAAACTTCGGGCCGTACTTCTTCGGCAACGCGCTCTCGGCGAGCGGCGGGTGGTTCCAGAACCTCGCCGCGTCGCTGCTCGTCTACCGGCTGACGCACTCGCCGTTTCTGCTCGGGCTGCTCAACTTCTGCCAGTTCATCCCTGTCCTCGTGCTCGTGCCATGGACCGGCAGCGCGGCCGACCGCTTCGACCGGCGGCGGCTCCTGCTCGCGGCGCAGACGACTGCGGCCGCGCTGGCAGCAATCCTCTCGGTGCTCGCGTGGTCGGGTCTGGCCACGGCCTGGGTCGTGATTCTCTTCGCGCTTGGGCTGGGCGTGACGAGCGCGGCGTCGATCCCGGCGCAGCAGGCGCTGATCGCCTCGCTGGTCGATCGGGAGAGCCTGCCGACCGCGGTCGCGCTGAACTCGATGACCTACAATCTCGCCCGCGCGATCGGCCCCGCGCTCGGTGCCGCCTCGGTCGAGTACCTCGGGATCCCGGCCTCGTTCCTGCTCAACTCGTTCTCCTACCTGGTCTTCGTCGGAGCGCTGCTCGCGATCCGGCCGCGGGCCCAGGAGACCGCGGCGCGGGAGACGTCGCGCCTCCGCGACGCGCTCGGCCTGCTGCGAGACGACCCGCGGCTCCTTGCCTTCTTGATCGTCGTCGCCGCGGTCGGGTTCGCCTCTGACCCCGTGAACACGCTCGCGCCGGCCTTCGCGCATGCCTTCGGGCGGAAGGACACGGTCGCGGGGTTCATCATCGGCGCCTTCGGCGCGGGCGCGGTGACGGCTGCGCTCTTCGTTGCCGGTCGCGTTGCGGGGTCGCGGAAGCGGATGGCGATCACGCTCACGCTGCTCGGCGGCGGCGTGATCGCGTTCGCGCTCTCGCCCTGGTTGCCGCTTGGCTTCGTGCTGCTCTTCGTGGCCGGTTTCGGCTACCTCGCATCGAACACCTCGGCGACGACGCGGCTCCAGCTCGGGGTCAGCGAGGCGCAGCGGGGCCGGATGATGGCGCTCTGGGGAGTGGCCTTCCTGGGCCTGCGGCCGCTGGCGAGCCTGGCCGACGGCGCGATCGCCTCGGCGGCCGGCGTTCGGACTGCGGGAGTGATCCTGGCGCTTCCCGCGCTCGCAGGCGTGGTGGTGCTGGTGCTAGTGGGGCAGCGTGAGCGAGGTCGCGAACATCGACTCGTGCAGCCGCTCGCGGCGCGGCGCGAAGCCCAGGGCGAAGACGGGCACGGCCCGCCCGCCGGCGAACGAGGTCGAGATGTAGTCGCCGACCATCGCGCCCCCGGCGGACGCGAGCCAGCCGAACGGGATCGACCGTGAGTTGAGCCGCTGCGGCGTCTTCCACGTCGAGCCGCCGTCGCGCGACGACGTGAAGAACACGTCGAGCGCCGAGGCGCGCACCCGGTAGTACGCGAGCCCGACGGTCCCGCCGGTAGCCGGGTCGGCGGCGATTCCGGGGAGCTCGGCGTCCGCGCCGCCCGTCGGCAACCGCACGGCCGGGCT
>VAXM01000140.1 GCA_005883335.1 Actinomycetota bacterium
TCGACCTCGCGCAGGTCGCGCTGCGGGATCAGCGTTATCTGGCTCGAGATCTTCTGCAGCGCGCTCATCAGGTACTCCGGCGCGCCCGTGATCAGCGCCGAGCCGCGATCGGCCGCGTACTCGCGGTAGCGCGAGATCGTCCGGATCAGGACCCAGCTCAGGATGTACGTCACGAACGAGACCACGATCACGATCAGCCAGATCGGGACCGAGTTGTTGTTGCTGTCACGGTTGCCACCGCCGAAGCCGCCGAACATGCCGGCGTAGAGCCCGAAGCGGGTGAGCAGCGCGGCGAGCATCGCGAAGAACGAGGCGACCGTCATCACCAGGACGTCGCGGTTCGCGATGTGGGTGAGCTCGTGGGCGAGCACGCCTTCGACCTCCTTCTCGTCGAGGCGCTCCCACAACCCGCGCGTGACGGCGACGACCGCGTGCTTCTGGTTTCGCCCGGTCGCGAACGCGTTCGGGACGTCGGTATCGACGAATGCAACGCGCGGCTTCTGGAGCTCGGCCATCGCCGCCAGGCGCTCGACCATCGCGTGCAGCTGCGGCATCTCCTCGGGGCTGACGATCTTCGCGCCGGAAGCGCGGAGCGCGAGCTTGTCCGAGGTGTAGTACTGGAAGACGGCCAGGCCGATGACGATCACGAGCATCAGCACGAGGCCGGCGTTGAAGACGTAGAAGAGAGCGAGAGCGAAGGCGACGTAGAGCAGCCCGAGCAGGGAGCTCGTCAGGAGCATCCTGAGCGTCAGTCCGGCGTCGCGTCCGTAAGCCTTGCGTTTCATCGAGAATCGGCCTCCTTGGAGGCGAGAGGGTGTATTCGGATTGTAGCCCTGGCGATTGTCCTGGCCGCCGCACTTCCGGGTTCGGCGGCGGCGGCTCCGTCGGAGAAGGTAGCGGTGCTCGTCGTGCCCGCCTCCGCAGCCGTCTTCAGCTCCCCGGAAGCCGCGCACGGGCTCGTCGTGCCCGGAGAGGGCGCGACCGTCAGCCGCCGCAGCGCACTCGCCTCGCTGCTGCACGGAGAGCTGGGCAACGCGCTCGTCAACGGCGGCCTACCCGGCGGGAAGGCACGGATCTCGCTCGCTCGCCGCACCGCGCAGACAACGTTTTACGTGGTCTTGCCACCGCCGGGGAAGCACCACAACGTCGTCCGCTACCCGATCGCCGTCGTCGGGCCCGGGTATCACGGGCTGCTGACCTCGAGCGCGACGCACCTCGACGGGCTGATCTCGATCGCGGACGTGGCGCCGGCGGTCGTCGCGCTGCAGACAGGGAAACGCCCGCGGATCCGCTCGCGCGCCTCGGCCGATCCGCTCGCCTACCTGCACCAGTTCGACGAGCGACTCACGCGCGCGCACGACTCACGCACCGGGGCGACGTTCGTCGTCGTCGGGCTGATGACGCTTCTGGGACTGCTGGCGCTGGTCTCGCGGCGGGCGGTCGTCGGGCGGGCGGCCTTTCTGGCCGCGCCCGCCTGCCTCGTCGTGGCGGTCGTCCTCAGCGCAGTTGACGTGACGCGGCCCTGGCAGGTGATCGTCTTCCTGGCGCTCGCGTCCGCGGTCCTCGCGCTCTTTGGAGGCGCAGTGCTGCGGCCTCGGCTCGCCCTGGCGGCCGCGCTCTCGGCGGTCTTCGCCTTCCTGTACGCCGTCATGTGGGCCAAGCCGGAGTGGAACAGCCTGGCCGCGCTCGGCCCCCGGCCCGACGGCGGCGGGCGCTTCTACGGGGTCAACAACCAGGTCTCGACGCTCCTCCTCTCCCCCGCGCTCGTTCTGGCCGCGCTTGCGGGCCCGGCGCTGCCGGCGGTCGCGCTGCTCGTCGTAGCCGGAATGGTCGCGAGCTTCATCGGCGCCCAGGCGGACGGGCTCGTGGTCTACCTAGCGGGCTTCCTGGTCCTGGCCTGGCGCACGGCCGGCCGCCGGCCGGGGACGGCCCGCGCCGCGGCAGCGGTCGCCGTCGCCGCCGGGGCGGCGCTGGCGCTGGTCGCGATCGACGCCGCGTTCGGCGGCTCGAGCCACATCACCCACGCCGTCGGCGGAGGCCCAGGCGCGCTGGCCGGCGATCTCGCGCACCGAATCCATCTCTCGGCTGCGTTTGTCGTCTCTCGCTGGAACGAGACCCTCCTCTTCTTCCTCAGTGTGGCCGGCCGCCGCGGCTCCCGGTGCTGGACGCGCTGCTGGCCGCGCTCGCGGTCTCGCTGATCGTCAACGACACCCCGACGGACATCGCGGGCCTCGGCGTCCTCTCCGCGCTCGTGCTCTGGATCTGGCTCGTCCGAAGCGACGAGCGCGCCGACGCGCTCGATTAGACTCGCGCGTTCATGCGCCGCCTTGCGCCGTTTCTCGGGATCGCGCTGCTGCTCGCCGGTTGCGGCGGCGGGAAGACGGTGTCGCCGACCGCGAAGACGGTGATCGGGACGATCCCAACCGGCTCGGGGGCCTCGGTGCCGGCCGGTGACGCGAAGACCGGCGCGAAGCTGTTCAAGTCACAAGGCTGCGACGGCTGCCACATCTTCACTCCGGCCGGCAGCACCAAGACGATCGGCCCGGACCTCGACAAGCTGGCCCAGTACGCCAAGCAAGCGAACAGCGGCTCCGAGGCTGCGTTCGCGTTCGAGTCGATCAAGAGCCCGAGCACATACATCCAGCCTGGATACGAGAAGGCCGCACCGATGCCGAACTTCGGCCAGATCCTGAAGGACAAGCAGATCGCCGACCTTGTCGCCTACCTGACGAAAGGTTGATCGACCTTAGAGCCGCGCGGGCCGATCCGGAGGCCTTCCGAGCGGCCGTCGCACGCAAGAGTGCCGCTGCAGCCGAGGCCTTCGAGGAGCTGCTCGCGGCGGACGAGCGGTGGCGCGAGCTGGTGCCGCAGGTCGACGAGCTCCGCGGGCGCCAGAAGCTGAAGGGCAAGCCGACGCCCGAGCAGGTGGAGGAGCTGAAGCAGGTCAAGGAGGAGCTGCGGCGGCTCGAGGAGGAGCTGGCGACCGCTGCGGCGCAGCGGGACGAGCTCCTGCAGAAGGTGCCGAACCCGCCGCACGAGTCGGTTCCGGACGAGATGGAGGACGACGCCGAGGGAAAGATCGCCCGGGTGGTCGGAGAGCCGCCGGACCTCGCCTCGGCCCGAGACCATCTCGAGCTCGGCCGCATCGAGATGGAGCGGGGGGCGCGGCTCTCCGGATCGCGATTCGGCTACATCGTCGGCGATGCGGCCCTCTTGACGCTGGCGCTCTATCGCTGGGCGCTCGACCGCGTGGTCGCGCAGGGATTCCAGGCCGTGATCCCCCCCGTGCTCGCCCGCGAGGAGGCGATGTACGGCACCGGGTTCTTCCCGGCCGAGCGCTTCGAGATCTACGAGATCGTGGACGAGGGGCTTTTCCTCACGGGCACGTCCGAGGTCGCGCTCGCGGGCCTGCACATGGGCGAGATCCTCGACGCGGACGAGCTGCCGCTGCGCTATACGGCGTTCTCGACGAACTTCCGGCGCGAGGCGGGCGCGGCCGGCCGCGACACGCGCGGGATGTTCCGCGTGCACCAGTTCAACAAGGTCGAGATGTTCTGCTACCTACGGCCGGAAGAGTCGTGGGAGGAGCACGAGCGCTTGCTCGCGATCGAGGAGTCGCTGGCCTCGGAGCTCGGGTTGCCCTATCGCGTGGTGAACATCGCGGCGTCGGAGCTGAGCGCGGCCGCGGCGAAACGGTATGACCTCGAGGCCTGGTTCCCCTCGCAGCAGCGCTACCGGGAGCTGACCTCGGCTTCGAACACGACGGACTACCAGTCGCGCCGGCTCGGAATCCGCTACCGGGCGAACGGCGGGACCGAGTACGCGCACACGCTGAATGGGACGGCCGTGACGGATCGCTGGGCGCTGGCGGTGGTGGAGAACTTCCAGAACGAAGACGGGTCGGTCACGGTGCCGCCGCCACTCGTCGAGTTCGGCGCCCCGCCTACACTGGGCTGACCGGCGGGGTGCCAGAGCGGACGAATGGGGCGGTCTTGAAAACCGCTGGTGCCCGAAAGGGCGCCCGTGGGTTCGAATCCCACCCCCGCCGTGCCGCCGAGCCCTTAGGGAATGAGCGGCCGCGGCGTGAAGCCGCGGCCGCTCACCAATCTCTAGTTCGACCCCACCACCCCCTTTAACAGGCCGGGCCCGCGGCGGTCCGACGTGCACCGTATGGCGAGTCCGCCGAGCAAGAGGAGCAGGCCCAGAAGTGCCGCACCGAGGAGCGAGACGCCCGTGAAGGGAAGCGTCCCGCGAGCGCTGGTGCCGAGGAGGCCTGTCCGGTGCCGGATGACTGCGACCGTCCTCTTCGCTCGCACTCCCGCCACGCCGCTTGTCCGGGTCGTGGTGGTCGTCCGCGAGACCGTCGTCGTTGCAGGAAGGGAGGCGCCTGGAGTCGTCTCGCCCGAGCCCCGAGCGCTATTCGAGAATCGCTCGGGGATCAGCTGCTGGGACGACTCCTGTCCCTGGTTCGTCCCTGCGTTGTTGAGGACGGTCGTGCCGGCGGCCGAGCTCGGCGACTGAGTCGCCGAGCTCGGACCGCTGTTGAC
Source organism: Actinomycetota bacterium (assembly GCA_005883335.1). Taxonomy (GTDB): domain Bacteria; phylum Actinomycetota; class Thermoleophilia; order Gaiellales; family Gaiellaceae; genus AC-32. The sequence goes on from VAXM01000140.1 coordinate 4,548, forward strand.
GTTGCCGCCGGCGGCGGCCCCGGGCGCATTGCCGCTGACCGCGTTCTGCTCGCTTCCGGCGAGCCCGAGCGCGATCTGCTTCGTCTCGGCGTTCTGCACCCCGAGCTGTGCACCGCCGGAGCCCCCGCACCCGAGCCAGCAGCCGCCGTTGCCACCGATCGCCTGCTGCTGCGACTGCTCCTGGTTCGTCGTCGCGTTGTTGCCGACGTTCGCGATGGCAGTCGACGTCGCCGTCTGGTTCGCCGAGCTCGGGCCGGAGTTGACATCACCCCCGGCGATCGAGACCGGTGAGTTGCCGTTGACGGCGTTCTGCTCGCTCGCGGCAAGCCCAAGCGCGATCTGCTTCGTCTCGGCCTTCTGAACGCCGATCTGAGCGCCGCCGGCGCCGCCGCAACCGGCGAGGCAGGAGCCATCGCCTCCCACGGTCTGCTGCTGCCACTGGCCCTGATTGGTCGTGGCGTTGTTCCAGACGTTCGTGGTCGCCGACGAATCGGCCGTCTGGTTCGCCGAGCTCGGGCCGGAGTTGACATCACCCCCGGCGATCGCGACCGGTGAGTTGCCGTTGACGGCGTTCTGCTTGCTGAGCGCGAGGCCGAGCGAGAACTGCTTCGTCTCGGCCTTCTGAACGCCGATCTGAGCGCCGCCGGCACCGCCGCAGCCCGCGAGGCAGGAGCCATCGCCTCCCACGGTCTGCTGCTGCCACTGGCCCTGATTGGTGGTGGCGTTGTTCCAGACGTTCGTGGTCGCCGACGAATCGGCCGTCTGGTTCGCCGAGCTCGGGCCGGAGTTGACATCACCGCCGGCGATCGCGACGGGCGCGTTGCCGTTCACGGCGTTCTGCTTGCTAAGCGCGAGGCCGAGCGAGAACTGCTTCGTCTCGGCCTTCTGAACGCCGATCTGAGCGCCGCCGGCACCGCCGCAGCCCGCGAGGCACGAGCCATCGCCTCCCACGGTCTGCTGCTGCCACTGGCCCTGATTGGTCGTGGCGTTGTTGCCGACGTTCGCCGTGGCAGTCGACGTCGCCGTCTGGTTCGCCGAGCTCGGGCCGGAGTTGACATCACCGCCGGCGATCGAGACGGGAACGTTCGCGTTCACGGCGTTCTGGTCGCTCTTCGCGACGCCGATCGCGCCTTGGTGGGTGTCGGCCTTCTGCACACCCGCCTGGAATCCGCCGGCGCCACCGCAGCCGATGACGCAGGAGTCGCTCCCTCCGACCTCCTGCTGCTGCGACTGGCCCTGGTTGGTGGTTGCGTTGTTGCTGACGTTCGTGGTGGCCGAGGAGCTCGCCGTCTGCGTCGCCGAGCTCGGGCCGGAGTTGACGTCGCCGCCCGCGATCGAGACAGGCACGTTCGCGTTGACGGCGTTCTGATCGCTCTTCGCGACGCCGATCGCGCCTTGATGGGTGTCGGCCTTCTGCACACCCGCCTGGGCGCCCCCAGCGCCGCCGCAGCCGGCGTGGCAACTCGAAGAGCCGCCAACCGTCTGCTGCTGCGACTGGTCTTGATTGGTCGTCGCGTTGTTGTTCACGTTCGTGGTGGCCGACGAGTCGGCGGTCTGCGTCGCCGAGCTCGGGCCGGAGTTGACGTCGCCGCCCGCGATCGAGACGGGGACGTTCGCATTCACGGCATGCTGATCGCTCTTGGCGACGCCGATCGCGACCTGGTGCGTGTCGGCGTTCTGTCCGCCGATCTGGGCGCCGCCTGCGCCGCCGCAGCCCGCCTGGCAGCTCGAGGAGCCGCCGACCGTCTGCTGCTGCGACTGGTTCTGGTTGGTGGTTGCGTTGTTAGCGACGTTCGTCGTGGCCGCCGAAGTCGCGGTCTGCGTCGCCGCGCTCGGGCCGGCGTTCACGTTCCCGCCGGCGATCGAGACCGGGACGTTGGCGTTGACGGCGTTCTGGTGACTCGCCGCCAGCCCCGCCGCGACCTGTGACGTCGCCGCGTTCTGCAGCCCGGCAAGTAAGCCGCCGGTGCCGGAGTCCGCGAGCGCCGGGGGCGCCGCCGCTAGGGCGACAAGCGCCACGGCCACGCTCAGTAGCTTGGCTTTCATCTCCTTCTCCTTGTCCGCAGGGACAGGTCAGCGCGCCGTCGCAGTACGACGCGCACGGGCACGGAGAAGGACGTCAGCCCGGATGCCAGGGAGCGAGTGCGATTTGCCTCGGCTTCCGGAAGGCCGGGAGCGGAAGCGTTCGAGGCAGGAATTCGAAAAGAGCCGCCAGGAGCACCGCGGCCAGTGCTCCGAGCACGAGAGGCATCAGCGGTCCATGGCCTCCGCCCTGGGCGGAGAGCGCGGCGCCGGGCTGTGGGAGCGGTGGTAACGGCGGGGACCGGCGCGGCGGCGGCCACCGGGCCGGCTCCGGCGCGGCCCGCGACGTGCGAGCGTCGCCGCTCCGGCCGCGACGATCCGCGATGGTCGGCCGCGATGCCGTCGACAGGCTTGGAATCTCCCGCTCGGCGTGCGACACGACGGCCGACCGGAGCGCGCTGTGTAGACCCGTTGAACGAGCGGGCCGCCGTGGACGGTTGACCGCCGCACGCCGCTTCGGACTCACCCGCGCGTGTGCGGGTTCCGGGGACGCGCCGCTCGGCACGGAGGCCGCCGCCGGCTGCTGCGTCTCCTGCTGCGCCTGCGTGGCGGCGCTCGAGGCGACGGCCGCGGCTTGCGTGGTCGCGACCTCCAAGCTCTTCGTCGCGTCATCGAAAGTCTTTGTCGACTCGGACGAAACCACCCCCACCCCCGCAGCTCCGGATGCCTGCGATGCGGCCGCGGTGGCCTGGGCTACGGCGGCATCGACCTCCTGGGCGAGTTGGCCGGTGCCGAAGGGGTCGGCCGCGCGCGCGGTCGCGGGGGCGATGAAGCCGCAGGCGATCGCGCCGGCCACGGCACACGCGCGTGCGACGCGCTTCTTGCGTCCAGGGCGACCCGATGGATCGATGCGATTAGCGTCCACTGGACGGTCGAACTGGACGTTTCCGTCCAGTCGCAAGGCCGATTCGTCCAATCCACGCGCTCACCGGAGCGCTCCGCTTCGTAACCGTCTCGGTCGGAACCATCCCGGACGTCGCGACCACACGACGAAGAGCCCGCCCGCGGCGAGCACGACGAGGAGCGTGACGATCACCGAGCTCGAGACATCGGCGCGCCCCGGCAGGGCGCCGATGTCTCGAGCTCGGTGATCGTCACGCTCCTCGTCGTGCTCGAGACATCGGCGCCCTGCCGGGGCGCGCCGACCGGGACGCGCGGTGCGGCCGTTCCGAGCAGATCACCGGCGTTGGCGATTGCGTTGCCGAGCGAGCTCGCCGCACTCACGCCGGCGCCCACGAACCCCGCGCGGGCGGCCGTGTGACCGCGGTGCTTCGCGCGCGCGCTCAGCGCATGCCGTGCATGGTGCGCGTGCGCAGCGCGGGCAGCCGTCGCGTCCGGGGCCTGCGAGACGAAGGTCGGCGCGGCTGGGGTTGCCCGAACGGGGGCAGCCGCGACAGCCTCGGGTCGCCGTTTCGTAGCCTGCTTTCGATGTGGCCGCCGGGCAGGCGTCCGGGTGGAGGTTGCGCTCGGCGCCGGAGCCTCGGTCGGCGGGCCCTGGGTCGTGCCGCTCGTGTTCTCCGCATTCGAGCTCCCGATCGCGGCGTTCGTCTGCGAGATGGGGCCGTT
>VAXM01000006.1 GCA_005883335.1 Actinomycetota bacterium
TCGCGTACCGAACGAGCGCCGGGCCGGAGAGCGTGATCAGCTTCGAGAGGATCACCGCCGTCGCCGCACCGAAGTAGAGGCGCCGGACCGGCCGAACGAGCGGCCGCGTCTCGCGCCAGACCTCGCGCGCAGAGGCGCGCTCCATCATGCAGCCTCCGTCTCGAGCGCGAGCAGCGCGCGATAGCGCGGGGAACGGGCGACCAACTCCGCGTGGGTGCCCTCCTCGACGATGCGGCCGCCCTCGAGCACGGCGACGCGGTGGGCGAGGGCGATCGTCGCCGGCCGATGGGCGATCACGAGCGTCGTGCGGCCGCGCATCACCTCCGCGAGGGCGGCGCGGATCTCGTGTTCCTTGGTCGCGTCGACCGCCGAGGTCGCATCGTCGAGAACGAGGACGGCGGGGTCGGCCACGATCGCCCGCGCGATTGCGATGCGCTGCCGCTGGCCGCCCGAGAGCGAGAAGCCGCGCTCGCCGAGGATCGTCTCGTAGCCGTCGGGGAGCTCCTCGATGAAGGCCGTCGCCCCCGCCAGCTCGGCTGCGCGCCGCACGTCCTCGTCGTTCGCGTCCGGCCGGCCGACGCGGATGTTCTCGCGCACGCTCTCGCTGAACAGGAAGGTCTCCTCGAACACGAGCGCCACGGCGCGGCGCACGTCCGCGAGCCTCAGGTCGCGGAGGTCGTGGCCGTCGAGCAGGACGCGGCCTTCCTCGGGGTCGTAGAGGCGCGCGAGCAGACCCGCCACGGTGCTTTTCCCGGAGCCCGTCGCCCCGACGAGCGCGAGCGACTCGCCCGGCGCGACGTGGAGGTCGAGACCGTCGAGCACGTGGCGATCGCCCTCGTGGCCGAAACGGACGCCGTCGAGCCGGATGTCGCCGTTCGCTTCGAGCTCGTGCGGGTGCCGCGGCTCGACGAGCCGAGGCTCGGCCTCGAGCACCTCCGTGATCCGGCCGCTCGCGGCGAGCGCTTTCTGGACGGTCGTTACGCGCTGGCCCAGGACGCGCATCGGCCAGACGAGCATCACGACATAGGCGTTGAAGGCCACGAAAGAGCCGATCGTCAGGCCGTGCCCGACGCGCCGGCCGCCGAGCCAGAGCACGGCCGCGATCCCGAGCAGCGGCAGCATCTCGAGCACCGGGATGAACACCGCGTCGAGCCGCGCGAGATGGAGCGCGCGGTCCATGATCTCGCTGCTCCGGCCCCGGAAGCGCGCCGAGAGCGCGTCGCCGGCGCCGAGCCCCTTGACGACGCGGATCCCACTGACCGTCTCCTCGACGAGGGTCGACGCCTGCGCCCAGGACTCCTGCAGCTCGCGCGTCCCACGCTCGTACTTACGCGAGTAGAGCCAGGCGCCCACGCTGATCAGCGGGACCGGGATCAGGACGACGAGGGCGAGCTCGGCGTCGAGCGTCAGCATCACGACCGCGACGGCGACGACCGTGAGCGCGTAGCCGATCGTGTGCCCGATCGCGTCCATCATCCGCGCGATGTGCTGCGAGTCCGAGGAGGCGCGACTGAGGAGCTCGCCGGGGCCGACGCGGTCGTGGTAGGCCGCGTCGAGCCGGAGCGCGTGGGCGAAGATCGCGTCGCGGACGCGCGCGTCGGAGTGCGACCGGTTGCGGATCGCGTACAGGTGGCGGAAGGCGCCGGCGCAGACCTCGAGCAGCCCGACGCCGAGCAGCACGAAGAGCCAGATCAGCAGCGCATGGTGGTCGCGCGTGACGATCCCGTGGTCGATCGCGTACTTGACGACCAGCGGTGCGCCGACCGCCCCGGTCTGCCAGAGCAGTCCCGAGACGACCGCACCGGTCACGCCGTGCGCCTGGGAGCGCACGATCGCACGCATAAAAGGCCAGGCCGCGGCGCGGCGTCCCCCGCCTCCGTCCATTGGGGCAAAGTACCCACGTGCCGAGACCGCCGCTAGAGCAGCGCTTTCCGCGGCCGTCCGTGATGGGCGTCGTCAACGTCACGCCCGACTCGTTCTCGGACGGCGGGGCGGATGCTCGACGAAGGGGCGGCGATCGTGGACGTCGGCGGCGAGTCGACGCGGCCCGGCGCCGAGCCGGTCGGCCCCGACGAGGAGCTTCGCCGCGTCATCCCGGTGCTGGAACGGCTCCAGGGCGACGTACCCGTCTCGATCGACACTTCGAAGGCCGAGGTCGCGCGCCGCGCGCTGGAGCTGGGCGCCGAGCTCGTCAACGACGTGACCGCCCTGCGTGCCGAACCCGACCTTGCCGGCGTCGTCGCCGACCACGGCGCCTACCTCTGCCTGATGCACATGCTCGGCGAGCCGCGGACGATGCAGCGCGACCCGCGCTACGACGACGTCGTCTCCGAGGTCGCGCGGTTCCTCGAGCAGCGTCTCGCAGTCGCCGTGCAGGGCGGCATCCCGGAGGAACGCATTTGCCTCGACCCCGGAATCGGCTTCGGCAAGAGTGTCGAGCACAACTTCGAGCTGATCCGCCGCCTCGACGAGCTGACCGCGCTCGGCCGGCCGATCGTCGTCGGCTTCTCGCGCAAGAGCTCGCTCGGCAGGCTGCTAGGCGACTCCGAGGCGACCATCGGCACGATCGCGGCAAGCGTCGGCGCCGCAGTCGCCGCCTACGAGCGCGGCGCGACGATCCTCCGGGTCCACGACGTCCGCGACCACGTCGAGGCGCTGACCGCTGCGGCGGCGGCTCTCGGATGATCGTCCTCGTCGAGCTGGCCGGCCTCGAGGTGCGCGGGCGCCACGGCGCCATGCCCGAGGAGCACGAGCGCGACCAGCCGTTCCTCTTCGACCTCGAGCTCGAATTGCCCGAGCCGCCAGCCGACCGCCTGGAGGAGACCGTCGACTACCGCGAGGTCGTCGAGCTCGTGCGAGAGGTCTCCGCGAGCCGGGAGCTCCAGCTGCTCGAGACGCTTGCCGCCACCGTTGCCGACGCGCTCATGCAGCGCTTCCCGCTCGAACGTGCCCGCGTGCGTGTCCGCAAGCCGGAGGTCCGGCTCGACGTACCGGTCGAGTGGACGGCCGCTACCGCCGAGCGCTCACGACGCTGAGCGTGTAGCCGGCGTCGCGAACGGTCTTCGCGAGAAACGCGTCGACGTACACGTACTGCCCGGCCCCGCCGCCGTGCACGATGACCCGCTCGGTGCGAGCCCCGCGATGCGCCGACATCCCGAGCAGGTCGCGCTTCGCGGCCGCCCCGCGCTCGAACACGGTTCGCGTTCGCGATCCCCACACCTCGAGGTTCACATTCGCGGACGGCCGCAGCGTCACGATCAGCCGGCCGTGAGCAGGCACGTAGGCGCGGTAGACGTCCTCGGGATCGTCGCCCTGCTCCAGGTGCGCTGCGAGCGCCCCGCGAACCCGCGGATGGCCGCCCTTGAAGATCCCGTTCGGCTTGACGAGGTAGACATCCTCGTTCGGCTCCTGCGGATCCGCCGCGGGAGCTTTGTGCGCGAGCGCCGCGTTGACGTCGAGGATCCCGTAGCCGGTGTTGCGGTTCCAGCCGCGGCCGCTGACCTGATGGGCGGAGCGGCGCATCACCTCGAAGAGCTGGGTGTTCGTCAGCGTCGGCCGCAGCGTCCACACCGCCGCGCTGGCACCCGAGACGAGCGGTGCCGAGAAGCTCGTCCCGTCCAGAAGCTCGTAGCCGGACGCGTTCAGCGTCGTTGGCACGGCGACGATCATGTCCTGGCCCGGCGCGGCGAGGTCCATGTCCGGCGAGGAGCTCGAGAAGTACGTCGCGCGGTTGCTCTCGTCGGTCGCGCCGATCGTGAGCACGTGGGCGAAGGAGGCCGGGAAGGAGGGCGGGCTGTGTTGCTGGCGGTCGTTCCCCGCCGACGCGACGACCAGCGAGCCCGCGCCGAATGCGGCGAGGATCGCGTGCTCCTCGATCGCGATCCGGTCGAAGCCGCCGAGGCTGAGGTTGATCACACCGCGCCCGTGCCGGACCGCCGTGGAGAGACCGTCGATCTCGCCGCCGACGGTCAGCAGCCCCGCCGGACTCGCGTCCCAGATCTGGAGCTTCCCCTGCGGATAGATCCCTTCGATGCCGGTCGCGTTCTGCGGCGCGCCAACAACGGACGCGGTCGCGGTCCCATGCTCCTCATCCTCCCCGGTGAACGTCTGGGTGTTGAGGGTCGTCGTGTTCAGCCGCCCGGCGAATTCGGGATGCGACACGTCGACGCCCGAGTCGATCATCGTCACGGGGGCTCCGGGCCCCGGCGGCGTCCAGACGTCTGCACCGACCGCGTGGATCCACCATTCCTGCGTGCAGAGTGGATCGGTACAAAAGCTAAGCGACCTCGCCGCCCGCAGCGGACGCAGCGGCAGGTCGGGCGTGACGGAGCGGACGAGGCCTGCGGCCCTGAGACCGGGGAGCATCCGCGTGGTCGTGCGGCTCGGCACCGACCAGAGCTGGATCTGCGGATCGATCAGCCGGCCGCCGGCCTGGCGCATCGCGAAGGCTGCGCCGGGACCGCGCACGAGGTCGAGCCCGACCAGCGCATGCCGGTAGTCGAGGAGCCGCTGCGGCGTTCGGGTGTCGGGCACCACCGGCCGGCCGGCGTGCAACGGCAAGGCCGCGCGCGCAGGTGCTGCGCAGGCGACCAGGACGATCGCGATGACCAGGAGGCGGCGCACCGACCGCACAAGGTAGCGATGCCGAACGAGAATCGGAGGGGTGACCACGGCCTTTGTCGGCATCGGCTCCAATCTGGGAGAACCTGAGCGTCAGATCGCGGCCGCCCTGGAGGAGCTCGCGGCCGAAGACGGGATCGAGCTCGTGGCCGCCTCGACCCTGCGCGAGACGGAGCCGGTCGGTTACCTCGACCAGCCGAGCTTCCTCAACGGCGCCGCGCAGCTCGAGACCGCGCTGCCGCCGCGCGAGCTCCTCGAGCGTCTGCTCGAGATCGAGAGCCGGCTCGGCCGTGTCCGCGGGGAAGGCCCGCGCTTCGGCCCGCGCACGATCGACCTCGACCTGCTGCTCTACGGCGACGAGACGATCGACGAGCCGGGCCTGACGGTGCCGCATCCGCGCCTGGCGGAACGGCGGTTCGCGCTCGAGCCGCTTGCGGAGCTGGCTCCCGGGCTGGAGATTCCCGGTCTCGGGCCCGTCCAGGCCTTGTTGACAGAGCTAGAATGACCGTCCCATGTCCCACCTCGACGAGCTGGACGAGTTCGAGGCCGAGCTCGAGCTCGCACTCAAGCGCGAATACTCGGCGGTCTTCAGCCTCTTCCGCTACTGCGTGCTGACGCAGGACGCGACCTACCTCTGCAACAGGCTCGACCTGCAGTACGTGCCGCAGCAGAGCTACCCGTTCTTCCAGCTGAAGATGGAGGACGTCTGGGTCTGGGACAAGAACCGCCCGACCCGGATCATCCCGCGAGCCGAGGTCTACACCTCGAGCGACGTCACGGTCGAGGAGCTGCGCGGCGACGGCGACGAGCCGACGCTGACGCCCGAGGCACTCGCCGAGCGGATCGGCGAGTCCCTCGCCTCCGACGACGAGCTCTAACTCCAGTCAGTCCCCTCGCGTCTAAGCAATCGATGCCACGAAAGCTGTGGCTTTCGGCAGGGTTGCTGGCGACCGGCGCGGTACTCTTGGCCACCGCCCGGTTCGCCGGCGCCACGCCGCCGTCAGCCGGCATCCTCCGCGTGGGCATGACCGGCGCGTCGGTCCAGATCGACCCGCAGCTGAGCTACGTCACGACGGGCTGGTGGCTCGAGTACGCGACCGCGGCGAAGCTCTACAACTGGTCCGACCGCGGGACGAAGCTTGTACCGGAGGTCGCGTCGCGGGTTGTGATCTCCAACCGGGGCCGCACGTACACGTTCGTCCTCCGCATGGGGTTTCGGTTCAGCGACGGCTCCCCGGTGACGGCGAAGAGCTTCAAGTACGCGTTCGTGCGGGCAGCGAACCGCGACCTCGCGTCGCCCGCACAGGGGTTCGTCATGAACGTGCGCCGTGTCGCGGCGAAGCGAAACCGGCTCGTCATCAGTCTGTCGAAGGCGGACCCGGCCTTCCTATCGAAGCTGACGATGCCGTTCTTCCAGGCGACTTCGTCCAAGCTCCCGCTGACGCGCGAGGTCACCGGCGGCTATCCATCGGCCGGCCCGTACTTCTTCACGGCCAACGACGTGAACAGGCTCACCTCGATTCGCCGGAACCCCTATTGGCGCGGGAATCGTCCGAGGCATCTCACTGGGGTCGACGTCCAGTGGAACCTGGACGAGGAGACAGCATTTCACCAGGTCGAGGCGAACCAGCTCGACGAGGCATACGTGCCCACGGCCGAGGCGCAGGGAGTCGCCCAGCGCTACGGCGTGAACAAGACGCGCTTCTGGGCGATGCCGCAGAACTGCCTCGGCCTCCTCGCGTTCAACAGGATGAATCCGTTGTTCGGGCACAGCCTCGCCCTGCGCAAGGCGGTCAACTGGGCCGTCGACCGGACTTCGTACGCGGGCTTGGCGGGGCCCTATGCTGGAACGCCTTGGACGCATCTGCTCCCGCCGCTCTTCCCGGGCTCGGTCACGAAGATGCGACTGCAGCCCTACTCCGCCCATGCGAACCTCGCGAAAGCGAAGAAGCTCGCCGGCGCCTATGTCGCCAATCGCAGGATCACGGTCGGCTACCGTTCTTCAGGGAGCATCAACCAGGCGCAGGGGCAACTCGTTCACGACGCACTGGTCCAACTCGGCTTCAAGCCGGAGAACATCACGATGAAGGGCTATTCCGGCGGCGACCTCTACACGGCCATGGGAGTGCGCGGGAGCGATCTCGACATCGGGGTCTCGATGGGCTACTGCGGCGAATTCCCCGACTCCCATGCTCTGCTCAAGAGCTTGGCCGGCGATAACCAGAAGTACTCGAGAAAGCTCGAAGCGGCGCGCAAGCGGCCAAAGGTTCTCGGCAGGCTCGATCTCGAGATCACGCGAAACCTCGCACCCGCAGCGGTGATGCGCACCTACAACAACCGCTACTTCTTCTCTGACCGGGTCGCTCCGCGCAGCTTGACGTACAGCCGGGTCTACCAGGACTGGAGCATCCCGGCGCTGGCCCTCAAGTAGTCTCGCTCGCCATGGCGCTCCTGGCGATCGACGTCGGGAACACGCAGACGGGCTTCGGGCTCTTCGAGGGGGCCGAGCTGCGCGAGCACTGGCGCGTGGCAACGGAGCGGAATCGCAGCGGCGACGAGCTCGGTGCGCTCTTCGGCAACTTCCTCGACCTCTCGGCGGTCGAAGGAGTGGCTGTCGCCTCGACGGTGCCGCAGCTCCACCGCGCGTACGAGGACTTCGCCAAGGAGTACGCGAGGGCGGAGCTGCTCGAGGTCGGCCCGGGGGTGAAGACCGGCGTGCCGGTGCGCTACGACGACCCGCGAGAGGTCGGCCCGGATCGGATCGCGAACGCTGTCGGCGCGGTGGAGCGGTACGGGGCACCGTGCATCGTCGTCGACTTCGGAACGTCCACGAACTTCGACGTGGTCTCCCCGGCGGGCGAGTACGTCGGCGGTGTCCTCGCGCCGGGGATCGAGGTCTCGATGGAGGCCTTGGCGGCGCGGGCGGCACGGCTGTTCCGGATCGACTTCGCCGCGCCGGAGACGGTGATCGCGAAGAACACGGCCCAGAGCCTGCAGTCGGGGCTCGTCTACGGCTTCGCGGGGCAGGTGGACGGGATCGTCGACCGGATCCGCGGTGAGCTCGGCGTCGAGGCGCCGACGGTCGCGACGGGCGGACTGGCTGATCTGATCACTCCTCACGCCCGGACCCTCGAGCGGATCGACCCGTTCCTGACCCTCGAAGGCGTTCGCTTGATCTGGGAACGGAACCGGAGCTAGCCGCCGCCGTAGATCGAAATCGGGAGATCGAGGACGACGTCATCTTCGCCCTCAGGGGCCTCGGCCTGCAAGCGCTCGAGGAGATCCGCGGCTCCAGGGGCTGCCGCGAGCAGGCGAGTCTCGACCTCTTCCAGGGTCTCGAGCTGCACGAGCTCCTGCTTGAACGGTCTCGGGAAGCGCCCGCGGCCCAGATACCAGCCGTAGAACTTCTTCAGGAAGCCCGTCGCGCGCTTGTCGCCGAGCTCGCGCACCGTCGCTCGCATGAACAGGATCAGTTCCGCGACGACCTCCTCGCGCGCCGGCGGCTCGGCGTCGCCTTCGATGATCTCCCGCAGCGCCCAGGGATTGCCCTGCGCCGCGCGCCCCACCATCACCGCGGCCGCTCCGGTCGTCGCCAGGATCGCCTGCGCCCGCGCCCGCGAGGTCACGTCGCCAGACGCGACCACGGGCACATCGACGCGCGAGACCAGCTCCGTGGTCAGTGAGTGATCCGCCTCCCCGGTGTACATCTGCCGGGCCGAGCGGGGGTGCAGCGTCAAGGACTCCGCGCCCGCCTCGACGAGCCGCGGTCCCAGTTCGAGGCACGAGCGCGAGCCGTTCTGGAGCCCGCGCCGCATCTTCACGGTCACCGGCACCGAGACGGCCTCCGCCACAGCCGCGACGATCCCGCAGGCGCGCTCCGGATCCTCGAGCAGCGTCGCGCCGGCCCCGGTCTTCGTCACCTTCTTGACCGGACAGCCGAAGTTGACGTCCACGAGGTCGGCGCCCGCGTCCTCGACCATCCGCGCCGCCTCGGCCATCACCTCGGGCTCGGAGCCGAAGATCTGGACCGCGAGCGGCCGCTCGTCCGTGGAAATCCGCAAATAGCCGAGAGTTCGCTCGTTCCCGTGCTGCAGGCCCGCGCAGCTGACCATCTCCGAGCAGACGAGCCCCGCGCCAAAGCGCCTCCCCTGCCGCCGGAAGGCCTGGACGCTCACCCCCGCCATCGGCGCGAGGACGAGGCGAGTCGGGATCTCAACATCCCGAATCCACCAGGAGCTCCGAAGATCTACCTGCACAGAGCGGGAAATCGTAGCCGAACAGGGGTTGACGTCCGTCCACCCTCGCAGGTAACATCCCCGCCCGCGATGGCGCCCCTGCGCCGCGCGTTTTTTCTTTCAGGAGGCACGGTGAAGGACGTCATTCTCACTCAGGAAGGCTACGAGAAGCTCAAGCAGGAGATCGAGCATCTCTCGACCACGAAGCGCCGCGAGGTCGCGGATCGGATCCGCGTCGCCCGCGAGTTCGGCGACATCGCCGAGAACGCCGAGTACGACGATGCCAAGAACGAGCAGGCGCTGCTCGAGCACCGCATCGCCACGCTCGAGGAGCGGCTGCGCAACGCGCGCGTGCTCAGCAAGAAGGACGTCGCCAAGGACGTCGTCTCGGTCGGCTCCAAGGTGCGCCTGCGGGACATCGGGGCGAAGCAGACGTTTGAGTACCGCATCGTCGGCTCAGCCGAAGCGAACCCTGCGGAGAACAAGCTCTCGAACGAGTCGCCCGTCGGCAAGGCGATCATCGGCAAGAAGAAGGGCGAGACCGTCGAGGTCACAGCTCCGCGCGGCTCGATGAAGTTCAAGATCCTCGAGATCAAGGCCGCTTAGTCGTACGGCCACTTAGACTCGGCGGCCATGCTGCCGAAGCGGTTTGCGGAGCGGGAGGAGATCGCTGCGGTTCGGGCCGAGGCCGAGAAGGCCGAGCCGGGGGAGACGCTCGACGACGAGCATCGTGTTGCCGGGCGCATCATGGGGCGGCGCGAGATGGGGAAGCTCACTTTCCTCGACCTCGTCGACCGCTCCGGCCGGATTCAGCTGATCTCCGATCAGAAGGTCGACCTCGACCTTGGCGACATCGTCGGCGTCACCGGCAGGCCGGGGCGGTCGCGGCGAGGCGAGCCGTCGCTGAGTGTCACCACGCTCGAGCTGCTCGCAAAGATCCGCCGCCCGCTGCCGGACACGTTCCACGGCGTCACCGACGTCGAGACGCGCTACCGCCAGCGCCATCTCGACCTGCTGATGAGCGAGGAGTCGCGCGGGCTGACCCAGACGCGCACGCGCATCGTCCAGGAGATCCGCGCATACCTGGACGGCGAGGGGTTCATCGAGGTCGAGACGCCGATCCTGCAGCCGCGCTACGGCGGCGGCTTCGCGGAGCCGTTCGTCACGCACTCGAACGAGCTCGACCAGGACCTCTACCTCCGCATTGCCGATGAGCTCTACCTCAAGCGCCTGATCGTCGGCGGGCTCGAGAAGGTCTACGAGCTCGCCAAGGACTTCCGCAACGAGAGCATCTCGTACAAGCACTCGCCCGAGTTCACCCAGGTCGAGTGGTACGAGGCCTACGCCGACTACCGCGACACGATGGCGCGCACCGAGGCGCTCGTCGAGCGCGCAGCGCAGGGCTCGATCGGCACGGTCAAGGTCACGTTCCGCGGGCACGAGGTCGATCTCGCCCCGCCCTGGCAGCGGGTCAAATTCGTCGAGGCGCTCCAGGAGAAGGGCGTCTGGTCGCGGGACGAGGCCGAACTCCGGGCCAAGCTGCAAGAAGCGGGCGTCGAGACCGAACGTGACCGGTCCTGGTCGCAGCTCGCGGATCACGCGTACTCGCACTTCGTCGAGCCGGAGCTGATACAGCCCACGATCGTCTACGACTGGCCGATCGAGCTCTCGCCGTTCGCGCGCACGACCGACGACGACGAGACGATCGTCGAGCGGTTCGAATGCGTCGTCGCCGGGATGGAGTTCGCGAACGCGTTCAGCGAGCTCAACGACGCCGAGGAGCAGGCGCAGCGTTTCGCGATGCAGGAGGCCGAGCGCGAGGCGGGCGCGGAGGAATCCGAGCCGGGTGACCCTGACTTCGTCGAGGCGCTCTCGTACGGGATGCCGCCGACGGGAGGCTGCGGGATCGGGATCGACCGGCTGACGATGGCCATTACCGGCAGCGACGCGATCCGCGACGTGATCCTCTTCCCGGCTCTGCGCTCTCGCGAGTAATGGAGCCCGAGCGGCGCTACGCCCTCGACGCGCTGCTCGACGCGCTCGGGCTGCCGTTCGACGAGGCTGCCCCAGCGACTCCCAACGAGCTGGACGAGGTCTTCGGCCTGCTGACGCTCGCGCACGAGCGCGACACAGGGCTCGACGAGCACGGGCGGCCCCTTCCTCCGGAGGAGCCGCCGGGCCCGCGCGTCGCGGAGATCGCCGCGGAGCTCGGCTGGCGCATTGGTGTCGAACCGCGCCGCGACGGTTTTCTCGCCGCGCTGACACACGACGTCGACCTGCTCGGTGTCGGCGGCATGTCGTCGGCGCTGCGTCGTCTCGCGGGCGGCGTGGTCGTCCGCGACGTGCAGCGGCTGCGAGAGGGGACGGCATTCCTCCTCGACGCATTTGCGCGCCGCGACCCCGCGTTTCGCCTCGATCGAATGGGCCCACGCTCGACGTGCTTCTTCCTCGCGCGCCACGACGATCCGCACGACGGCTACCCGAAGCGGTACCAGCCGGCGCTCGCCCGCTCCATCCAGCGCGCAGCGGAGGACGGACGCGAGATCGGCCCCCACGGGTCCTACCAGGCACGTGAGAGTCCGGGCCGCATCGCGGAAGAGGCTGCTCTCCTCGATTCGCCGCAGGGCTTGCGGCACCACTACCTGCGGAGCGCCCCGGAGCGGCTCGCGTCCGAGCTGCGCGCTGCGGAGCTGCGGTACGACTCGAGCATCGGCTGGCCCTCGCGTCCGGGCCTCCGCGCCGGAACGCCGTACCCGTACCGCCTCTGGGACCCCGAGCGCCGCGAGCCCGGCGCGTGGGAGCTGCCGCTCGTCTTGATGGACGCTACCCTCGCCGAGGAGCGCTACCTCGGCCTCGGGCCGGACGCCGCCTTCGACCTCGCGGTGGAGACGCTCGAGCCGGTCGTGGAGCATGGCGGCGCCGTAGCCATCCTTTGGCACCCTCCGTCGCACCACCCGATTCTCTCGAAGGGCTACGACCGCCTTTACCGCCGATTGCTGCGCTGGATCGAGGAACGCGGCGGCCGGACGGGCACGGCGGCCGAGACGCTCGACCGCTGGGAAGCACGAAGAACATCGGCGTAGGCTCGCCCGGTCGGCAACCAGGAGGTGCCACATGCCTCACTACCTGATGCGCTTCAGCTACACGCCCGAGACGTGGTCACGGCTGATCGAGAGCCCTGAAGACCGGCGCGACGCGGCGCGCGCCTACATCGAACGAGTGGGCGGGTCGCTGCACGGGTTTTGGTACGGCTTTGGCGAATACGACGGCTACGCGCTCTTCGAGGCGCCAGACAACGTCTCGGTCACGGGCGTCGTCCTCGCTATCGCGGCGGGTGGCGCGCTGTCCTCCGTCGAGACGACGGTCCTGATGACCGTCGAGGAGACGCTCGAAGCGCTCGCCAAGAGCAAGACCATCGGCTATCGCAGGCCGGGCGACACCTAGGCGAAGAGCTTCGCAGCGAGCTCCCGCACGAGGGTCTCCAGCCGGGCTGCGATCTTCCGCTGCGCCCGCGCCGGACGACCGAGCGGATCGGGGAGCTCGAACTCGGCCGCCGGAAAGGCCCGCAGGCGGTTCGCCTGTGCGATCCTCGCCCTGGCCCGCTCGGCGGGGGCGGCCCCGTCCACCGAGAGCGGAGCCTGGTCGAGCAGCGAGACGAGCTCCGCCAGCATGAACGTGTGTGTCTCGCGCGCTCCGGCGTCGACGACGGCGGTCGCGATGTGGGCCCGCTCGAAGCCGAGCACGAGGTCGAAGGGCTCAAGGTCGACGTCACGGATCGTTCTGGCCACGTGCGAGCCGAGATCGAGACCGTGTCGCTCGGCGACCTCGATCGCCTCGGGCAAAGCCGGGACCGGCCCCAGCTCGAGCGTCCCGAGCGAGACGATCCGCAGTGGCACGTCCTCCTCCGCGCGCGCCAGAAATGCAGCCGCGAGCGGACTGCGGAACCGGTTCCCCGTGCAGATGAACGCGACCGAGAACTGATCTCTGGCCTCCGGCGCCATGTGGCGCATTGTGCGCCCAACTAGACTCGCGCGCGGTGACGATCCTCGACGAGGTGGGCGCCGACTGGGATCGGCTCGCCGAGCAGAGCGCGAACGTCTTCGCGACGCGCGAGTGGCTGACGCTGTGGTGGGAGCGGTTCGGCGAGGGCCGGCGGCTGATCGTCGACGAGGTGATCGACGAAGGTCGGGTGGCGGCGATTCTCGCTCTCTACGCGTGGCGCGAGCGTCCGCTGCGCGTGCTCCGGTTTCTCGGCCACGGCGCTGGCGACGAGCTCGGCCCGATCTGCGCGCCTGCCGACCGCCCGGCTGCG
Organism: Actinomycetota bacterium; assembly: GCA_005883335.1. Taxonomy (GTDB): domain Bacteria; phylum Actinomycetota; class Thermoleophilia; order Gaiellales; family Gaiellaceae; genus AC-32. The sequence continues at coordinate 13,168 of VAXM01000006.1, forward strand.
ATCGGCGCTCTCGGTCGGCTGCTGGAACGCGAGCGTTGGGACGTCTTCGTCGGCGAGCAGCTCCCCGGCGGCGACCACTGGCCCGATGCGTCCGTTCTCGCCCGCGAGGGAAGCCCGGTCATCCGCGCCGGCGGCTGGGAGGAGCTGCTCGCCACGCGGAGCGGCAACTTTCGCTACCAGGTGCGCTCGCTGGAGCGGAAGCTCTTCGAGCGGCATGACGCCGCCTACCGGCTGGCGGACGCCGCCACCCTGGAAACAGACCTCGACGCGCTCTTCCGGCTGCACGCGGCCAGATGGGGAGACCGCTCCGCGCTAGGCCTGGAGCAGGAGGCATTCCTGCGGGAGTTCGCCACCGTGGCACTCGCGCGCGGCTGGCTTCGCCTCTGGCTGCTCGACGTCGACGGCGCGCCATGCGCGGCCTGGTGCGGCTTCCGTTTCGCGAACGTCGAGGCCTACTACCAGAGCGGGCGTGAGCCTGCCTGGGACGGCTCGTCCGTCGGCCTGGTGCTGCTCGCGCACTCGATCCGGGCCGCACTCGCTGACGGCGTCGTCGAGTACCGGCTCCTGCGCGGCAGCGAGCCGTACAAGTACCGCTTCGCGACCGCCGATCCCGGTTTGCAGACGGTCGCCCGTCCACGCGGGGTTCTCGGCACCGTCGTGCTCGGCGGCGCGCGTTTCGTCCGCCGGCTGCGCCGCTAACTCCCCAGCAGGCGGGACAGCTCGACCAGCGGCAGCAGGAAGTTCGTCTCAATCCAGGCGGGACGCCCGCGCTCCACGTAGCCCCCCAGCTGGTGCGCGCCGCGGTGGAGCCAGTATGCCGCGGCGACGGAGAGCAGTTGGTCGGAATCGGCCTCGAGCCCGAGGCGCTCACAGTAGGCCGCCGAGACACGGTCTCCGCCCTGCTCAGTCCAGGGCAGGAGCCACTCGACGAACGCGCGGCCCCAGTTCAGCGCGCTCGGGCGGCGGGCCGCTACGAGCCGCAGGTGGAGCAGGTCGAGCAGTGCCGGGAAGCCTTGTCCTGCCACGTCCCAGTCGATCACTCCGGTCAGGCGCCCGCCTTCGGTCAGGAGGTTCCCGCTCCAGAAGTCGCCGTGCGCGAACCCTCGCGGGAAGCCGCTCAGCCGCTCCGCGACGGTTCTTCCGAGGCGCAGCACCGTCTCCGCGTGCTCCGGCGGCCCGAGCCTCGCTACGAGCTCCGCGTCCGCGGGCGCCGCCTGCGGCTCGGCACCTCCCGCGCGATGCAGCTCGACCAGGAACTCGAGGCAGTCCTCGAGCAACGCTCCGTCGACGGCGGGAGAGCCCGATCTGCCGGGTAGCCGGCGTTCAAGCAACCAGTCGGCGAGACCCGTGCGGCCGTGCGCGACCGGCCACGGCACCCGCTCGCTCACCGCCGGCGGCGGACCGGCTTCGTGCAACGAATCGAGCACGGCGGCCGCCATCAGCAACTCTCCGCGTGCCGGGCCGACGGCGACCTTGAGCATTGTGCCGTTGGTGGCCGCCACGATGACGCCCTCGCGGACGAGCGGCGTATGCAGCACGAGCGGCGTGCCGAGCGCGCGTCCGGCCTCCTCGACGACCGCCTCGAACAGGCTCGTCCGCTCCTCCCGAAAGCCGAGCACGAGGGCGCGGCGCGGCAACCGCTCTGCGAACGACGTCCGCCGGCCGAGGCGCAGGTGAGGAAGCTGGAGCGGATGCGCCAGGTCGAAGCGGAGGACCTCCGTCCGCGGATAGAGCGGCGCGACCCGCCGGCGGGTTCGCTGCGTCTCGAGCGCGAGGCCGAGCCGGCGCCGCCCCCGGTCGAGCGCCCTGACGAGCTTGACGTCGCCTCCCTGCGGCGAGCGCCCGAGAGGGACGACCGCCACCTCGGCGTCGCCCCGCAGCTCCTCGGCCCGGCCGATCTCGACGTCCGGCTCGGCATCGACGAGGTCGGCGCCGGCCTCGGCGAGGGTCTCCCGGAGCTCGTCGTCGAGGACCCGGAAGCGTCGCGCCGAGGCCGGGATGACGGCGGCGAGCCAGCCGTGCGCGCTGCGGGCGGGCGCTGTGGCGCGGGCTACCATGCGGGCATGGTAGAGAGCCGCGCCGGCCCTCCTCGCAGGGTGCACCGGCCCTCCACGAGCTCCTCTCTCATCATCAGCTACGGCACGAACGTCACCGTGGCCGTGCTCTCGCTCGTGAACGTCCTCGTCGTCGCGCGTGCGCTCGGCCCTTCCGGCCGAGGCGACGTGGCGCTGCTCACCACGATCTCGTTTCTCACGGCGAACGCCGCGCTCCTCGGCGTCAACGAGGCGAACGCGAACATCGCCGGTGCCAACGAGGAAACCAGGCCGGCGCTCGCCTCGAACTCGGTCGTGCTCGCCGTTCTGTTCGGCGCGGCGGCGGCCGGGATCATCGGCGGCCTGCGCATCGTCTTTCCGGGCATCGGAGGGGACGTGAGACCGCTGCTGTTCGCGATCGCGCTCGCGTTCCTGCCGGTGCTGGTGCTGCAGATGTATCTCGACTACCTCGTCCAGGCCGAGTACGGCTTCGTCGTCAGCAATCTCGCGTGGCTCCTTGCGCCGCTCACGAGCGTCGTCGCGAATGCCGCGCTCGCGCTCGCGGGTGCGCTCACCGTGGGCCGCGCGTTCGGGAACTGGCTCGTCGGACAGACGCTCGGGACGATCGTCCTGGCGGCGTTCGTGCTCTTCCGGTCCGCCGGCTTCGGCCGGCCTGACGCCCGGCTGGCCAGGGGCGCGCTCGGTTTCGGCCTGCGCACCCACCTCGGCCGGACGATGATGCTCGGGAATTACCGCCTCGACCAGTGGTTGCTTGGGGCGATCGCGGGCTCGCGCGAGCTGGGCCTCTACAGCGTCGCCGTTGCGTGGTCGGAGGCGCTCTTCTTCCTGCCTACCGTCCTCGGCCGCGTCCAGCGGCCGGACCTCGTGCGCGCCTCCCCGGCAGAGGCCGCGCGGCAGGCGGTGGTCGGCTTCCGGTTCGCCACGCTCGTGACGGCCGTGCTCGCGGCGGCCCTCGTCGTGCTCGCGCCCGTCCTCTGTGTCGACGTTTTCGGCGAGCGCTTCCACGGGTCGATCTCCCAGCTCCGCATCCTGGTGCTCGGCGCGTTCGGCATGACCGCGCTCAAGCTGCTCGTGAACGCGATGACCGCGCGGAACCTGCCGCTGCGCGGCGCGCTCGGCATCGGGTTCGCATTCGCCGCGACCGTCGCTCTAGACCTCGTGCTGATCCCGTCGCACGGCGGCCTAGGCGCCGCGATCGCGTCGACCCTCGCCTACTCTTCCGGTGGGATCGCCGTTGCGATCCTGTTCGTCCGTGCATTCCGCCTCTCGCCCGCCGAGCTCGTGCCGCGCCGCGGGGACGTTCGCTGGCTCTGGCAGAAGGCCCGCACCGTGCGCGCCACGCCGCCTCCGGCCGAGCCGGAGCGAACGCTCACCTGATCAGTGGCAGCTACTCGTCCCGGCGTCGGTGGACGGCGAAGAGGTTGCGCCTGCACGGATTCCCTCGCGGGTCGAATGCAGCGTGCACCCCGAGATGTTCGACCCTTGAGCCCGCACACGTGCCCGCAAGGTAGTCCGCGAGCCAGGAGCGAGGATCCGGCGACATCGACGGAAGCCCGTAATCCGGTGTCATCTCCCTCTCCCCGGTATCGAAGAACATGACCTTCCGGGACCGCTCCCAAATCGCCGTCAGCATCGCCGTCGCCTGCTCCAGCCCGTGGGAGCGGACAAGGTGGTGCCAGATGGAAAGGCAGAGGACGCAGTCGGCGAAGGGAAGCGTCGAGACGTTCTCGGGCGTCACTTCCATGACGAGGACGCCGACGTTACGGGTCCGGCTTCGCTTAACCGCGAAGAGCATCGTCCGGTAATTGATCGGTGCGCTCTCGACGGCGATGGTGGGAATCCCGGCCTCGGCGGCTTCGATGGCGAAATATCCCTCGCACGCGCCGATGTCGAGGGCGCTCTCCACCCCCTGCGCCCGGATGATTGGCGCCATGGCTCCCCAGCGCGACTCGGAGCCGCGGCTCCTGGTGACCGCGCTCCGCGGAAGCGATCGCACGGGCTGGTAGAGCCCATTCGGGAACGTGTCGATCCGGAAGCGCAGGCGATCGAGGAGGTCGTCGAGGGCCTTGCGAGCCCGGACTCGCCGGAGCAGGCGCTTGAACGGAAACGGCCGGTGAGCACGGGCGTCTCGCGGTGCTATTTCACGGGACAGCCACCACCGCCGTCTCCAACCCCAGGAAAGAGCAGCACCCCCGACGAGGGCTCCGGCCACTTCCAGCACGAGAAAGGACAAAGCATCGTCCTGGTCCAAGGCAACCCAAAGCGTGGCGATCGCGAGCGCGAAGCCAGCTGGGAGCAGCCATACCGGTATTCGAGCCGAACCCATCCCGTCTACTCCTGCGCAGGTGATCAGTGGCAGTTGCCCGTGCCGGCGTCGGTGAACGTGCCGCCGCCGGCCGGGAGGAACTTCCAAGAGTAGCTGCCGGGCCTCAGCTTCAGCCTGAGCACGCCGAAGCTGGTGTCGTTCCGGACCTGGCTGTTGGGCTGGAGCTTCCCCTTCGAGAAGAGGTAGTGGCTCCGGCCACCGGTGCCGACCACGAACTCACGGATCCCGCGCGGGTCGGGCTTGCCGTCGGGCGTCTGCGGGGCGAATCGCTCGTACGCGTGGTTGTGCCCGTTGAGCACAATCTCCGCGCCAGACTCGTACAGCGCCTGCCAGAAGAAGGCGCTCTCGGTTCGATTGCCCTCGAATCCCGAGTTGAAGAGCGGGAAGTGCCAGTACGCGAGCGTGCAACGGGCGGGGTGCCGGGCGAGATCGGCGCTCAGCCAACGTCCCTCCGCCGAGGTCGCGTCGCAGCCGCCGATGCTGCCGCAATTGGAGTTCAGGACGACGACGTGCCACGTTCCGAGGTCGTAGCTGTAGTAGCCCCACTTGGCGGCCGTCGGACCGAACCGCTCGAGCACGCGATGGAAGTAGCCGAAGTAACCTGGCGCGTTCGGCTCGACGTAATCGTGGTCTCCAGGAGTCGGCCGGTCGCGCCCCGCGATGCGGCCCCACGTTTGCGCGTAGCAATCCCGGTAGAGGGCCGGCGATCCGGTTTGGTAGACGTGATCGCCCAGGGTCGCGACCAGTGCGCGCGGCTGCTTTGCGACGAGCTTGAACGTCTCCTCCGCGCCCGGCGAGTGGCAACCGACGAGGTCGCCGGCGGCGAACAGCACATGAGTCGGCGCCGCGCCGCCTCCCTTTGCGCTTCCGCAGGCGGCACAGAGGAGGAGCACGAGCGGAGCGAGCGCGAGCAGGAGGCGGAGACGCACTAGATGGCCGCCTCCGAGGGGCGTCGCGAGAGGATCCGCTCGTAGATCGCCTCGACGTCGCTTGCCGCCTGTTCCCAGCTGTGGCGCTCGATCACGCAGGCGCGTGCGCGCTCCCCGAGCTCCTGTGCGCGGGCAGGATCGCGCAGCAGCTCGACAACCGCGGCGGCGAACGTCTCCGCTCCCTCTGCGACGACGAGGTCGTGGCCGGGCTCAGCTCGGATGCTCCCCAGTCCCAACGGCGTCGTCACCACCGCGAGCCCGCATGCCATCGCCTCGAGCACCTTGTTCTGCATTCCCGCGCCGGAGAGCATCGGTGCCACCGCGACCGAGGCGCGGTTCAGCGTGGCGGGCATCGACTCGACGAGGCCGGTCACCGTGATGTCGTCGCGGCGCCCGAGTTGGAGCAGATCCGCCGGCGGGCTCGAGCCGGCCAGCAAGAGCCGCGCGCTCGGAACGGTTTCGCGAACCGCCGGGAAGCAGCGCTCGGCGAACCAGCGCGCCGCTGCGACGTTCGGCGGGTAGCTCATGATCCCCGAGAAGACGATCGTGTTCGGTTCTCGCAGCGCCGGATCGGGCGCGAAGATCTCGGTGTCGACCCCGTTCGCGACCGCCGTCGAGGCCGCGCCGGGAAAGAACTCGGCGTCGAGGTCGGAGAGCACGATCAGGGCGTCGAGGGAAGGGCCGACCTTTCGCTCGTACGGCGTCACGCGCCGGAGCTCCTCACGAAACAGCCAACGGCGCGGCGCGCGCTCGACGGCCACGTTCCTCTGCATGCGGAGCTGCATCGAGTCCATGGCGTCGAGAACGGAACGCGTCGGAACGAGCCGGAGGTACGGCGCCATGCGCAGCATGAACGCGTGCGCCACGTCGAAGCTGCGTTCCTGCGCCAGGTCCCGGACGCGCTGCTCGAACTTGGCCGACTGGTAGTAGAGGATCTGGAGCGGCGCTCCCGAGACGAGCCCGCGGCCGGCGACGCGGCCGAGGGCGCGCCATCGAGGCAGGCGGACGACGTCGACGGAGACACAGCACTCGCGGACCTCGTCGAGTCGCGAGAGCTCCTCGTCCCGCTCGACGAGCGACACGAGCGAGATCTCGTGGCGTCGCCCCAGGACCCTCAGGCGATGGTACGCGACGAGCTGGTCGCCCTTGAGCGTGGGGCCCGGAAACCGCGGCGTCAGGTAGAGCAGCCGCATCGAGGTTACGGTATCTGCCGTCCGGGGCGGCTAGCTCAGGACAGCGCAGGGCGTCGGGACGAGGAACCCGTGCCACGGCGCCTGCGCGGGGAGCGTGAGCACCCGCATGTGGGAGAGGAGCGAGGTCGGCAGCTGCGGGTAGTCGGCATCGCCCCAGGGGTAGCCGACGGTGGTCGACTGTGGGTTCTGCGCGTAGAGGGAGGCGGTTCCGCCGCCGTCGGCGAGGAACATCCCGTAGGTCTGCAGCGCGCGGGCGATCGTCTTCTGCCAGGCGTTGAGGCCGAGGCTGTCGAGGTTCAGGTTCGGGTCGAGCTGGATCCGGGCGCCTTCGGGGGTCGCTCCGGCAGCGTTGCTGCTCCCGTCGCTCGCCGTCGCCGGGGCGACCGGCCCGCCCGACTTCGTGTAGGGGTAGGCGAAGCTGAGCGCGTGCGGGATCGTGCCCGCCGCGAGCTCCTCAGGCCGGATCAGTCCGAGCCCGTTGGCGAAGCCTGCGGCGCGCGCCGCCAGCCCGCCCGCGTAGATGCCCGTGTCCGTCGCCAAGGTCGCGTTGCCCCAGCTCGCCGACCAGGAGCCGTCGCTGTGCTTCTGCGCCTGCCAGAAGTCGTACTCGCAGCCGGAGCTGGAATTCATCACGACGAGGTGGCCGTCACCGGCCGGATCGGGCGCCGCCCCCGACGGGATCGGGACTCCGGACATGCTGTGCGCGGGAGCCCACGAGGCGGTCAGGGAGACCGTGACGTGCGGGGTCGTCTGCGAGGCGTCGTAGACGGGGAAGGACCAGCGCTTCGCCGCGATTGCGAATCCGCCGGAAGGACGCGATCGGCTGGTTGAAGACGCTGTCGCTCGAGTACCAGCGTCCGTTCGAAGGCGGGGGAGGTGGAGGAGGAGGAGGCGGCGGCGGCGGGGGAGGCGGTGGCGGTGGTGGCGGCGGACAGCGGCGATGTGGATTGCACCGTCCATAGAGCCTGCGGATCGAGACTCGCGCGACCTCGAACGAGCCCCGCCGTCTGAAGAGCGCAAGGCCCAGGTCGCTGCCGGAGCGACGCACCCGGTAGTGGACGCGAAGGTGAGCCCAGCGCCTACCGCCGCGGACGCATGACGTTCGCTTACCAAGGACGTGGCCTTGCGAATGCTCGCTCAGCCGGAGGCAGACCCGTCGCCGCGCGGGCCGGCCGCGAACCCAGGCCGCGGCCGAGTAGAGCTGCCGCGCCGTCGTCGCAGGGACCGGACGAGGGGCGTGCAAGATCGCGGCCGGGCGATGCCGGCGGGCAATCACGCGAACGGCGCGCCCGTGGCGCGAGCGACCGACGATGCGGAGGCGCGCCCGCTTGCCCCGCCAGCCGTGCAGGCCCAGAGCGAAGTTGCCGTTGACGACGAGGTTCTGCGAGGCCGCAGCGGCCTTGGTCGAGCCCCGCTTTGCGGTAGCAGGCGAGATGCAGAGCACGAGCACGAAGAGCGCTGCGAGCGGGAGGGCAAGGGCGGCGCGGCGGAAAGCCTCCATCGCCTCTCAGGTCGGAGGCTCGCGGCGACACCTTCATCACTCGGATGAGGGACGGGTCTCAGCGCGGGAGCGTCTGGCGGAAGAACTCGGCGACCCGGTCGAGCTGGTCCTCGAGCGTTTCCCCGCGCACGAGCTCGTGTCCGGCGGAAACGACGGCGCGCCGCAGCTCCGGCTCGAGCCGGAGGCGCTCGAGCGCCTCCACGGCGCCAGCTGGATCGTCCGGACGAACGAGCAGCCCGGCGCGGCCCTCGGCGAGCGCCGCCCGGACTCCCCCGACGTCGGTGGCTACGATCGGCAAGCAGGCCGCCTGGGCCTCGAAGAGCACTTGGGGTAGGCCTTCCGTGTGCGAGACATGAAGGAACGCGTGGCTGCGGCGGTACTCCTGCCAGAGGCGCGGCCCGTTCGGCACGTAGCCGAGCAGCTCCCAGGCGTCTTCGAGCCCGAGCTCCGCGATGCGGGCGGACAGCCTCTCAGCGAGCGGGCCCTCGCCGGCCACGGCGAGCCGCCAGGCGCCATGGCGCCGCCGCAGGCCCGCAAGCACCTCTGCGAGAAGCAGCGGGTTCTTTTCGGGATCGAGCCGGCCGACGCTGAGCACCCGCAGGCCGCCGTCCCACGACCGCGCCAGTGCGTTCTCGACCGGAACGATCTCGGAACGCGGCACCAGCGAGAACCCGGTGACGAGGACCCGGCCGCCCGAGCGCCGGTAGCGCTCGCCGAGCTCCGCTCCGACCGCGACGGTCGGAGCGTCGCGCGCGAGGCGCCTGAAGGCGAGGTCGAGCGCGTGCGCCGCGGGGACGGCCCAGAGCCAGGCTCTGCTCGGGAGACGCCCCCCGATGTAGCGCCGGTAGTCCTGCCGGATGCCGAGGAAGAGCGGCGTCCCGCGCCGTCTCGCGATTCGGGCGAGCTCGAGCGCGAGGGGGTGGGGCCCGAACATCCAGACGGCGTCGAGCCGCTCCAGCTCTGCCTCGAAGATCGACCGCGAGCGGGGAAGGGCTCGCAGCAGTGGGCCGATCGGGGCTCCGTCCCGTTCGTGGGTCGAGCCGTCCGAAGAGCACGACCTCGTCGACGCGCGGTGGCAGCGAGGTGACGAACTTGACGAACGAGCGGTCGGTCGAGAGCGTTTCTCCCTCGGCGCGGTAGACGAGGTCTGCGTAGACGCCTAGCCGCAAGCCGACAATCGCCTCACCTGGAGCTATCGTAAAGCGTCTACGAGATGCTTCCACTGGCACTACAGTGCGTGGCATGACGGAGCCTGTCGAGCTCGAGCAGGGGAGCAGTGGCCTGCGCCGGTACGTCGGCGTCGTCCGCCGCAGGAAGTGGATCGTGCTCGCGGTGCTGGCGGCCGCCATCGGAGCGGCCGCGCTCTTCTCGGAGCTGCAGAAGCCGGTCTACCGCGCCGAGACGAAGATCGTCGTCGGCCAGGGGAACAGCCTCTTCCAGCCGACCGTCGCCAACGCGGTCCAGCCGTTCACGGCGACGATGAGCGACCTGGTCGAGAGCAACGTCGTCGCCACGCGCGTGATTGCGCGCCTCGGCCTGCACAGGAGCCCGGAGAAGCTGCTCAGCAAGGTGCACGTCTCCACGAACCCGCTGACGGCCGTGCTGAAGGTATCGGTGGACGACAGTAGCCGTGCGCGGGCGCAGCACATCGCCCGGGCGCTCGGGAACGTCTTCTCGCGGCTCGTCCACGAACGGTTCGGCCACCGTCAAGTGACGACGACCACGGGCCAGGTCGTGGAGGCGCCGCTGACGGCGACCGTCTGGGACTCGGCGCACGTCGACCGCCAGAAAGTCGCGCCCAAACCGGTGCGAAACGTCGCGATCGCCGCCGCGCTCGGGCTCGTGCTGGCGCTGCTGAGCGCCTTCCTGCGCGAGCATTTCGACCGGCGCCTGCGCAGCCGCGAGGCGGTCGAGGAGCATTTCGGCGTGCCCGTCATCGGTCAGATTCCGTTCGATCCCGCCAGCAAGCGCAACAAGGGCGCCCGCATCCTCGCAACGGGCGCCGGCGCCGAGGCGTTCCGGTCCCTGCGCGTGAACCTCGAGTATCTCGGCGTGCGCCGGCCGCTCGGGACGATCCTCGTCACCAGCGCCTCTCCGCAACAGGGGAAGACGACTGTCACGGCCAACCTCGCGGCGATGATCGCGCGTTCCGGCGCGACGACGATCGCAGTCGAGGGCGACCTGAGGCGTCCGCGGCTGCACGAGCTCTTCGGCGTGGGCGTGAGGCCGGTCGGGCTCACGGACGTGCTCGTCGGCTCGGCCGCGCTCAAGGACGCGATCGTCGAGGTGCCGTTCGCCGGCGACGGCCGCGAGGGCTTCGGCAAGGTCGTCCTCCTGCCCAGCGGCCAGCTGCCGCCAAACCCGGCGGAGCTGCTCTCCAGCAACCAGATGAAGGACCTGCTCGAGAAGCTCGCCGCGCAGTACAACTACGTCCTGGTCGACTCCTCGCCCGTGCTGGCGGTCGCGGACGCCCTCGGCCTCGCGCGCGCGGTCGACGGCGTCATCCTCGTGGCGCGGAGCAACCGCACGAATGCCGACGAGGCGAACGAGGTGCGCGCGCTCGTCGACCACCTCGATCTCCATTTCCTCGGGCTCGTGCTCACCGGCGTGCGTCCGGCGGCCGCGTACGGCTACGGCTACGACGCCTACGTCCAGCCGCCCACCTCGGAGCGCGGCGTAGCCGCGGCGGTGCCGGCCATCGACGGGGGCAAGGTCGCCGCGACCTTGCGCCGCCGAACGCGCTTGCGGGGCACGCCGCGTTGATCCCGGCGCCGACCCCGCTCTCGGCGCGGAGGGACTGGGGGGTCGATGCGTCGCTCATGCTCGCGCTCCTTCTGCTCGCCGGCGCGGTCGGCGTGCTCGCGTCGGTGAAGCCGTTCTGGGCCGCGGCCGTCGTCCTGGGCGGCGCAATCGTCCTCCTGATCGGCGCGAACGTCACGGTGCTTCCGCTCTTCCTCGTCCTCACGATGTTCATCGAGTCGGTGTCGCTCGGGCCGGGCTTCCGGGTCGGGCGGCTTGCAGCCGTGCTCGCCATCGCGGTCGTCGCCTACCACGCGCTCGGCCGCCGCCGGCTCGACCTGAAGCCGACGCCGCTCGTGCTCGCGGTCGGCGGCTACGGCTTCTGGATCCTCCTCAGCGTCTACTGGGCCAGCGACTCGGGGCTCGTCTACCGCACGACCTTTCAGTTCCTGCTGGCTGCCGCCTACATGCTCGCGTTCGCCGTGCTCGTACGGACGCGCGAGCAGGTCGTGGCGACGTTCGTCATGCTGGCGCTCGGCTCGCTCGTCTTCGGTCTCACCGCCTTCGTCGCCTACGCCACGTCTAGCGGGAGCTTCTTCGAGTCGAACCTGGGCGCGACCGGACTTCAGGGCGATCACGTGTACTTCGCCGTCTACCAGGTGCTCGCGCTCCCCGCCGCGCTCGCGCTCGCCGCGCTCGAGCGCAGCTCTGTCCGCCGCGGCTTCTACTACGGCGTCGTTGGGGTGATCGCGGTGTCGATCGTCGCGTCGCTCTCGCGGACGGGCCTGGTGATGCTCGCCGCCGTGATCGCCGCCACCCTGCTACTTCCGTTCCGCATCTTCTTCCGCAGCGCGGCACAGAAGCTCGGCTACGCGTTCACGCTCGGCGGGGCAGCCGTGGTTGCGGCGATCGCGGGCTTGACGCCGTTCATCAACCGCGCCCAGACGATCTTCAACTTTTCGAGCTCGAGCGGCGACCGCGGCTCGGGGCGCATCGACCTGTGGCGAGCCGCTCTCCACGGCTTCCGCGACCACCCTTGGTTCGGGCTCGGAGCCGGCAACTTCCAGGCGAAGGCGCTGGATTTGCTCCAGACCACGCCCGGCGTGAACACCGCGGCCTCGTACGTCGCGCCGGGGCGTGTCGTCCACAACGCCTATCTCGAGGCCCTGACGGAGCTCGGGGCGGTCGGGCTCGTCCTCTTCCTGCTCATCCTCTTCTTCACCGTCCGCTCCTACCTCGGCACGTTCCGCCGCGCCCGTGCCGCCGGTGACCGGGCGATCGAGAGCTTCTCGATCGCGCTCATCGTCGCGGTGTTCGGCTTCGCGATCTCGATGCTCTTCGCTTCCAACGAGCTCGGCAAGCCGCTCTGGATCTTCATCGGGCTGGCGCTCGCGCTCGAGCGGATTCCCGCGGTCGGCGTGGAGCCGAGGCCGAAGTCCGTCCCGAGGACGGCTCCGGCCGCGCCCGACCTGGCAGGCCTCATCCCCAGCACCCTCGAGTGAGCCGGCGCTTCCCGCTCGTCCTCTGCTACCACGCCGTCACCGCCTCTTGGCCGTCCGCGCTCGCGGTCGAACGGGAGACGCTTCTGCGACAAGTGCGCAGCCTGCTCGCACGTGGCTACGAACCGGTCGGCGCCGAGCAGCTCCTGCGCTCGCCCGCGAACGCGCTGCACGTCACCTTCGACGACGCCTTTCGCGGGATCCTCGCCGTGCTGCCCGCGCTCGAGGAGCTCGGCGCCGGCGTGACGGTTTTCGCCTGCTCCGACTTCGCGGACGGTGGAAGGCCGCTCGACGTTCCGGAGCTCGCCGCCGAGGCCGCGGCGCACCCGAACGATCTCGCGACCCTGACCTGGGCCGAGCTACGCGAGCTCGCGGAGACCGGCGTCGAGATCGGCTCCCACACGGTCTCGCATCCGCACCTCACGCGCCTCGGCGACGAGGAGCTCGGACGGGAGCTGCGCGAGTCGCGGGAGCGGATCGAGGCGGAGGTCGGGCGCCCTTGCCGCCTGCTCTCGTATCCGTTCGGCGAGCACGACCCACGGGTGCGCCAGGCGGCAAAGCGGACCGGGTACGAGGCGGCGTTTCTCGTCCGCGCCCGGGGCGGGCGGCGCGACGAGTACGCGCTCCCGCGCGTCAGCGTCTACAGCGGCGACGGGCCGCTGAGGCTGCGCGCCAAGACGTCTCGCTTCATGCGGGCTCTGCCGCGCCGCTGATCGGCGCCGTGCGCGCGTGCTCGACCACGTCGCGGAGAATCTGGTTGAGGTCGCGCTCCGGCGCCCAGCCGATCGCCTCGCGGATCTTGCCCAGCGCCGGCTCGCGGTGGAGCGTGTCTTCGATGCCCTGGCCGTAGACCTGGTCATAAGGCACGAAGACGACCTCTGAGTCGCTGCGCGTCATTTCCCTGATGCGCGCTGCGAGGTCGATGATTCGGATCCGCTCCGACGAGCCGACGTTGAAGATCTCGCCAGAGATCCCGGTCGCGTCCATCAACCCGGCGAGTGCGCTGACCGTGTCGGAGACGTGGCAGAACGACCGCGTCTGCGTTCCGTCGCCGTGCACCTCGAGCGGCTCACCTGCAAGCGCCTTGTCGACGAAGCGCGGGATCACCATCCCGTAGCGCCCGCTCTGGCGCGGACCGACGGTGTTGAAGAGCCGGACGACGACCGCGTCGAGGCCGCGCTCGAGGTGGTACGAGAGCGCCAGGTGCTCGTCCATCGCCTTCGAGTCGGCGTAGAGCCAGCGCTTCTCGGTCGTCGGGCCGTAGACGCGGCGGTCGTTCTCGGCAAGCGGCCGCTCCTCGCGGTGGTCGCCGTATACCTCGGAGCTCGACGCGACGAGCACGCGCTTGCCGAACTTGCTGCAGTAGCCGAGCACGGTCTCGGTGCCCTGGACGTTCGTGACCATCGTGTGCACAGGCTGCTCGACGATCAGGCGCACGCCGACCGCGGCCGCCAGGTGGTAGACGACGTCGCACTTGTGCACGACCTCGCTGACTACGGACGGCGAGAGCACGGAGTCGACCACGAGGTGGTAGTCCGGCCGGCGGCGCAGGTGGGCGACGTTCTCCAGCGAGCCCGTCGAGACGTCATCGAGGGCGAACACCTCCCAGCCGTTCGCAAGCAGGAGGTCGGACAGGTGCGAGCCGATGAAGCCCGCCCCGCCGGTGACGAGGGCTCTCCGCGCCATCACGAAAAGCGTATCGGCCGCTACGGCGCGTTCTTCAACGCCTCGGCGATCCGAGGGTCGCGCGGGTCGAGGCGGTGAGCCTCCTCGAGGGCTGCGCGCGCCTTCGAACGCTTTCCCGCCCGAACGTAGGCCTGCCCCAGGTCGAAGCGCAGCTCGACCACGCGAGGCTCCTTCCGCACCGCCTCCTCGAGTGCCGCCACCGAGCCCTGGGAGACGTAGGGGTCGACGGAGAGCGGGTCGAGCCGCTCCGCCCAGTGGAAGTTGCCGTGGTCCGTGAGCCTCGCCGAGAGCCAGGGCGGCACGAACGCGATCACCGCAATGACGACGGCGACAGCTGCCGCGGGCAGGGCGGCTCGCGACCCGAGCTGCCGCCGCTCGCCTCCGGAGCAGCCGACTCCGACCAGCAGCCAGAACGGCAGTCCGCAGGCAGGGACGGTCCAGATCCAATCCACCGAGGCGTGGACGAGCCAGTAGACGGCTCCCGCGAACGCCGCGGTCGCCGCGGCGTCGCGCCCGCGCAGCCGCCGGGCGAGTGTGACCAGCGGCACGACGAGCGCGCAGGCGAGGAGCGCAAAGCCGACGACGCCCAGCTCGCTCAGCGCGTCGAGCTCGACCGAGTGCGCCCGCGCCGGGGTGTCGGGGCTGCGCCGTTCCTGGAGGTAGGCCGGCCCGAAGCCGCGCGAGCCGATTCCCGCCAGGGGATGGTGCTCGAACTCGTGCACCGCGACGCGCCAGATGTCGTAGCGGTACGAGCCGAGCTGGAGAAGGTGGCTCGAGGCCGTCGTGCTCTGGTACCGCTTGAACGCCTGCCACTGGTCCCCGAACCAGCCCTGGTGATAGACACTTGTGAAGAACAGCGCCACACCTGCCACGACGGCCGCTACGAACATCACGAAGACCCCGACCCCTGCCTTTCGCACGGCACGCGGATCGAGTTCGAGACGCCGGTCGACGAGTGCGTACAGGAGCCCGGCAACGGCGCCTAACGCCGCCAGGAGGAGGATGGCCGAACCGGCGCGCTTCACCTCCGGGACGCTCTCGGAGCGAAAAGGGGCCGTCAGCGGGCTGTAGGCGGCCGCCGTCAGGCCCGCCGCGATCAGCGTCGGCGGCAGCAGGCGCAGGCGCAGCGGCGAGAGCGCGAAGACGACGGCGGCCGAGGCCGCGAGGGCGGCGATCCCACCTTTGCTCTGCGCCGTCAGCCAGCCCGAGGCGATCGCGGTAGCCGCGGCCACGGCGAGCGCTCGAACGAGGAGCCCGCGTTCTCGTTGCGCCGCGAGCACGAGCGCAGGCCAGAAGCCGATCAGGAAGACCGCGGCCTGGGCGTTCGGGTACGAGATCGGAAAGGAGAGCCTGCCCGAGTAGAAGTGGTCGGCCTGGTCCGAGCCGAAGCGGAGCACGATTCCGGCTCCGACGGCCAGGACCGCGGCCGCAGCCGCGATCGCGGCCAAGGCGAGCAGCCGCTCCGTGGCACTCCGGAGCGCCACGAGCGGAACGAGCAGCGCGATCGCGTAGAAGATCGTCAGGAGGGCCTCGTCGCGGGCCAGGTCCGGAACGGCGGACCAGACAATCGAAAGCGCCTCCCACCCCGCAAGGGCGACGAGCGCTCCGACCACGGCGAGCTCCCGCCGGCGTGGCCGGAGAGCCGTCCCGCCGATGAGCGCGGCCGCGAGGACCAGGGCCGTGAGGAACGCATATGGAAGCCAGTCCGGCGCCGCCGCGCTGCCTGTGGCGAGCCAGGCCAGCC
This sequence comes from Actinomycetota bacterium, assembly GCA_005883335.1. Taxonomy (GTDB): domain Bacteria; phylum Actinomycetota; class Thermoleophilia; order Gaiellales; family Gaiellaceae; genus AC-32. Next base: position 28,839 of record VAXM01000006.1, read on the forward strand.
CCCAGGAAACCGCCGCGAGCACGACGGTTTGCAGAACACGTGCCGCGTTTCCAGCATTGAAAACCATCGCGTTAGGACTTAATCACGAGAAAGCCGAATCCAATCTGGTGCAACTTCCGTTCTAACTCCAAATGGCCTTGCGCCAGGACGGAATCACAATTACGTTGCGCCTGCGGGCAGGTGGGTTGAAATCCACAGTTTTGGGGAGTCTGTAGGTGAACAGCCAATCTGCGCGGCTCGCTCGGGGCGGCTACGAGGAGGAAGGGAGAACGTGATGCGTCGTCAGTTCTTGGTCTGGGGGCTGAGCGCCTGCGCGGCTGCTGCGCTGTGTGGGGCGCCAGCGGCACTGGGTGCGACCCCGCAGCAGATCTACAGGGATTACCAGCAGCACGGTCGGCTCACGCAGAGCTACTCGCGCGCCGACCTGCAGCGAGCCCAGCGAGATGTGGCACTCCAGGGCTACCCGCACGTCGGCGTGCAAGGCGCGGTTCAGCAGGCGCTCGGCGCGCGAGCCGTCAAGAGCGGCGGCCTGCCGTTCACGGGGCTCGATCTCGCGCTGATGTCGGCCGGCGGCGCGCTGCTACTGGCAGCGGGTACCGGGTTGCGTCGGCTCGGTCGGGCAAAGAAGTAGCCGGCTAGGCCAAATCAACCGAAGCAGGCTCTAGGGGCGGCATGGCCACGCGACCGTTGACGAACGTCGAGGTTCCGGCGCTCGAGCCGATCAGCCTCGAGGCGGAACCTCTTGCGCTGCGGCGGCTTCGCGCTGCGGGTTCCTGGGCGCGCGGGGCCCTGGCGCTCGACGCGGCGATGCTCCTCGCGGCCGTCCTCGCCGCCGAGCTCGGCGCTCCCGACGCCGGCATCGTCGAGATCGCGCCCGTCTGGCTGGTCGCCTACGCCGCATTAGTCCTGCTTCTGCTCCAGGTGCGGGGCCTGTACTCATGGCACGTCCGGCTCCAGGCGCTCGACGACGTGCGGGCGGTCGTGACCGCGTCGGGCCTTGCCGCGATGGGCATTCTGACCCTGCGGCTGTTCGTGCCGGGCGACGTCGACGACCTCGCCGCCCAGTCCATCCGTCTCGCGGCCTTCAGTGCCGTCTACCTCAGCGCAGGCCGGATCGCCTTCGACTGGGCGCAGGTCAAGGCGCGACGGCAGGGCGACACCGCGAAGCCGACCTTGATCGTCGGTGCCGGCCGCATCGGCCGCCTCACTGCCCGGCGCCTCCTCGAACACCCGGAGTTCGGGCTGCAGCCGGTCGGCTTCCTCGACAAGGAGCCGCTCGAGGAGCCAGGCCTGCCGGTCCCGGTGCTTGGCGCCAGCTGGGACCTCGAGCGCATCGTCGAGCAGCACGGGATCGAGCACGTGGTCGTCACCTTCTCCCGGGCGCCGAGCGAAGTCCTGCTGCGCGAGGTCAAGCACTGCGAGGAGCTCGGCATCGGCGTCTCGCTCGTCCCGCGGCTCTTCGAGAGCGTCACCGAGCGGCTCTCCGTCGAACACATCGGTGGGCTGCCGCTCCTCTCCACACGCCGCCCCGATCCGAAGGGCTGGCACTTTGCCCTCAAGTACTCCGTCGACCGAGTGGTCGCCATGCTCATCCTCCTCGCCGCGGCCCCGCTGCTGCTCCTGCTCGCGCTCGGCACCCGCATCTCCGTCGGCCGCCCGATCTTCTTCCGCCAGCCGCGCGTCGGCCTGGACGGCCGCCGCTTCGAGATGCTCAAGTTCCGCTCAATGCGGGCGGCGGACGAGCCGGTCGTCCTGCCCGACCTTCCGGCCGATACGGCTCCCGGCGGCGTCGAGGGCGACGACCGGCGAACGGGCTTCGGCACCTTCCTCCGCCGCACCTCGCTGGACGAGCTGCCCCAGCTCCTGAACGTGCTCAAGGGCGACATGAGCCTGATCGGGCCGCGCCCCGAGCGGCCGGACTTCGTCGAGCTCTTCGAGCGCAACGTGCACCGCTACGGCGACCGCCACCGCGTCAAGTCGGGCATCACCGGCTGGGCCCAGGTGAACGGACTCCGCGGCAAGACGTCCCTCAGCGACCGCGTGGAGTGGGACAACTACTACATCGAGAACTGGTCGCTCTGGCTGGACTTCAAGATCCTGCTGATGACGATCTGGGCCGTCCGCCGCTACTTCGCGCTCGCGGAGTAGCAACTTAGGCACCAACACGCCCTAATAGACATCCCTCGATTGTGGTGGCTCCGGGGAGGGAGTTTCCGCAAGGTCGGTGCGATTGCGGCCGATGAACTGGGCGAGCAGGAGTGCGGTTGCCGTCCGACCGTTCGCCGTACGCAAGAAACCGATCCATCGAGCCGGTCCGGGCAGAGACAGACCTCTTTCCGGCCGGCTCGGTGATCGAAAAGGAGGCAAACCGCAATGAAGAAGTTTCTGCTGCTCGCTGCTGCAGGGATCGCCGCGCTGGCATTCGCGCTTCCGGCCACGGCCGGGACGGTGACCTTTCGGGGCGTCGTAGTCGCCAAGGATTCCGCCCGCAAGTCGATCGTCACGGTCTCCCGCAACGGGGTTGTCCGGACGATCCGCGCGCGTGGCGTGCTGAGGCGGGTCCGGATCGGCCGGGTCGTCGCGGTCCAGGCCGCGTCGCTTCCGGACGGGACGTTCGCCGCTTCGAAGATCCGGCCGCTCGGCCGGGCCGGAGGCGCGCACTTCCAGGCCACCGTCGCCGCGGTCAAGGGCGCGACACTGGCCGTCTCCGCCGGCGGCAGCGTCTTCGCGCTCCGCGTCCGCGGCAAGGCGGGCTCGGCAACCGGAGGCGGTTTCCGCCCCGGCGACCGGATCGAGGCCAGCGCTCTCGTCAAGCGCGGCTCCCTCCAGGCCCGCCGCGAAGCGCTCAAGAAGATCGGCCACGACGACCAGCTCGAGCTCGAGGGCATCTACCTCGCCACGGCTGACGACGGGACGATCGAGATGGCCGTGCTCCACCGCGGCCGCGTGCTCATCAGCGTCCCCGACGACGTCATGGTTCCGGACTTCGAGCCGGGCGACGAGATCGTCGCGGTCGTCACCGTCGCCGAGGACGGCAGCTTCACCCTCGTGAAGGCCGAGAACGAGAGCTCGGGCGGGGACGACGAGGGCGGCGGCGTCAACGGCGACGGGACGTTCACCGTCGTGGGCGTCGTGAAGTCGCTGTCGGTCGACCGCATCTTCGTCAAGACCGGAGCCGACGACCCGGTGACCTGCGCAGTGCCGGAGGACTTCGACACGACCGGCTTCGCGGTCGGCCAGATGGTCCAGATGACGTGCAACTACGGCGACGGGCACCCGGTGCTCCTCGAGCTGGAGCACTACGTCGAGCCCGAGCACCTGTACGCGATGGGCGCGATCACCGACCTCACCGACGAGTCGATCACGATCCAGGGCGACGGCGACCCCGTCACCTGCGCAATCACGGACGAGGTCGACGTCTCGGACTTCGAGGTCGGTAACGCCGTGATCATGTACTGCGTCAAGGTCGACGACGTCTGGACGCTGCACGCGATCAAGCACAAGGAGGATCCGCCGCCTCCGCCCGACTACGTGCTGGCCAACGGGTCGATCGACACGCTGACGGCGGCCGAGATCACCGTCACGACCGACGACGGCCCGGTGACGTGCGCCATCCCTGAGGGCGCCGACCTGAGCGCCTTCCACGCCGACGACGACGTAGAGATGAAGTGCGTCCACACGGACGCAGGGCTCAGGCTGAAGCGCCTGCAGTCGGACACGGCCCTCTGGGAGGGCTAAGGAGCTGGACAGCTGGAGCCGGCCGCCTCGCCGCCCGGGGCGGACCCGCTCTATTCCGTCTCAGCGAGCCGCGGCTCGCGGATGAGCACGAGCACGCCCGCGAAGAAGCTGAGCAACGCCGGAGCAAGCGCCGTCAGCGGCGCCAGCGAGGCCATTGCCAGGTAACCGCCGACGAACAGCGACAGCGACACGAAACGTCGTCCCATAGGGCCCTCCCCTTCCCCGGAATCACACGCATTGAACTCGATTTCGGGTCAAAAGAAAAGCTCTTGTAAGGGGCCGCGCCGTGGGAAGCGCTACCCCCCGGGGCCTTCGCTACGATAGGCCCTCAGCTAGTTCGAGGACCCTGCCGAAAGAAGGAACGTGTTCGAACGCTTTACCGAGAGGGCTCGCCAAGTCGTCGTTCTCGCGCAGGACGAGGCCCGGGCGCTGAAGCACAACTACATCGGCACGGAGCACATTCTCCTCGGCCTGCTCCGCGAGGAGGAGGGCCTCGCCGCCCGCGTGCTCGAGTCGCTCGACATCACCGTCGAGGAGGTGCGCGCCCAGGTCGCGCGCATCGTCGGCCAGGGCGACGAGGTCACGACCGGGCAGATCCCCTTTACCCCGCGCGCGAAGAAGGTGCTCGAGCTTGCGCTGCGCGAAGCGCTTTCGCTGGGTCACAACTACATCGGTACCGAGCACATCCTGCTCGGGCTCGTGCGCGAGAACGAAGGCGTCGCGGCCCGGATCCTGCTCGACTTCGACGCCGACGCCGAGAAGATCCGCAACGAGATCATCCGTATGCTCTCCGGCCCCGGCCGGAGGCAGCAGGGCGCGGGCGGCGCTCCCGGCGAGAAGTCCAAGAGCTCGAAGCTGCTCGACCAGTTCGGCCGCAACCTGACGAGGCAGTCCTCGGAGGGCAAGCTCGACCCCGTCGTCGGCCGCCAGACCGAGATCGAGCGCGTGATGCAGATCCTCTCGCGGCGCACGAAGAACAACCCCGTGCTGATCGGCGAGCCGGGCGTCGGCAAGACCGCCGTCGTCGAGGGCCTCGCCTCCCGGATCGCCTCCAACCAGGTGCCCGAGCTCCTGAAGGGCAAGCAGATCTACACGCTCGACCTGGCCGCCCTCGTCGCCGGCTCGAAGTACCGCGGCGAGTTCGAGGAGCGCCTCAAGAAGGTCATGAAGGAGATCATGCAGCGGGGCGACATCATCCTGTTCATCGACGAGCTCCATAACCTCGTCGGCGCGGGCGCGGCCGAGGGCGCGATCGACGCGGCCTCGATCCTCAAGCCCGCCCTCGCGCGCGGCGAGCTGCAGACGATCGGCGCGACGACCCTCGACGAGTACCGCAAGTACCTCGAGCGCGACGCGGCGCTGGAGCGGCGCTTCCAGCAGATCCGCGTCGACGAGCCGACCGTCGACGACACCGTCCAGATCCTGCGCGGCCTGCGCGATCGCTACGAGGCGCACCACCGCTGCAAGATCTCCGACGAGGCTCTGGGCGCAGCCGCGGTGCTGTCCGACCGCTACATCCAGGACCGGCACCTGCCCGACAAGGCGATCGACCTGATCGACGAGGCCGCCTCGCGCATGCGCATCAAGACGATGAGCGCCCCGCCCCGCTATCGCGAGCTCGAGGACGAGATCGAGAAGGTGCGCAAGGACAAGGAAGCCTCGATCGAGGCCCAGGAGTTCGAGAAGGCCGCCTCGCTGCGCGACAAGGAGCGCAAGCTCTCGCAGAAGAAGCGCGAGCTCGAGGACAACTGGCGCGCCGAGGAGGGCACCGCCGAGCAGCCCGAGATCGGCGAGGAGGAGATTGCCGACATCGTCTCGATGTGGACGGGCATCCCGGTCTTCAAGCTGACCGAGGCCGAGTCGCAGAAGCTGATCCGGATGGAGGACGAGCTCCAC
>VAXM01000007.1 GCA_005883335.1 Actinomycetota bacterium
TACGAGATCATGCACCTCGAGATCCAGCCCTCGAATCGCGCCCCGACGTGCATGGGCGGCGGCCACTGCCGGCGCATCCTGTACGCGGCCACGCACTCGCAGGGCATCTGGAAGATGAGGTTGGGCGGCTAGCTCCGGCTATCGCCTTAACGTTCGAAGAAGAGGGCCGCCTTCGGGCGGCCCTCTTCGTTACTACGATCCCGGGATGAGGCGCCTCGCCGTCCTTGCTGCATTCCCGCTCCTGAGCGCGTGCGGCGGCGCGCAGCCGGCGAGCGGCGGCAGCGGGCTGCAGGGGACCGTCTCGCGCGGCCCGATCACACCCGCATGCGTCCAGGGGAAGCCGTGCACTGAGCCTGCGCGCGGGGTGACGCTGAGCTTCTCGAAGGACGGCTCGGTCGTCGCTCGGGTCAAGACAAGCGACGACGGGACCTTCCGAGTCAACCTTCCTGTCGGCCGCTACTTCGTCCAGGGCGTCCAGCCCGTTCGCCCGCAGCACGTCAGCGTTTCGAGCGGCAGCTTCCTGCGAGTCGACTTCTCGATCGATACGAAGATTCGTTAGGAGGGTTTGGCGGAACCTCGCTCGTCGACGGGGCGGACAGCGCGGCCCGACGGCACAGACTAGGTTTCGTCAAGCCCTCCTACTAGTACGCGACGGCTCTCGCGGCTGCGCGCTGCTCGTCGGCGCGGTACGAGCTGCGAACCAGCGGCCCTGAGAAGACCGAGCCGAAGCCGAGGGCCTCGCCCTGCTCGCGGAACCAGCGGAACTCGTCGGGATGCACCCAGCGGTCGATCTGCGCATGCTTCGAGCTCGGCTGCAGGTACTGGCCGATTGTGACGACGTCGACGCCGCTCTCCCGCAGGTCGCGCATCGTCTCGACGACTTCATCGTTCGTCTCGCCGAGCCCGACGATGATTCCGGACTTCGTCAGCACCGGATAGTCCGCGACCTCCTTCGCTCGGCGCAGCAGCCACAGCGCCTTGTCGTACGAGGCCTTCGCCCCGCGCATGCTGAGGTGCAGCCGCCGCACGGTCTCGATGTTGTGGTTGAAGACGTCCGGCCGCTCGGCGAGCACGATCCGCAGCGACTCCTCTTCGTAGCCGAGGAAGTCCGGCGTCAGCACCTCGATGGACGCCTCCGGCGCCTTGTGCTTGAGCGCGCGGATCGTCGCCGCGTAGTGCCCGGCGCCCTTGTCTGGAAGGTCGTCCCGGTCGACCGAGGTGACGACGACGTGCTTCAGGCCCATCTTCGCGGCGGTCGCCGCCAGGCGCAGTGGCTCGAGCGGGTCGGCCGGCCCATCCGGCTTGCCCGAGTGCACATAGCAGTAGCGGCAGGCGCGGGTGCACGTGTCGCCGAGGATCTGGAACGTCGCCGTGCCGCGGCCCCAGCACTCGGCGATGTTCGGGCAGCGAGCCTCTTCGCAGATCGTGTTCAGGCTCGCGCCGTGGATCAGCTTGCGCACGTCGAAGTAGCGCGAGTCCGCGCTCGGCGCGCGGACCTTCATCCACTCCGGCCGGCGCGGCCGTTCCGCCACGGGCTGCGAGCCCTGCATGGCTTGGAGTCTACGTACGGCCTATGCCGCTACGTGCACTTCCACGGATCGAGGTAGACGTCGTCGATCTGGTACGACGCGCCCACCCCGACCGGGGTGAAGCGGAACGCCACGGCCTTGGTGCCGAGGAGGCTGATCACGTTGCTGAGCAGCAGCGCAAGCCGGGGCGAAGGCGCCCAGGTGGTGCTGCCGCTGACGGTCCCGCCGTCGAGCACGGTGAGAATCCCGACCAGGCTCGGAACGATCACCTGCACGCGGAGGCCGCCGGTCGCCGAGAGCCGCTTCATCATCAGGCGCAGGTGCCAGTCGCCGAGCGCGAAGCAGACCGTGCCGCTGTAGGCGGAGCTACCGGCCGGCAGGAGCAGCGAGTTGTGGTCGCCCATGTTGCCGCTGAGGTAGTAGGGCTCGTTGCCGGAGACGACGCGAGCGCCGCCGCTTAGGACCCAGGCGGTGCTGCCGTTCTCGAAGCCCCCGTTCAACATCCTCGCGTAGTAGGAGGAATCGCCGAACCGGGAGAAGACCTGGGAGGAGCTGGGATCGCAGTAGGAAGCGGACCCGCCGCCGAGGATAGTCGCCTTCGCCTTCGCCGCCGGTGCCAGCGCGAACGCCGCGATGATCGCCACGCCGCACAGAACTCGCAAACCGCCTCTTGCCACAGATGCCGCCATGCCGCTCCCTTCCGAGTGAAGTGTTCTCACTCTCTTCGGGCGCAGGGGGGTTGCATCACCCGATAGGGGGCTTTCCAGGCCTTTGGATCCCTCGAACGAGTGAACGCGTCGTCGCATTTGCTTCAAGCGGGGGCTGCGCGGCGTCGATCCTTGCTCTCGATGTCCTCTGCGGCGAGCACCACCACTGGCTCGATTCTTCTCGACCCCGATGAGCAGCGCGTCATCGAGGAGCAGCGCGCACGGCGGCTGCACCGCTTGGCGCGCCGCGAGCTGACCTCTGTCGTCGTCTTCTCGGGCGGCTTCCTCGCCGCTGCGGTCTCGCTCGCCGTGCTCGTGCCCTCGCAGCGGCACCCGGGATGGATCGCGGCCCTCGTTCTGGTGGCCGCGTACGGAGCGGCGTTCAGGCTCGATTTCGAGATCGGCACCGGCTCGGCCATCCCCACGGAGCTGATCCTCGTGCCGATGTTGTTCGTGCTTCCCGTTGGCCTCGTGCCGCTGGCGGTTGCGGGCGGGATCGTCGCCGGCAGCCTCGAGGAGTGTTTCCGCGGGTCACTCCGGCCTGGCCGGATTCCGATGCGCCTGATGATTGCCTGGCACGCCGTCGGTCCGGCGCTCGTCTTTGCGATCGTCGGTGAACGCGGGCCGCGCCTCTCGGACTGGCCGCTGTACGTCGTGGCGCTGCTCTCGCAGTTCGCGCTGGACACGCTCTGGGCCGCAGGACGCGAATGGCTTGCGCTCGGCGTCCGGCCGCAGGTCCAGCTGCGTGCGATGTTCTGGGTCTACTCGATCGACGCCGGCCTTGCGCCTGTGGGCCTCGCGGTCGCGTTTGCAACGGCGTCCTCGCCGTACGGCGTTGTGCTCGCGCTGCCGCTGGTCGGCCTGCTGTCGGTCTTTGCGCGTGAGCGCAAGGTGCGGATCGACCACGAGCTCGAGCTCCGCGACGCCTACCGCGGCACGGCCTTCCTGCTCGGAGACGTGGTCGAGGCCGACGACGAGTACACGGGCGTCCACAGTCGCGACGTCGTCGAGCTGACGATGCAGGTCGCCGACCAGCTCGAGCTTTCGACGCGGGAGCGCCGCGACGCGGAATTCGTCGCGCTGCTGCACGACGTCGGCAAGGTGCGCGTTCCGAAGTCGATCATCAACAAGCCCGGGCCGCTGACTCCCGAGGAGCGGGCCGTCATGGAGCAGCACACGGTTGAGGGCGAGCGGCTCTTGCTGAGGGTCGGCGGGCTGCTTGGCGAGGTCGGCCGGATCGTGCGCTCGTGCCACGAGCGGTACGACGGCAACGGCTATCCGGACGGCACCGTCGGCGAGGAGATCCCGCTGATCGCCCGGATCGTCGCCTGCTGCGACGCCTTCAACGCGATGACGACCGATCGCTCGTACCGGAAGGCGATGCCGCTGGACGATGCCGTCGCCGAGCTGATGCGCTCGAGCGGGACGCAGTTCGACCCGCGCATAGTCGACGCCCTGATCGCGTCTCTGGACGGCTACGGAGATTCCGTGGTCGCGCCGCCGAAGATCGAGCTCTCGATCACGTAGAACAACGCGATCGCGCCGTACAGCGCGACGCTCGCGAGCGGGCTGGCGAGTGCGACGAGTGTCGCGGTGAGGTAGAGGGGCGCGCCGGGCAGGTAGCTCCGCGTGATCCCGCTGACGGTTCGCGGGTCGGAGTCCTCGCGCAGCAAGCGGCGACCGCCGGCCGCATAGATCCAGAGCGCGATGTAGCAGACCGCCATCACGGTCATCGTCGCGCCGTACGCGAGGGCGGCCGGTTGCAGGTCGTGGCGGTCGCGCAGGTGCTCGGCGACGAGGCGCGTCGGGAACGGCAGGAACGCGACGCACATCAGCAGGAAGACGTTCTGGAGCAGGAACACGCGGTTCACGCGGCCGAGTTGCCCCATCACGGTGTGGTGGTTCGACCAGATGATTCCGATCGTGACGAAGCTGACCGCGTAGGCGATGTAGGAGGGCCAGATCGCGAGCAGCCGGTGGCCGATCGCGCCGGAGCCTTCGCCGACCTGCGCATCGACGTTGAGGATCAGCAGCGTGGCGGCGATCGCGAAGACGCCGTCCGCGAAAGCTTCGAGCCGGCGGGTGCTCACGCGGGGAGCGCTGCGGGAGCCCGCTCCTCGAGCCGGAGCTGGAAGACCTCCTCCAGCGCCGCGACCGCGTGCGGGCGCACCACGTCGACCGCGACCGGACGGCCGAGCTCGCGCGCGATCGTCGTGAACGCCGCGTCCTCGATTCCGCAGGCGGTGATCCAGTCGGTGAACGGCGCGGGGTCGAGGTCGACATTGAGCGCGTAGCCGTGGGTCGTCACCCATTTCGAGATGTGGATCCCGATCGAGGCGATCTTGCGCGGCGGCGCCTCGAGCCAGATCCCGGTCAAGCCCTCGATCCGCGTGGCCTCGACGCCGAGCGGGCGCATCGTCCGGATCAGCGCCTCCTCGAGGTCACGGCAGTAGCGCTTGACGTCCTGTCCGTGCCGCGTCAGGTCGAAGATCGGGTAGCAGACGAGCTGGCCCGGCCCGTGGTAGGTCGATTTGCCGCCGCGGTCGGTCTCAACGATCTCGACCTCAGCGCCCTCGGGGATGTGCAGCTCGCCGGGCTCGGCGCGCCGCCCGAGTGTGATCACGGGCGGATGCTCGAGCAGCACGACCGTGTCGGGAAGCTCGCCTGCCGCCACGCCTGCCGCGAGGGACCGCTGCAGCTCCCACGCTTCGATGTACGGAACTCGCTCCAGCTGAAAGACGTGCCCTTCGCGGCTCACGCGTCCAGCCTACCGACGCGTAGGATCGGCTCCGCTCCGAGGAAGGCGCCGATTCGGGCGGCCTCCGCTTCGAGCTCTCGGCGTTCTCCCGGGCTCAGCCGCCGGATCGGCTCCACTGCGATCTCGACCCGCTTGCCCTTCTTGGCCCGGCGCCAGAGGCCGGCCACCGCTCCGTCGACGAGAAGCGTCGGCACGCCCGCGATCCCCTCGTAGCGGCCCTTCGGATGCGTCTTCAGCCGCTCGCGCACCTTCTCAGGCACGAGGTGCTGGCGCTCGCGGAAGCCCATGACGTAGCAGTCGTACTCGGGGAGCAACCGCAGCGGTCCGGGCACGTCCGCCGGCTTGACAGATACTTCCGGCAGCTGAGGCGCTTCCGCCGGCTTCATCCCGAACCACTGCGCGAACTCGCGCCGCCCGGCCGGACCGTACGTTGCGAGGAACCGACGGCCTGCCTCGGCAAGCGCCTCGTCGGGATTGACGTCGCGCCAGCCGGCCCACTGGTCGGTCCGCACGAAGGTGACCTTGTTCCCTCGCGGCGGGCCGTGGCAGAGCTTGCCGAGTGCCGCGGCCGTGCCGAAGAGGTACGCCCACCCTGACCCGATCCTTTCGCGCGTCCATTCGCCCGCGCGCTTCGCAACCTCTTCTGCCAGTTCCTCGCGCAGCAGGCAGCGGCCGTCCAGCGCATCCGCGATCGCCTCGACGACCTCCGTTTCATCCGGCTGGCCGACCGCGCGCGTCGCAGCAGCCCACATCGGCAGGTCGCCCGCAGGATGGAGGTGCAGCGTTCCGCGGATCGTCCAGGTCTTGATGAGCGAGCGGTGCTCCCAGAGCTCGGCCCGGACGTCGTCCTGCGTGATGCCTTCGACGCGTGCTGCGATCGCCAGCTCCGCCGAGCCCATCACCTGCGCGTGGATCCCGCAGACGACGCGGACGACGTCCTCGAGCTGGTTCGGCCGGGCGGCCTCGAGCAGGCGGCTACGCCTTAGCCGCCCGCGGATGTCCGGCTTAGTAAGCGCCTTCGTCGAACGACTCTAGGTTCTCGCGCAGCTCCTTCATGAACTGCGCGGCGTAGGCGCCGTCGACCAGACGGTGGTCGTACGAGAGGCAGAGGTTCATCATCGGCCGGATCGCGATCACGTCCTGGCCGCCCTCGTCCTGAACCACGACCGGCCGCTTGACGAGCGCCTCGACGTCGAGGATCGCGACCTGCGGCTGGCTGATGATCGGCGTGCCGATGATCGCGCCCCAGCCGCCCGGGTTCGTGATCGTGAAGGTGCCGCCCTGGACGTCGTCAGGCGTCAGCTTCTTGTTCCGGGAGCGCTCGGCAACGTCGGCAATCGCGCGCGCAAGCCCGAGCAGGTTCAGGCCCTCGGCGTTCTTGACCACGGGAACGATCAGGCCGTGGCCGCCTTCGAGCGCGACCGCGATCCCGAGGTTGATGTACTTCTTGATCACGATCTGCTCGCCGCGGATCTCGGCGTTCACCCACGGCCAGTTCTTGATCGCCTCGATCGTCGCCCGCGCGATGAACGAGAGGTAGGTCGGGTTGACGCCGTAGCTTTGCTGGTACTCCGGCTTCAGCCTGTTGCGGATCGCGACGACCTTGGAGAGGTCGATCTCGAACACCGTCGTGACGTGCGCGGAGGTGTCGAGCGAGCGGCGCATGTGCTCCGCGATGCCCCGGCGCATGGCGTTCATCGGCACGAGCTCCTCGCCTGCTCCGGCTGCGACCGGCTCGGGCTGCGGCGGAGTTGGCTCCGGGGCGGGTGCCGGTGTCGGAGGCGGCGGTGCAGGCTCTGCCACTGGAGCAGGCGGAGGCGGCGCTTCGGCCGGCGGCGGCTCTGGCGGAGCCTCGGGTTGAGCCGGAGGCGGCGCAGGTGCCGCGGCCGGGCTCGACTCGACGAAGGCCATGATGTCCTTCTTGGTCACACGGCCGCCGCGGCCGGTGCCCGAGACCTGGGAAACGTCGACGCTGTGCTCGGAGGCGATCCGCGCGACGACCGGTGAGACGAAGGTCTTCTCGCCGTCCCCGTCGGTCACGGGAGCCGCCGGGGCCGCCTCGGGCGGAGCGGGAGGCGGTTCGGGCGGCGGTGCCGGAGGAGGCGGAGGAGGCGCTTCGGCTGCAGGCTCGGGCGGCGGCGGCTCAGGTGCGGGCGCTTGCTCCGGCTCGGGAGGCGTGGGCGCAGGGGTCTCGGCTCCTGCCGGTGCGATCACCGCGAGCTTCGTCCCGACCTCGACGGTCTCGCCTTCCTGGACGAGGATCTGCTGCACGACGCCCTCGCCCGGGCTGGGCACCTCGGTGTCGACCTTGTCGGTCGAGATCTCGAGCAGCGGCTCGTCGGCTGCGATCTGCTCGCCCTCCTGCTTAAGCCACTTCGTGATCGTTCCCTCGGAGACCGAGACGCCCATCTGGGGCATGACGACGTCGACTGCCGACGTGGTCGCCATCAGTACTCCGCGAGCTCCCTCAAAGCGGAGGCCACGTCATCGACCTGCGGAATGAACGCCTTCTCCAAAGGCGGTGAGAACGGCACCGGGGTGTCCGGGGCGGTCAGCCGCTTCACCGGAGCGTCGAGATCCTCGAACACCTCCTCGGCGATTGTGGCCGCGATCTCGCCACCGAAGCCACCGGTGTGCGTGTCCTCGTGGAGGACGAGCACCTTCGACGTCTTCGACACGCTCTCCAGGACCGCCTTCTTGTCCCAGGGCACGAGCGTGCGCAGGTCGACGATCTCCACCGAGATTCCGTCGTCCTCCAACTGCTGCGCGGCCTCCGCCGCGGTCCAGACCATCGCGCCCCAGGTGATCACGGAGACGTCGTCGCCCTCGCGGTGGATCCGCGCCTGGCCGAACGGCGTCGTGTAGCGGTCGTCCGGCACCTCGGCCTTGATCCGCCGGTAGAGGTGCTTGTGCTCGAAGTACAAGACTGGATTGGGATCCTCGATCGCGGTCACGAGCAGGCCCTTCGCGTCCTCCGGGGTGGCCGGGCAGACGATCTTCAAGCCCGGGATGTGCGCGAACGAGCTCTCGGGGTTCTGCGAGTGGAACGGCCCGCCCGAGAAGCCTCCGCCGGAGGGCAACCGCACGGTCATCGGCACCGGTGTCCCCGCGCGCCAGCGCTGCTTGGCGGCGACCGTGACGAGCTGGTCCCAGCCGCAGGAGATGAAATCCGAGAACTGCATCTCCGCGACCGGCCGCAGGCCCATGATCGCGGCCCCGGTGCAGCCGCCGACGATCGCGGTCTCGGAGAGCGGCGCGTCGATCACGCGCCAGGGCCCGAACTCCTCCTGGAAGCCGAGCGTCACCTTGAACGCGCCGCCGTAGACGCCCACGTCCTCGCCGATCACGAAGACGCGCTTGTCGCGGCGCATCTCCTGGCGGAGGCCGTCCGAGATCGCCTGCAGGTAGGTCTTCTCGGCCATGGCTTATCCGGTGACGATCTCGCGTCTCTCGGTCGTGAGCTGCAAGCGATGCAAGGACGCAGGGAGCCCGCGTGCTGTCAGCACGTGGGCGACTGAGGACGCCGCAGCGCGCCGCAGATCGCGGGCGAGAGGCGCACTGATTGTTGCCGGATAAGCCATTACTTGTGGTGGGGGGTGTCGAGATCTTCCGGAGTCGCGAAGACGCCCTCGGCGAGCGACGAGGGATCGGGCAGCGGCGACTCCTCCGCTCGGGTGAGCGCCTCGTTCAGCAGCTTCTTGACGCCGGAGGTGATCTCGTCCTCCTCGGCGTCGCCGAGCTCGGCGTGCTCGCGGAGCCAGGTGCGGAAGCGCTCGATCGGATCGCTCGAGGCCCAGCGCTCGAACATGTCCTTCGGGACGTAGAAGGCGTCGTCGTGAACCGCATGGCCCTCCATGCGAAGGGTCAGGCACTCGATCAGCGTCGGCCCATCGCCGCCGCGCGCCTTCTCGATCGCGCGCCGGGACTCGCGGTAGACGGCAAGGACGTCGGTGCCGTCGACGACCACGCCCTCGAAGCCGTAGGCCTCGGCGCGATCGGCGACGTGCTCGGTCGCGTACTCGAGGTAGGTCGGCGTCGAGTAGGCCCACTGGTTGTTGTCGCAGACGAACACGACCGGGAGCTTGCGCACGCCGGCGAGGTTCATCGCCTCGTGGCAGTCACCCCGTGCGGAGGCGCCTTCGCCGAACCAGCCGACGGCGACGCGCTTCTCCTCGCGGATCCGGAACGCGAGCGCGCAGCCGACCGCCACAGGGAGCATCGCCGGGAGGTGGCTGACCATCGCGAGCAGGCCGAGACGGGAGTCGGCCATGTGGACGTTGCCGTCCCTGCCGTGCGTCGGGCCGTCGGCGCGGCCCATGTACTGCGCGAAGATCCGCCAGGGCTCGACGCCTCGCGAGATGTGGACGCCCATGTCGCGGTGCAGCGGCGTGCCGACGTCCTGGTCGTCCATCGCCGTCGCAACGCCTACGGCTGCGGCCTCGTTCCCCCGCCCCGTGTAGAACGAGCCCGGGATCTTGCCCTGCTTGTAGAGGATGTGACCACGCTCCTCGATCCCGCGCGTGATCAGCATGTTGCGGTAGACGCCGAGGAGGTCCTCCCGGTCGAGACCGGCCTCCTTGACCTCTTGCAGCGAGCCGACCGGCTCGGCTTCACGGGCGATCGCCATCGAGGCCGAACTCTAGCGATCGTCCTGGCGGTACAGTCGCGTCGTGGCGGACGAACAAATCCAACAGCACGACCGCTTCCTGATCGAGCAGCTCGTCCGTCCGATCGTCAACCTCTACCGAATCACGCCGCTCGCCGTGGGGGAGACGCCGGCGGGCGGTCCCGTGGCCTTCGTGCGCCAGAAGCGAATGGCGTTTCGCGAGGACATCCGTTTCTTCGCCGACGAAGGGGAAAACCAGGAGCTCTTCCGCATCAAGGCTCGTCGCGTCATCGACATCGGCGGCCGCTACGACGTCCACGACGCCGCCGGCCAGCCGATCGGCGTGCTCGAGCACCAGTTCCGCAAGTCGCTGCTCCGCTCGACCTGGCGCATCCTCTCGCCGGCCGACGAGGAGCTCGCGATCGCGAAGGAGAAGAACGCGTTCCTCGCCATCGCCCGCCGCGTGGTCGACTTCGTGCCGTATGGCGAATGGGTGCCGATTCCCTACGACTTCGTCATCCACGCGAGAGAGCGGGACCTCGGTCACTTCACGAGGAAGTTCCTCTCGTTGCGCGACAAGTACACGCTTGACCTCTCAGGCGACCAGGAGAAGCAGGTCGACCGCCGGCTCGGGATCGCGCTGGGAATCGGGCTCGACGCGCTGCAGAACCGGTGAGCCGCGCGCGCAGCTGGCTCCAGGAGGAGCGCCGCAAAACCCTCGGGGACTGGGTTGCGGTCTGCCTCCGTTGTGGATTTGCGCAGCGCTACTTCGAGGAGTTCGAAGCCGAGCTGCCGGCGGAGTGCCCACAGTGCGGCGGCGAGCTCCGCTCGCAATGCCCGAGTTGTGGCGCGCGGTTCTCGTCCGCGTTCGCAGTGGAATGCGAGGCCTGCGGCGGAGAGCTACGCCCGCCGGAGCAGTTCGGCGTTCGGATCAGAAAGAGCTAGCCCCGGATCTCGGAAAAGCGGATCACGGTCACCAGGTCTTCGCCGCTGATCTCCCTGTTGTAGAGCTGACCGAGGAAGCTCGCCATCTCCTCGGGCCGGCGGATCTCGGGGTTGTCGTGCTCGATCTCGCGGGGCGAGAGCTCGGCGAGCTGCTTGACCTCGACCTTGTCGATCACGGCGTCGAAGATCTTCATCCGCGGGCTGTAGCGGGTCCCCGCGAGCACTTGGACGATCATGCCCTTCCGGTACTTGCGCGACTTGTCGCCGAGGCGGATCGTCGCCGTCTTCCGGCCGCTGCGCAGCTGGTCGGCCACCATGGGCGAGTAGAAGTTCAGGGCATACATCGCGTGATCGTCTCCTGCCACCGGGCGCGCGGAATCATAGTGCGGCCTCACTCAAAGAAGCGAGCGCTTTTTCTGCCATGTCCCGTTCGCCCTTGTACGCGAGCAGCCGCGGCGCGTCCCCCAAAGGCAACCAGCGCGTCTCCGCAACCTCGTGCGCGGTCGCGGGAGGCAGGTCGCCGAGCCGACCGCGCGAGTACCGCAAGAGGTAGAAGCTGACGACCTTGAAGACTCGCTCGCCGGCCCAGGTGTAGACGTAACGGACGTCGCCGAGCTTGCCGACGAGTCGTGCCTCGACACCCGTCTCTTCCGCCACCTCGCGGAGTGCCGTCTCCTCGGGCTTCTCCCCCGCGCCGATGATGCCCTTGGGGAGCGCCCAGACCCCGGGCTCCTTCCCACCCGGCCGGATCGCGGCCATCACCCAGGTCCCTCGCAGGCGCCGTACGAGCACTCCACCGGCCGAGAACTCCCGTCGCACAAGACCTTTGTAACAGACTGTTACTTGGAAGGCCTCGGTTTCTTGCACAGCGCGGGGTTATAGCCGTTATCATGCCCCTGGCACTCCAAAGGTAGGAGTGCCAAGTAGTGTCACAAAGTCACGAGAAGGAGGGGCTGGATGGATCTACAGCCGCTGGGCGACCGCATAATCGTCGAAGTCCTCGAGGAAGAGGAAACGACGTCGAGCGGAATCGTCCTTCCGGATACCGCGAAGGAGAAGCCGCAGCGCGGCCGCGTGCTCGCCGCAGGCCCGGGTTCCCGCAACGACAAGGGCGACCTGGTGCCGATGGAAGTCGCCGAGGGCGACGAGATCATCTTCTCCAAGTACGGCGGCACGGAGATCAAGCTCGGGACCGACGAGGTGCTCATTCTCCGCGAGTCCGATGTGCTCGCGAAGGTCACCTCGACCGGTTCCAAGAAAGCCAAGAAGAAGGAACTGGCCGGCGCCGCCGCCTAGGCGGCCGGCTGAAGGAGGTACTGAATGGCTCACAAGGAGTTGAAGTTCAACGAGGATGCGCGGCGCTCGCTCGAGCGTGGCGTGAACATCCTCGCCGACGCGGTCAAGGTCACCCTTGGCCCGAAGGGCCGCTACGTCGTGCTCGACAAGAAGTTCGGCGCACCGACGATCACAAACGACGGCGTCACCATCGCCCGTGAGATCGAGGTTGAGGACGTCTTCGAGAACCAGGGCGCGCAGCTCGTTCGCGAGGTCGCGACCGCGACCAACGACGTGGCCGGCGACGGCACGACGACCGCGACCGTGCTCGCCCAGGCGATCGTCCGCGAAGGCCTGAAGAACGTCGCCGCAGGCGCGAATCCGATGGGCCTGAAGCGCGGCATCGAGGCCGCCGTCGACGCAGTCGTCGAGGACCTCAAGAAGCAGTCGAAGGAGATCTCGGGCAAGGAGGACATCGCCCGGGTCGCCACGATCTCCGCGCGCGAGCGCGAGATCGGCGACGTGATCGCCGATTCGATCGACAAGGTCGGCAAGGACGGCGTCGTGAACGTCGAGGAAGGCCAGACCTTCGGCCTCGAGCTCGAGTTCACGGAGGGCATGCAGTTCGACAAGGGCTACCTGTCGCCGTACATGATCACCGACGCCGAGCGCATGGAGGCCGTCCTCGACGACCCGTACATCCTGGTCGCGAACCAGAAGATCGGTGCCGTCAAGGACATCCTGCCCGTCCTCGAGCAGGTCATCCAGGCCGGCCGCCCGTTGCTGATCGTGGCGGAGGACGTCGAGGGCGAGTCGCTCGCGACGATCGTCGTCAACAAGCTCCGCGGCACCTTCACCGCAGTTGCGGTCAAGGCACCCGGCTTCGGCGATCGACGCAAGCGGATGCTCGAGGACATCGCGATCCTCACCGGCGCCGAGGTGATCACCGAGGAGATGGGACTGAAGCTGGAGAACACGAAGATCAGCCAGCTCGGCAAGGCCCGCAAGGTCGTGATCGACAAGGACTCGACGACGATCATCGACGGGGCCGGCGATTCCGACGGAATCAAGGCCCGGATCAAGCAACTGAAGGGCGAGATCGAGAACACCGACTCCGACTTCGACCGCGAGAAGCTCCAGGAGCGCCTGGCCAAGCTCGCGGGCGGCGTGGCCGTCGTCAAGGTCGGCGCCGCGACCGAGACGGAGATGAAGGAGAAGAAGCACCGCGTCGAGGACGCGCTCCAGGCCACACGGGCTGCCCTCGAGGAGGGCATCGTCCCCGGTGGCGGGGTCGCGCTCCTGAACGCGATCAAGTCGATCGGGCTCGACGGTGACGGCGACGAGCGGACGGGCGCACTCATCGTGACCCGCGCGCTCGAGGAGCCGATCCGTCAGCTCGCCGACAACGCGGGCCTCGAGGGCTCGGTGGTCGTCGACAAGATCCGGTCGCTTCCGAAGGGCCAGGGTCTGAACGTCGACACCGGCGAGTACGAGGACCTCGTCAAGGCCGGGATCATCGATCCGACGATGGTCACGCGCTCGGCGCTGCAGAACGCCGCGTCGATCGCGAAGAACATCCTCACGACCGAGGCAGTCGTCGCCGAGCCGCCGGAGAAGAACCCGGCCATGGCAGGCATGCCCGGTGGTGGGATGCCCGACATGATGTAGCCCGCTCGCGGGTTGCGCACGTGCGCAGAAGGGCCGGCTCAGCCGGCCTTTCTGCTTTTCGAGAGGCCTTGAAGGCCCGGCGCCTTTTTCGTACCGTGAACAAGGAGGGGCCGCAAACGCCTGGAAAGGGGTCTTCCTGTGGACACATATCACTACGTCCTGTACATCCACCTGCTCTCGCTCTTCGTCGGCATCGGTGCGGCAGCAGTTCTCTCTGTGTGCCTCTTCCAGCTTCGGCGTGCGCAGGAGCTGATGGACGCGCTGCCGTGGGGCCGCGTCGCGGGCAAGACCGGCCGCGTCTTCCCGATCGCGATCCTCGGTCTGTTCGGCTCGGGCGCGTACATGACGAGTGACGTCTGGACATGGAGCACCGGGTGGATCCAGGTCGGGATCGTGGCGCTCGTGGTGCTGGCGATCCAGGGGCCGGTGATCGCCGAGCGTTCGGGCAAGAAGCTCGAGCACGCCCTGCGCGAGAACGGTCCAGGGCCGCTGGGAGAGCGCGCGCGGAGGATGACGCGCTACCCGGGGCTGTGGGTGACCGAGTTCAGCGCGATCGGGCTCGTCCTCGCGATCGTCTGGATCATGACGGTGAAGGCGAGCACGGGGACCGCGATCGCCGCGGCCGTCATCGGCTACGGCGCCGGCGCCGGCTTCGGCCTCCTTTTCACCAGGGCGCCGGCCACCGAGCCCGAGGTCGCGGTTACGAGCCCGAGCTCGTAGCCGCCGGCGCGGCGACAGGTTTCGGCGTTCGCATCAAGGCGGCCGCCGCGACCGCACCGAACGCGACGACGACGCAGCTGACCAGAAGAACGGCGTTCAGGCCGCTTACGAACGCGAGTCCGGCTGCGTGGGCGGTTGGTGGACGCCCTCCGGCGGCGCGCAGGCCGGTCGAGCTGACGGCCTGGGCGAGGCCGCGGCCGTGCGGGCCGAGGGTCGATGCGAGCGAGTCGGCGGCCCGGCGTTCGAGCACGGCCCCGAGGGCCGCGACTCCGACCGCGACGCCGCTCAGGCGGAACGCGTTGTTGACGCCCGAGGCCATTCCGGTTCGCGCGGGGTCGACGGCCCGTAGCGCGGCCGCGGCGATCGCGGGGTTCGCCAGGCCGATCCCGATTCCCGCGATGATCAGCCCTGGCAGCAACGCGGTCCAGTGCGAGCTGGTGTCGAGGCCGTGCATGAGGAGGAGCGCACCTGCCACGAGCGCCAGTCCGACCGAAAGCAGCAGCCGGAACGACGCCGCCGGGGCGAAGCGCCGCATGACGATCGGGACCGCGAAGACGAACACGGTCAGGGGCAGGAAGCGCACGCCTGCGCCCAAAGGTCCGTAGCCGAGCACGTCCTGGAGGTAGATCGACAGATACGGAAACAGCGCGAACATGCCTGCGCCGATGCAGAACGTCGCGATCGAGACGCCGAGGAAGACAGGCTGGCGGAAGAGCGTCACGTCGAGCATCGGCCGCTCTTGCATCAGTTCGACGAAGACGAAGACAACGAGCAGTGCTGCGCCTCCGATCAGGCTCGAGAGGATGAGGGCGCTGCTCCAGCCGCTCGAGTTGCCGCGCAGGAGCCCGAAGACGATCAGGAACAGCGACGCGGAGAGCGTGAGCAAGCCCCATAGGTCGGCCCGGACCGCCGCCTCGTCCCGCGACTCGTTCATGCGCGTCAGCGCCACGAAAAGTGCGAACGCCCCGACCGGCACGTTGACGAAGAAGACCCACCGCCAGCCGAGCGTGTCCGTCAGGATTCCGCCCACGAGCGGGCCCGACGCAACCGCTGCGCCGATCGTCGCTCCCCAGATCGCGATCGCGCCACCCCGCTCGGGGCCGCGGTACTCGTGGCCAATCAGCGCGAGGGCCGTCGCGAACAGTGCCGCCCCGCCGATGCCCTGCACCGCCCGCGCGACGTCGAGCGAGACGATGTTCCAGGCAAAGCCGCACACCAGAGAGGCGCTCGTGAAGACGACCACGCCGCCCATGAAGAGGAGCCGGCGACCGAAGCGATCGGAGAGGGCGCCTGCAGTAAGGATCAAAGCCGCGAGAGTCAACGCGTAGGCGTCGACGACCCACTCGAGCCCGGTCAGGCCGGCGTGCAGGCGCCGCTGGATGCTCGGCAGCGCGACGTTCACGATCGTGATGTCGAGCAACAACATGAACGTCGTCGTGCAGACGGCGACGAGCGTCCACCGGCGGCCCTGGGCGTCGGCCTCCATCGGCCGCGATCCTAGAGGACCATGAAAAGGGCCGGCTCAGCGCCGGCCCATTTCTGTCTCTTGACCCTTATTGACGAAACGGCCCAAGGGCCGTTTCGTACGAGGGGGATGGGGAGGTGGGTCGCCCTAGGTATCGGGCGACCCACCTGGCCCCTTAGTCCCTCATACGGGTGAACCTCTACGGCGTCGGATCGGCGTAAGAACCTCCGTAGATGTCCGTGTTGCCGTAGTTCGGCGCGCAGTCCTGCTGCGGGGCCGGGCGGGTGCCCGCGGTCCCGTCGACGAGCGACTGCCGGTACGCGTCGATCGCCGGGCAGTCCGCGGCGTTGCGGGCGTCGTTCCACACGGCCACGCCGAACGCGTTCGTCGCGAACGCGTAGTCGTAGTCGCCGAGGAACTCGTCCGTGAGCGCATTGGCGCTCGAACCGCGGGCGTCACCGGTCGGCGCGCGGTTCAGGTCGCTCCAGGCGCCGATCGAGCCGTTGGCCGCTACGTCCGCGTGCCGGACGACTCCCTGGAACAGCCTCGGAGCGGCAGTCGTCGACTGCCACGGCTGCAGGAAGTTCATGTACGTCAGGTAGGCGTCCTCCCCGTTCGGCGAGATCGCGATCGCCGGGAAGTCGGGGCGGTCACCGGCGGGTGAGCCAATGCCGCCGTCGTGCCAGTTGTTGCCCCGGTTCGTGGAGTACAGGATCTTCACCTGTTCGTTCGCGCCGCCGCCGGTGTCGGAAGGGGTCGGCCCGTTCGACCATGCGAGCACGATCTCGTCGCTCGCATCCGCCCCGGTCGGAGCGCCGTTGGCGACGTCGACCGTCGGGAAGGAGCCGTCACGAGCGCCCGCGACTCCGTCGAACGTGAAGTCGCCGGACTCTGGATCCTGCAACCCGGTCGGGTCGATGTGCGTCACGACGCGGGCCGGCCGTAGGAAGTGGATCCCGCCGTCGGATGACCGGGTCATGAAGATCGCCTGCGTCCTGGTACGCGGATCGGTGCCGTCCCAGAACACGTAGAGCGTGCCGTCGCTGGCCGTGTTGACGGCGCAGTCCTGGCGGCCGCCGATCTGGCCGTTGTTCACTGCCTGCGAGAGCTGAGTCGTCCGCCAGGTGTTGCCGCCGTCCGACGAAGCGTTGAGCACGATCGGCTCGGGGAGGCCGCCCCGCTCCTGGCTGCGGAATGCCGCATTGCAGACGTAGACGTTGCCGAAGAACGGGCTCGACGACGCGTCGTCGGCTGCGACCATCTCGTGGTCGGAGAACAGCGCGGCGTTCTGGCGCGTGACGATTACCGGCGCCATCCACGCGTTGTTGTCACCGGCCTTGGCAGCGGTGTAGTTCTGGCTGTCGAGCCGCGAGACGGCGTTCGCCTCGAAGCCCTTGAAGGCTCCGCCGCTGAAGTTCGCGGTCAGGTTGGCGTAGTAGAGCCGCCAACCGTTCGACCACGAGAAGTGCCCGTTGGCGTCGGGTTGGGGCCCGAAGCCGACCGCGGGGTCGCCGTCGGAGACGAGGCCACTCTCGTAGTAGCGCGGCAGCGTCCCGATGGGGCCGACGTGCGGTGAACAGGGATCGGGGCCAAGGCAGTCGCGAGCGGTCCAGCCCGTGTAGGTCGGCTGCATCCAGCTCGAGCCCGAGTCGTCCGAGAAGTAGACCCCGGACGTGCCGACACCTGCGGTGAACGGACAGCTCGTCGGATTGCCCGCGTTGCAGGCTTCCTCGTCGATCTCCTCGTTGGCACCGGCCGCCGCGATCGACGGGTCGATCGGGTTGACGGCGACCGCGGGCTCGTTCTGCTTGTTCTGCGAGAACGGCGACGGCGGACTGCCCACCGTCACCTTCGTGTCGCTCCCGGGCGACGTGGCGGCCGCGACCGCAACCGGGATCAGCACCGCCACTGCGACTAGCAAGGCGGCGCGAAGTAGCCGATTCATCTCTCCCCTTTCCTCGTGAATCGAGGACCGGATACTAGAGCGCGGCGGCTCGGTGTGCGGCACCTACACTGACTCGGTGGCGATCGTCGCCCCCACCGTCGTCCGGCTCTCGCGCGGCTACGTGCGCGTCGAGGGGCCCGAGGCTGCAGGCTTCCTCGAGCGAATGCTCTCGAACGAGGTTCAGTCGCTCGGAGTCGGCTCCGCGTGCCAGGCATTGCTGCTGACGCCGAAGGGGCGGATGATCGCGCCGCTTCGGGTCGTGCGCGAATCGGACGACGCGTTCCTGCTGATCACCGAGGCCGAGCTCGCCGAGACGGTCTCGGGCACGCTCCTGCGCGCCCGCTTCGCGGCGAAGTGCGAGATCTCGGTCGAGCCGCTGCGGGGCTACCTCCACTTCGTCGACCCGGGCCGGGGCACGCGAGTCGAGGACTACGGCACCGAGGCGTGGGAGACCTGGGAGGAAGCCGACCGCGAAGCGGCGGACCCCGGCGAGCTCGAGCCGCTGCGGATCGACGCGGGCACGCCTGCCTGGGGGAAGGAGCTCGACGAGACGGTTCTCCCGGCCGAGGCCGGCCTCGAGGAGACGCACATCTCGTTCACGAAGGGCTGCTACCCGGGCCAGGAGCC
>VAXM01000134.1 GCA_005883335.1 Actinomycetota bacterium
CCACTTCGCCGCGTGGGAAGAGCCGGAGCTCTTTTCAACCGAGGTGCGGGCGGCTTTCAGGTCATTGCGTTGATCGGCGCGTGCTTGCGGGGAGTGAACACAACGAGGGGCTCACGGGGGAAACCGGGTTTCCCCGTGAAGCGAGCAGCGGCGCCGAAGGCGCCGCTGCGAAGCGATGGAGGCGGCGGGAATCGAACCCGCGTCCGCGGACGCCCCGCGCAGAACGTCTACAAGCTTAGGCTGCCGTTGAATTTCGCCCGCCGGCCGGTTGGCAGCCGACCAACCGCCGGGCTAGCCATCCTTTGGTGTCGCGCTTCGGGCGATTGGCTCTCCCTAGGCGCCGAGCCCGTTTCTGACGCCGCTACCCGAGCCACGGGCCGAGCTCGGAGCGACGCGCTTCGCTACGGGTTAGGCAGCGAGAGCGAGTGCGTGATTTTGCTTCGCACTTGCGTTGTGTCCCGGTTGTTTTACGAGGCCGACCGGGGACCTCGGCTTGCAGCTCTGCCGGAGAACCGACCACGTCGAAACCAGGTCGCCCCCGTATGTCAGTGCCTAAAGTGTAGCCGCCCCGGCTCGATGTTCCCGTGCGCGAGGACCGCTGCCTCGGCGGTCTGGAGCTCGAAGAAGAACGCCGAGCCCTTGCCGTCGTTCGGCTCGACCCAGATCCGGCCGCCCATCCTGCTCACGAGCTCCTTGCAGATATAGAGGCCGAGGCCGGTCCCGCCCACGCCGCGCACCATCTGCGGATCCGCCCGGTAGAACTTCTCGAAGATCCGATCCTGATCCTCCGGCGCGATCCCGAGACCCTCGTCGCGGACGCTGAAGCGGACTGCGCCGTCGTGCTCGGCCACGTCGACCTCGACCTGGCCGCCCTCGGGTGAGTACTTGATCGCGTTCTCGATCAGGTTGGCGAGCACCTGCCTGACCTTGTCCGAGTCCGCCGAGACGCTCGGCAGGTCTTCGGCCGCCGTGTGGCTCACAGTCACCGTAGGCGGCGTGTGGGCCCGCGCGGCCTCGACCACCCGCTCGACCAGATCGGCGGGGTCGAACGGCTCGAACTCCATGTCCACGCGGCCGGCGTCGAGCTGGTTCGCGAGCAGGATCTCGTTCACGATCCGGCCGAGCCGCTCGGATTCCTCGGCGATCAGCGAGACGAAGCGCTCGCGGCCGACCTCGTCCAGCGCGAAATCGTGGCGCAGCAGCGTCTGCGCAGCGCCGTAGACGGCGGCGAGCGGCGTGCGCAGCTCGTGCGAGGCCGTCGCGATGAAGTCGGCCTTGATCTCCTCGAGGCGGCGCACGTCGGTCAGGTCGCGGAACGCGTAGACGGTGCCGCCGAAGAAGCGGACGCCCGAGATCGAGATCCAGCGCTCGCCGCGGGGGGTGTCGATCGGGATCGTGACCTCGTCGTGGCCGGGGTCCGGCGCCGTTAGCACCGGCACCTGGTCGGCCGCGTTCTGCCAGCCGGGGATCGCGTCGACCGCCGCCCGGCCGAGGATGCCCTTCGCGTCAATCGCCGTAATCGCCTCGGCGGCGGGATTCCAGAGGCGGATGACCCCGTTCCGGTCGAGCAGCACGATTCCATCTCCCACGTGCTCGAGCACCCGCGCCGCGTCGGCGCGCTCCTCGACCAGGCGGTAGAGCCGGCCGCGATCGAGCGCGAGCCCGACCCGCACGGCGAGGTCCTCGACGAGCGCGAGATCGGCCGCGTCGAAGGCCGCCCCGCGCGTGGTCCGCGCGACGGTCAGCGCGCCGAGCGGCTGCTTTCGCGCCCGCAGCGGGACGGAGATCACCGACCGCGCCTCGAGGCCCTCGAGGAAGCGGACCGGCTCGCCGTTCGAGCTCTCACCCGGTGTTGGCAAGATGCGCGCGCGGCCGCTTTGGGCGACAGCGCCGATGCCGCTACCGGGATTGTCGCCGAGCTTGGCGCCGTCGACCTCCGTGGGCTCGCAGCGTGCGACGATGGCGCGCTTGAGGTCGCCTTCGTCGATCAGGTCGATCACGCACCAGTCGGCGAGCTCCCTCACGACGAGGTCTGCGACGCGCGACAGCGCCGACTGGTGGTCGAGCGTCGAGGTCAGCTCCTGCCCGGCGCGGCGCACGAGATCGAGACGGGACTGCCGCTCGGCGACTTCCTCCGCGGCCGCGCGCTCGGCGACCTCGAGCCGCTCGCGCTGGTCCTCGGAACGGCGCAGCTCGCCAAGGTCGCGCAGGAAGGTCTGCATGTAGAGCGGCTCGCCGGCCGGGTCGCGCACGGTCACCGTCTCGTCGCGCACCCAGACGGCCCGGCCGTCACGGGCAAGCAGCCGGTAGTCGGATCGCACGGGAATGCCGTTCGCAGCGCCCGCGAGCTCGTTGATCACGCGCACCTTGTCCTCGGGGTGCAGCAGTTTTTCGAAGAGGCCCGGCTCCTCGAGCCATTCGGAAGGCGAATACCCCGTCAGCTCGGAGATCGACGGGCTGACGTAGAGCGACGAGCTGCGGTCGCCAGGATCGGTCAGCCACGTAACCAGCGGCAGGCCGTCGAGCAGCGCCCGGTAGCGGGCCTCGGCGCGGGCGAGCTGGGCCTTGTTCGCGCGCTCCCGGGCGCCGGCGCGGTAGACGACCCACCCGAGCAGCGCTGCGGCTGCCGTCCAAATCCCGGCCGCAGCCACGATCCGCCACGTTCGGTCCGCGAGCAACACGAGGAGCACCGAAGTCGCCGCGAGAGCAGCGAGACTTACGGCGGCGGCGAACCCGATGCGGGTACGGAAAGTCTCTGGAGACAACACGGTGGCGGCTTTCAACCAGGGTAGCTTTCGACGGGGCGGCCCACAACCCCACCTGTGGTTAGGTCGTATCGTTGCCGGGATGGTCGAGGTCAGGGCATGCGCGGACGAGCGGGAGGAGCAGCTCTCGCTGGACGTGTACAACGCGGTCTGGTCGCACGACGCGATCACGATGGACGAGGTGCGGCACTTCAAGGCGGCGACGACCGACCACGTCGATCTCGTGGCCTGGATCGACGGCAAGCCGGGCGGCTCCGCCTTCGCGGCGATCATGCCGCACCGCCCGGAGCTCGTGTTCGTGCTCTCGACGGTGCTGTCCGAACACCGCGCCCGCGGGGCCGGCACGGCGCTCTACGAGGCGATCTCGGATTGGACACGCGAGCGCGAGCTTGACGTGCTCGAGGCGGTGGTCAGCGATGAGGACACCAAGAGCCTCGCCTGGGCGGAGCGGCGCGGCTTTGCCGAGGACCGGCGCGAGAAGGGTGTCGCCCTGCGGCTCGCGGACATCGATCCGCCACGGGTCGAGCCTCCTGAAGGCATCGAGATCGTGTCATGGGCCGAGCGGCCCGACCTCGCCCACGGGATCTACGAGGTCGCGCTCGAAGCCAATCCCGACGTCCCCGGCTACGAGGACGAGATCCCCGAGCCGTTCGAGGACTGGCTGGTCAACGACATGCAGGGCTCGGGCGACAAGCCGGAGGCGACCTTCCTCGCGCTCGCCGGCGACGAGGTGGTCGGTTACGCGAAGTTCTCGCTCACCGCGGCTCAGCCGAAGACGGCACACCACGACATGACCGGACTCAAGCGAGCCTGGCGCGGCCGGGGCATCGCGAGGGCGCTGAAGGCGACGCAGATCGGCTGGGCGAAGGAGCACGGCTACGAGGAGCTGCGGACGCGCAACGACGAGCGCAACGCGCCGATCCGTCACCTGAACCGCGAGTTCGGCTACCAGCCGACGACCGGCCGGATCTACCTGCGCGGGCCTCTCAGCGCGTCCGGCTCTTGAGCGTGCGCTCGATGCGGCGCTTGCTCTCGCGGTCGGCGATGTCGCGGCGCTTGTCGCGCACTTCTTTCCCGCGAGCGAGCGCCAGCTCGACCTTCGCGCGCCCGTCCTTGAAGTAGAGACGCGTGGGGACGAGCGTCAGGCCCTTTTCGGCGACTTTGGACGAGAGCTGGTCGATCTGGCGGCGGTGTAGGAGCAGCTTGCGGTCGCGGTCCGGGTCGTGCGGGGCGGCCGCGGCCTGCTCGTAGGCCGGGATGTGGAGCCCGACGAGCCAGAGCTCGCCGTCGCGCGGGTCGGCGTAGGCGCGCTGCAGGGTCGCCTGGCCCTGGCGGAGCGACTTGACCTCGCTCCCGGCCAGCGCGAGCCCGGCCTCGACCCGCTCGAGCAGGTGGTACTCGTGCCGTGCGCGACGGTTTTCTGCGATCAGCTTCTCGCCTTGGGGCTTCGCCATGCGTTCGATTGTAGGCGCGGCCGGTTGTGACACTTTCGGCGCACTTCCGTTTCACACGCGTAGGGATTTCGTCGCTACGCTCATCGCGGGAGGCGGGTGGACTGAAATCCCCACCCGGGTGGGGACGCGCGCGCATGAACCTAGTTACGCGCCGGCAGGGCGACCGCGACCTTGCCTTCGTTGCGACGGATCTCTTCGACGCGCACCTCGATCGGGTCGCCGAGCCGGTACGTCCGCCCACTGCGCCGCCCGGCGAGTGCCGTGCCGAGCTCGTTCAGCTCGAAGTAGTCGCCCGGCAGCCGCCGTGCCGGCAGGAGCCCTTCGAACACCTCCGCGAAGCGCACGAACAGGCCCGACGGGATCAGACCCACGACCTCGCCCTCGAACGCGGCCTCCCAGCCGAGCTCGAACAACCGCCGCTCGAGCAGCCACGCGAGGCAGATCTCGTCGGCCAGGTACTCGAGCTTCGCGGCGGTGCGCTCCCGCACGGACGCGTGCTCGGCGAGCTCCGGCAGATCCTCCGGCAGCGGCTCGTCGGAGGCTCCGAGCTCGCGCAGCAGCGCGCGGTGGCAGACGAGATCCGGATAGCGGCGGATCGGCGAGGTGAAATGGCAGTACGCCGTGCTCGCCAGCCCGGCGTGGCCGAGGTTCCGCGGGTCGTAGCGCGCCTGCTTCAGCGCCTGCAGGACGAGCGCCGGAAACGAGTCCCTCCCTCGCCCCGCCCTCGAGACGTAGTCCATCACGCGCTCGCTCACCGCCCCCGCGACAGCAGCCGCGTCGCCGGGGCCCATCCGCTCCGGCACGGGAGGGGTCGGAACGCCAAGGTCGGCGAGCTTCGCCAGCAGCAGCTCGATTGACTGCGGTTCCGGACGCTCGTGGACGCGGTACAAGGCCTCACGTCGCCGCCCCGCCAGCAGCCCGGCCACGGCCTCGTTCGCGAGGATCATCAGCTCCTCGACGAGCATGTGCGCGTGCGGCTCCGACTCGCGCCACGCGTCGGCGACGCCGCCCTCGCCGTCGAACCGGAAGGTCGTCTCTGCGCTCTCGATCCGCAGTGCGCCCCGGGCGAACCGGCGCTCGCGCAGCTCGGTCGTTACCCGCTCGGCCCGCCGCAGCGCCTCCTCGAGCTCCGGCTCGGCGCGCTCACGCCCCGCCAGGATCGCCTCGGCCTGACCGTACGTCAGTCGCGCCTTGCTCCGGATCACCGAGCGGTAGAAGCGCGCCTCGCCGGAGGCGAGCTCGACCTCGACCGTCACGCAGAGGCGATCGACGTCGGGCCGCAGCGAGCAGAGGTCGTTCGAGAGGTGCGGCGGCAGCATCCGGTCCACGAGCCCCGGCACGTAGACCGAGAAC
>VAXM01000123.1 GCA_005883335.1 Actinomycetota bacterium
GTCAACCTGCTGCAGCAGTCGCTTCTCGAGCTCTGGCTCGGCGGCGGGGACGAGGTGTGCGCGGTCGGCGACGACTACCAGTCGATCTACGGCTTCACGGGTGCCTCGCCGGAGTGGCTGCTCGGCCTCGCGACGCGCTTCCCGCACGCGACCGTCGTGCGGCTCGAGGAGAACTACCGCTCCAGCCCGCACGTGCTCGCGCTCGCAAACCGGCTGACGCCGAAACTCGGCGGCGCCGAGAAGACGTTGCGTGCGACCCGCGCGGAAGGGCCGGAGCCGGTCGTGCGCGGATTCGACTCGCCCGGCGAGGAAGGGGCGTTCGTGCTCGAGCGCGTACGGGCGCTGGCCGGCGAGGGCGTGCCGTACGAAGAGATGGCGGTCCTGATCCGCCTGAACTCGCGCTCGGCGGACTTCGAGGAGCTCTTCGGCGACGCGCAGATTCCATTCCAGGGCGCGGCGCTGCTTGCGCGCGACGGGGCGCGGCAGCTGCTCAAGGCTCTCCGCAGTGCTGGGTTCGGCTCGCTCGCGGAGGAGGTGCGGCGGGTGGCTCGGGAGCAGGGGCTCGTCGAGCCTGTTCCCGAGGGGCTCGGCGAGCGCGAGCTCGTGCGCCAGGCCGATCTGCGGCGGCTCTGTCGGCTCGCCGAGGAGTTCGACGACGGTTCGAAGACCGTCGAGGAGTGGGTGAAGTCGCTGCGGGCGCGCTTCGACCACGGCGCCGAGGGAGGCGTGCACCTCCTGACGCTGCACCGCGCGAAGGGGCTCGAGTTCGAGGCGGTCTTCATCCCGCGCGTCGAGGAGAAGGAGCTTCCGTGCAAGCAGTCGCTGCGCTTGCCGGGCGCGCTCGCGGAGGAGCGGCGGCTGCTCTACGTGGGCATGACGCGCGCGAAGCGCCACCTCGCGCTGACCTGGGCGGGCAAGCCGAGCCGCTTCCTGGCCGAGCTCGGCGTCGAAGCGGCGCCGATCGTGAAGCGGAAGGCCGAGGAGCCGGACAATCCTGTGTACGTGGCGCTCAAGCGCTGGCGGCTCCAGCGGGCGAAGGCGGACGAAATCCCTGCGTACGTCGTGTTTCACAACTCCACGCTGGCGGAGATCGCCGAGCGCCGGCCGACGACAATCACCGAGCTCGCATCGGTCCCGGGGATCGGTCCGGCGAAGCTCGAGCGTTACGGCTCCGAAGTCCTCGCCGCCCTAGAGGCTGCTTAGCAACAGGTCCAGCAGGATCGCCGGATCCCGGCGCACGCGCTCTCGCCCGCCCTCTCGCTTGCGCAGGTCGAGCGCGCGCGGGTCGCTCAGCGGGATCAAGCGGCCGTCGCGGATCAGCATCTCGTCGACGCCCCCTAGCCGGCCGCCAAAGGTCGTGTAGACCGGCACGCCGAGGGCGACCGCCTCGCGGTTCATCGTCCCGCCCGCCGAGACGACGAGGTCGGAGGCCGCAATCAGGCTCTGCGCGTCCACCGCTCGATCGGGCACGAGGACGGACGGCAGCCCGAGACCGCGGACAAACTCGCGCTGCGCAGACGTGCGCGGGACGACGATTGCCTGCACTGAATCGTCGCGCCCGAGGCGCTCGAGCACCTGCGGGAAGAGCGGGTTCGAGCGCCGGTGGTAGAGCGACACGTCGGGCGGCGTGCGGACGACGACGAGCGCGCGGGCGGGATCGATCGTCCACTGCGCAAGCACGTTCGGGTCGGGCTCGAAGCCGGCGAGGTAGTACTCCTCCTTCAACCCTTCGTAGCGGCCGAGCTTCTCGGGCCCGACGCCGTAGCGCTCCAGCCGCTCGGGCGGGATCGCCTCGGGCACGACGACCCGCGTGGCCGCGCGGCAGCCGAGCTGGTGCTGGAGCCAGGCGTACTCGTAGTCGAAGGTGGTCGCGCTCGGAATTCCGAGGCGATGGGCGGTCAGGGTCAGCTCGTGCGAGCCGTGCGTGAGGGCGGCGTCGAAGCGGCGCTCCCGCGCCCAGTCGCGCAGCGCGTGCATGCGCGAGAACAGCGACCGAGCTTTTCCGAGGCGCGAGCGGCCCCCGTGCCGTCCGAGCACCTCGGCCTCGACGCGGTGCAGCTCCAGCAGCTGCACCGTCTGTGCGTAGTCCCGCGACGTGACTTCGACTTCGTCGCCGCGCTCGCGCAGCATTTTGATCAGCGGCTGAAACACCAGCACGTGCGCCGGCGCGGTGAGGTCGATCCAGACCCTCACAAGCGCTCGACGAGCCGGAAGCGGACAGCCACGATCGGCGTGTCTTCGTGGATCGGCCGGCCGAAGAACCGCTCATGCGCCTCGTGCCAGTCGTCGACTGATTCGAAGCCCTCGCCCTCGTCGCGGGCGAACTGAACGTCGATCTCTTTCGCCGGCACGATCCGCTTCTCGGTCAGCTCCACGATCCCGACCGGCTCGTCATCGAAACCAAGCAGGGTCAGCCTGTCCCCTGGCCCGTTCGGACCAATCTCCTCCTCGGCCAGGCCGGCGGTGGCTGTCTTCTCGCCGCGCAGGACGGCCTCGACGAGCTCGCGTCTCAGCTCCGTCCGCGGCCAACCGAGCTCGAGTGGCGGGAGGTCGCTCAGCGGACGAGCGCCTCCAGACGCTCACTCGAGAGCGCCGCCGGCTCGCGCTCGACGTGGCGCTCGTGCCAGAGCGTGAACGCGAGCAGCCCCCAGAGCCGGCGTGAGAGGTCCTCCTTGCCGGCGACGTGGCGGTCGATCAGCCGCTGGACCGCCTCCGGGCGGAAGAAGCCCTGCCGCCGGAGCGTCTCGCGAGAGAGCGTTTCGCGTGCGAACGGCTCGAGCTCGCCGCGCAGCCAGGCGGCCGCGGGGATCGAGAAACCTCGCTTCTTGCCGCGCACGATCTCCTGCGGCAGCAAGGGCGCAACCGCCTTGCGCAACAGGACCTTCTTGCGCAGGCCGCGGACGCGCTGGCGACGCGGCAGGACGAACGCGAGATTCGTCACTGCCGGGTCGAGGTAGGGCACGCGCGCCTCGAGCGAGTGCGCCATCGAGGCGCGATCGGTCTTCAC
Source organism: Actinomycetota bacterium (assembly GCA_005883335.1). Classification (GTDB taxonomy): domain Bacteria; phylum Actinomycetota; class Thermoleophilia; order Gaiellales; family Gaiellaceae; genus AC-32. Next base: position 3,008 of record VAXM01000123.1, read on the forward strand.
GAGCAGGTCGTCGGCGAGATAGAGGCCGAAGTCGACGTCCTGGAGACGGGCGAGCGGCTCGGCGCCCTCGGTCTCGGCGTAGCGCTCCCGCAGGAGGTCGACGGGGTCGAAGGCGCTGCCGCGGCCGGTCAGCTCGGCACGTGCCTCCGGGGAGAAGACCTCCTTCCAGCCGTGATGCCGCTCGAGCGGCGGCAGGTGCGCGGCGCGGGCGAACCGCTTCGCCTTGTAGTCGAAGCTCGCGCGCGCGCTCGAGCTCGGCAGCAGCTCCACCAGCGGCCGCGCGAGGCGCGCCAGCCCGCCGACCCGCTGCGCGAGCAGGTCCGCGACGTACGTGTAGTAGCCGCCAAAGAGCTCGTCGCCGCCTTCGCCCGAGAGCGCGACCTTCACGTCCTGGGCGGCGAGCTGCGAGACGAGGTAGGTGGGGAGGGCGGACGAGTCGGCAAACGGCTCGTCAAACGCCTCGGCGAGGGCGGGGAGGAGAAGCGCCGCGTTGGGCCGCAGGACGAGCTCGCGATGCTGCGTCGCGTATTGCTCGGCGACGAGACGCGCGTCGGCGAGCTCGTCGAACGAGCGTTCCTCGAAGCCGATCGAGAACGTGCGCAGCGGCTCGCTGCTCGCTTCAGCCGCGAGCGCGGCGAGGGCGGAGGAGTCGATCCCGCCGGAGAGCAGCACTCCGACGGGGACGTCCGCGATCAGGTGCGCCCGGACCGAGTCGCGCAGGCGGGCTCGGAGCTCCTCGACGAGCTCGGCCTCGTCGTCGCTGCGGAGCTCGCCGGCCGCTGCGGGCCCCGGCCGCGCGAAGCGTTGGATCCGGTGGTCTCCGTCCTGCCAGACCAGCATGTGCCCCGGCGGGAGCTTTCGGGCCTCGCGGAAGATCGTGAGCGGGGCCGGGATCGAGTTGAACGCGAGGAACGCTTCCAGCGCGTCGAGATCGACCTCGCCTCGCGGGAGCGCGCGCAGCTCCGACGCGAACTCGAGGCCCGTCTGCGAGGAGCGGTAGTAGAGCGGTTTGATCCCGTAGCGATCGCGCGCGAGCACGAGCCGCCGCTGTGCCGAGTCCCAGACGGCGACGGCGAACATCCCGCGCAGGTGGCGGGCGAAGTCGAGGCCGTGCTGCTCGTAGAGGTGGACGAGCACCTCGGTGTCGCTGTGCGTGCGGAAGCGGTGCCCGGCGCGCTCGAGGTCGGCGCGCAGCTCGCGGTAGTTGTACAGCTCGCCGTTCTGGACGACGTGGATCGAGCCGTCCTCGTTCGCGATCGGCTGGTCCCCGGTTGCTAGGTCGATGATCGCCAGGCGGCGGGCGGCGAGCGCAACGGGCCCGTCTGTGATTGCGCCGTCCGCGTCGGGCCCGCGATGGACGAGCGTTGCGCTCATCCGAGCGAGGCGCTCGGGGTCGGCGGGCCCGGTCGAGGAGGCGATCCCGCAGATCCCGCACACGGCAGGTCACTCTACTAATGGAGGCCATCGGCCAAAATGGTCGGCGATGCGCCTGCAGGAGCTCGGCGAGAGCGGCATTCGCGTCTCGCGCGTGGGACTGGGCTGCAACAACTTCGGGCGCCGGCTCGACCTCGAGGGAACCCGCGCGGTCGTCGAGGCCGCGCTCGCCGAGGGAATCACCTTCCTCGACACGGCGGACATCTACGGCGGCGGCAACAGCGAACGGTTCCTCGGCGAGATCCTGAAGGGCCGTCGTGACCAGGTCGTGCTCGCGACGAAGTTCGGGATGGGCGAAGACGGGCGAGGCTCGCGGGACTACGTGCGGCGGGCGATTGCCGCCTCGCTGGAGCGGCTGGCCACGGATTACGTGGATCTCTACTACTACCACCAGCCGGACGGCGTCACTCCGATCGCGGAGACGATC
>VAXM01000124.1 GCA_005883335.1 Actinomycetota bacterium
TCGGTCGAGCAGCTCGACGAGGCGGTAGAGGCCGGGCCGGTCGCTGCGCTGCAAAACCGCTACAGCCTGCTCGAGCGGGCGGTCGAGGAGGACGTCCTGCCGCGATGCCGCGAGCTGGGTGTGAGCTTCATTCCGTACTTCCCGCTCTCAAGCGGCCTGCTGACCGGCAAGTACCGGCGCGGGCAGGCTCCGCCGCCGGGGTCCCGGCTCGAGAGCCGGCGGGACGCGCTGTCCGACAAGGCCTTCGACCGGGTCGAGCGGCTCGAGGAGTTCGCCGCCGCGCACGGCCGCACGTTGCTCGAGCTGGCGATCGCCGGGCTCGCCTCGCAGCCGGCCGTCGTGTCGGTGATCGCGGGTGCAACGAGTCCCGAGCAGGTCCGCGAGAACGCCGCCGCCGCAGACTGGGAGCTGAGCGAGGGAGAGCTCGAGGAGCTGCTTCGCCTCTAGCTCGCTCGGAAGAGCGCCCGTACTGACTGCCGGACGATTCGGAGCGCCGTCGCGACGATCGTCCGCAGGTAGAGCGGGACCGAGCGATCGGCGATC
>VAXM01000008.1 GCA_005883335.1 Actinomycetota bacterium
GCACGGGCCTCGCCGGCCAGACGACCAACGTCGCCGTCGTGATCGACTTCTCGAAGTACCTGAACCGGATCCTCGAGATCGACGCGGACCGAAAGCTCGCGCGGGTCGAGCCCGGCCTGATTCTCGACCACCTGCGCAAGCAGGCCGAAGAGGAGCACCAGCTCACGTTCGGGCCGGATCCGTCCACGCACGAGTACTGCACCTTCGGCGGGATGATCGCGAGCAACTCCTGCGGCGTCCGCTCGGTGATGGCGCAGTTCTGCGGGCCAGGCCCGCGCACCTCGGACAACGTCCACGAGCTCGACGTCCTGCTCTACGACGGGCGGCGCCTGACGCTCCGCGAAGGCACCTCAGGCGATCCGGAGATCGATCGTCGCCTGGAGGAGCTGCGCGACCGGTACGCCGACCAGATTCGCGCGCGCTACCCAGACATCCCGCGGCGGGTCTCCGGCTACAACCTCGACGACCTGCTGCCGGAGAAGGGCTTCCACCTCGCCCGCGCGGCGGCGGGCACCGAGAGCACCTGCGTCACGATCCTCGGCGCGACCGTCCACCTCCTCGACAGCCCGCCGGCGCGGTCGCTGCTCGTGCTCGCGTACGGCAGCGTGGCCGAGGCGGGCGACGGCGTCATGAAGGTGCTCGAGCACAAGCCGCTCGGGCTCGAGGGCGTCGACGAGACGCTGATCACCGACATGACGATGCTCGGCAAGCACAAGGAGGATCTCTCGCTCCTGCCCGACGGCCGCGGCTGGCTGCTCGCCGAGTTCGGCGGCGAGACCAAGGACGAGGCGGACGAGAAGGCGCGTGCGCTAATGCAAGACCTGACCCCGGTTAAGGACGGCCTCAAGGGGATGAAGCTCTACGACGACCCGCCCTCGGAGCGGCACGTCTGGGAAGTGCGCGAGTCGGGCCTCGGCGCGACCGCCTTCGTCCCGGGCAAGCCCGACACGTACGAGGGCTGGGAGGACTCCGCCGTCCCGCCCGAGCGGCTCGGCGACTACCTCCGCGCGATCGGCCCACTGGCCGGCAAGTACGGCTACGAGAGCGCGCTCTACGGCCACTTCGGCCAGGGCTGCATCCACGCACGCTGGAACTTCGACCTGAAGACGAAGGAGGGGATCGAGACCTACCGGCGCTTCGTCGACGAGGCGGCCGATCTCGTCCTCAGCCTGGGCGGCTCGATCTCGGGCGAGCACGGCGACGGCCAGTCGCGCGCCGAGCTGCTGCCGAAGATGTTCGGCGAGGAGCTGGTCGAGGCGTTCCGCGAGTTCAAGTCGATCTGGGACCCGGACTGGAAGATGAACCCGGGCAAGGTGGTCGATCCGTACAAGCTGACCGACAACCTGCGCCTCGGCACCGACTACGCGCCGCCGTCGGTGAAGACGCACTTCTCGTACTCGGCCGACCACGGCGACTTCTCGCACGCGACGACCCGCTGCGTCGGGATCGGCAAGTGCCGGCACACCGAGGGCGGCGTGATGTGCCCGAGCTACATGGTGACGCGCGAGGAGAAGCACACGACGCGCGGCCGGGCGCACCTCCTCTGGGAGATGCTCAACGGCGAGGAGCTCGAGCTCTGGCGCGACCAGGAGGTCTTCGAGGCGCTCGACCTCTGCCTTTCCTGCAAGGGCTGCACCAGCGAGTGTCCCGTCAACGTGGACATGCCGACCCTGAAGGCCGAGTTCCTTTCGCACTACTACCAAGGGAGGTTGCGGCCGCGGACGGCCTACGCCTTCGGGCTGATCGACCAGGCCGCGCGAATCGCTTCGAAAGCGCCGGCGCTTGTCAACCTCGTGACGCGGACGCGGCTGGCCAAGGTGGCCATGGGGGTTTCGCTGAAGCGCGAGATCCCGCCGTTCGCGTCGCCGACTTTGAAGGAGTGGTTCGCGCGGCGGCCGCAGCGCGATGGCGGCGGCCGGAGGGTGATCCTCTGGGCGGACACGTTCACGAACTACTTCAACGCGCCGATCGGAATCGCCGCGGTCGAGGCGCTCGAGGACGCGGGCTGCCACGTCGTGATCCCGCAGGAGCACCTCTGCTGCGGCCGGCCGCTCTACGACTACGGGATGCTCGACCAGGCGCGCCGCTATGCGGACAGGGTCGTCGCGCATCTCCGGGAGGAGATCCGCGCGGGCGTGCCGGTCGTCGGGATCGAGCCGAGCTGCGTCGCGGTCTTCAAGGACGAGCTGAAGAAGCTGAAGACGCTCGGCGAGGACGCGGAGCGGCTCTCAAAGCAGACCCTTCACCTGAGCGAGTTCCTGGAGCAGGAGGAGTACGAGCCGCCGGCCCTCGTCGGCAAGGCGCTCCTGCACGGGCATTGCCACCACAAGGCGACCGGAGGAACCTCACCGGAGAAGACGCTCCTGAAGAAGATGGGGCTGGAGGTCGAGGAGCTCGACAGCGGCTGCTGCGGCATGGCGGGCGGGTGGGGCTACGAGCCGGACCACTACGACGTCTCGATGGCGTGCGGCGAGCGGGTCCTGCTGCCGAAGGTGCGAGAGGCCTCGCCTGAGACGCTTGTCGTGGCAGACGGCTTCTCGTGCCGCTCCCAGATCGAGCAGGGCGACACCGGCCGCGGCGGGATGCACGTCGCGGAGGTGATCAAGCTCGCCCGCGACCGCGGAGCGATTCCCGCCTATCCGGAGAAGGCGCTTGCCGGCCCGCCGCCGAAGAACGGCTCACGGCGGGCAGGCCTCCTCCTGGGCGCGAGTGCCCTTGCAGCCGGGCTCGCAGCGCGTACGATCTGGTCACGATGAATGTCTGGAGCCGGTGGATCGTCCGGCGGCAGCGCAAGGCACACGAGCGTTACCTCCAAGAGCGCGAACGGCAGAAGGCGCTCGAGGGCCAGGACGTAGAGGAAGCGATGCGACGCACGGCGCAGAGCTCTGCTACGGCTCAGCAAGGCCAGTACTGGCAAGGCCCGTAGCGAAGAGCCCGCCTCACCTCAGCGTCGCGCAGCAATCCGGCGCCAGCCAGCAGGGCATGTACGGCCCCCAGTAACGATCGCGGTACGAAGCGTTTAACATCGCCCGGCTAGGCAAGGACGAGCCGGTGAAGCTCGGCGAGGCGCTCGCGCGTTGGCCGGTCGTTCGGCAGCTTCGGGAGGGCGATCCGCTCGGCCTGGGCCGGGCGGCCCAGTCGGAGCGCTCGCGCGCGCTGGAGCCGCGCAGCGACGAAGCCGATCACGTCGTCCAGTCGATCTGCCCCTACTGCGCGGTCGGCTGCGGGCAGCTCGTCCACGTCAAGGACGGCGAGGTGACGCACATCGAAGGCGACCCCGCGAGCCCGATCTCGCGCGGGCGGCTCTGCCCGAAGGGCCAGGCGTCGAAGTCGTATGTCCAGAGCCCGCTGCGCGAGTACAAGGTCAAGTACCGCCGGCCCTACGGGACGCGCTGGGAGGAGCTGCCGCTCGACGACGCGATGGGGATGATCGTGCAGCGCATCCTCGACACGCGCACGGCCAGCTGGGACGACGAGCTGAACCGCACGATGGCGATCGGCAACCTCGGGGGCGCAACGCTCGACAACGAGGAGAACTACCTGATCAAGAAGCTGTGCGTCGGGCTCGGGATCGTCCAGGTCGAGAACCAGGCCCGCATATGACACAGCTCCACGGTCCCCAGTCTGGGGACCTCGTTCGGACGAGGCGGGGCCACGACGTTCCAGCAGGACCTGCAGAACGCGGACGTGATCACGATCATGGGCTCGAACATGGCCGAGAACCACCCGGTGGGGTTCCAGTGGGTGATGGAGGCCAGGGAGCGCGGCGCGCGCGTCTTCCACATCGATCCGCGTTTCACCCGCACGAGCGCGATGTCGACCGATTGGATCGGCATCCGCGCCGGCTCCGATATCGCCTTTCTCGGCGGCGTCGTCAACTACATCCTCGAGAACGAGCGCTACTTCGAGGAGTACGTCAAGCACTTCACGAACGCGCCGGCGATCATCCACGAGGACTTCGTCGACACCGAGGATCTCGACGGGCTCTTCTCGGGCTGGGACCCTGAGAAGGGCAAGTACGATCCGACGAGCTGGCAGTACGCCGGGATGGAGGCGCACGGGGCGGCGGGGCAGCGCGAACAGGGCTTCGAGACTCGCGGTGAGCAGTCCGGGCACGGCGGTCACGGCGGCGGCCTCCAGCACGGCGAGCCGCCCGAGGAGGACCTCGAGCTCAAGCATCCGCGCTGCGTCTTCCAGCTCCTGAAGAAGCACTACGCGCGCTACACCCCCGAGCTCGTCGCGGATACCTGCGGCTGCTCTGTCGACGACTTCCTCGAGTACTGCTCCGCAATCTGCGACAACTCGGGTCGTGAGCGCACGGGCGCCTTCGTCTACTCGGTCGGGTGGACCCAGCACACCGTCGGCGTCCAGTACATCCGCACGGCCGCGATCGTGCAGCAGCTCCTCGGCAACATGGGCCGGCCGGGCGGCGGGATCATGGCGCTGCGCGGCCACGCCTCGATCCAGGGGTCGACCGACATCCCGACCCTCTTCAACATCCTCCCCGGCTACCTGCCGATGCCGCACACCGAGACGTACGGCGACTTCCAGAACTTCATCGACGCCAATACGTCACCAACCGGCTGGTGGGGCCACTTCGACGCCTACTGGGTGAGCCTGATGAAGGCGTACTTCGGCGAGAACGCCACCGAGGGCAACGACTGGCTCTTCCACGAGCTCCCGCGCGTCGACGACGACAACTCCGTCTACTGGACAACGCTGCAGATGCTCGACGGGAACGTGAAGGGCTACATCATCGCCGGCGAGAACCCGGCCGTCGGGAACTCGAACTCGAAGGCGCACCGGCTCGCGCTCGCGAAGCTCGACTGGCTCGTTGTCCGCGACGTCGTCGAGATCGAATCCGCGGCCTTCTGGTACGACAGCCCCGAGATCGAGTCGGGCGAGCTGAGGACGGAGGAGATCCCGACCGAGATCTTCTTCCTGCCGGCGGCGACGCATACCGAGAAGGACGGCTCCTTCACGAACACCCAGCGCTTGCTGCAGTGGCACTGGCAGGCGACCGAGCCGAAGAGCGACTGCCGCTCGGAGCTTTGGTTCTACTTCCACCTCGGGCGGATGATCAAGCAGAAGCTGGCCGGCTCGGAGGCGCCGCGGGACAAGTTGATCAAGGCGCTGCGCTGGGAGTATCCGACGCACTCGGCGATCCAGGAGCCGGACGCGGAGGCGGTCTTGCAGGAAGTGAGCGGCAGGGAGATCGAAAGCGGCACCTTCCTCGACGGCTACCCGAAGCTGAAGGCCGACGGCTCGACCCTGTGCGGTTGCTGGATCTACTGCGGCTGCTTCAAGGATGGGGTCAACCAGACCGCGCGCAAGGAGCCGTACTGGGAGCAGGGCTACGTCGCGCCCGAGTGGGCCTGGGCGTGGCCCGCCAATCGCCGGCTCCTCTACAACCGCGCCTCGGCGGATCCCGACGGCAAGCCGTGGTCGGAGCGCAAGAAATACGTCTGGTGGGACGAGGAGCAGAAGAAGTGGACAGGCCTCGACGTCCCCGACTTCGAGGAGGACAAGGAGCCGGGCTACGTGCCGCCCGACGACGCGAAGGCCGAGAAGGCGATCGCGGGCGACCACCCGTTCATCATGCAAGCGGACGGACGCTCCTGGCTGTTCGTCCCGCAGGGGCTCGAGGACGGCCCGCTGCCGACGCACTACGAGCCGCACGAGTCGCCGTTCGACAACTCGCTCTACTCGCAGCGGGCGAACCCGCGACGGCAGCAGTTCGAGCGGCCGGAGAACCCGTACAACCCCGTCGGAAGCGAGCCTGGGTCCGAGCTCTACCCGTACGTCGCGACGACCTACCGGCTGACGGAGCACCACACCGCCGGCGGCATGTCGCGGACAGTTCCCTACCTCTCCGAGCTCCAGCCCGAGATGTTCTGCGAGGTCAGCCCGGAGCTCGCGAAGGAGGCGGGGCTCGAGCACGGGGGTTGGGCGACGATCTATTCGTCGCGGTCGGCGATCGAGGCGCGCGTGCTCGTCACCGACCGGATCCCGCCGATCGAGGTGCAGGGGCGCAAGACCCATCAGATCGGACTGCCGTACCACTGGGGCTCCCGTGGCCTCACGACCGGAGGCGCCGCCAACGACCTCTCGTCGATCGCGCTCGATCCGAACGTCCACATCCAGGAGGTGAAGGCGTTCTCGGTCGGGATCAGGCCGGGGCGACGGCCGCGCGGCGCGGCGCTGCCGAGGTTCGTCGAGGAGATGCGCAGCCGTGCTCGATAGCTACGGGCCCGAGGCGAAGGAGCGGATGGGCTTCTTCACCGACACGTCGGTCTGCATCGGGTGCAAGGCGTGCGAGGTCGCCTGCAAGGAGTGGAACCTCGTGCCCGAGGACGGGCTGGTCTGGACGGGCGAGTCGTACGACAACACCTCGGAGCTGGGGGCCAATACGTGGCGGCACGTGGCGTTCATCGAGCAGAGCGACCCCCTTCGCTGGTTGATGTCCTCCGACGTCTGCAAGCACTGCACGCACGCGGGGTGCCTGGACGTTTGCCCGACAGGCTCGTTGTTCCGGACCGAGTACGGGACGGTCGTCGTCCAGCAGGACATCTGCAACGGCTGCGGCTACTGCGTTCCCGCGTGTCCGTTCGGAGTGCTCGACAAGCGGCACCTGCCCAGGCAGGACCCGCCCGCTCTGCCGGTGCTGACGAAAGAGGAGGACGGGCGCGTCTGGAAGTGCACGCTCTGCTACGACCGTCTCAAGGGCGGCCACGAGCCCGCCTGTGCCAAGGCTTGCCCGACCGATTCGATCCAGTTCGGCCCGCTGGACGAGCTCCGCGAGCGGGCGGACAAGCGACTGGAGAAGTTGCAGGCGGAGAACTGGAACGGGGCGCGGCTCTACGGGCGTGACCCCGGCGACGGGGTGGGCGGCTTCGGCGCGTTCTTCCTGCTGCTCGATGAGCCCGAGGTGTACGGGCTGCCGCCCGACCCGGTCGTCACCACGCGCGACCTGCCTTCGATGTACCGCAGCGCCGCAATCGCGGCGGGCGCCGTGGTTGCGGGGGTCCTGGCCGCATTCGTGGGGGGATCGACGTGAGCTCGTACTACGGCCGGCCGGTGATCAAGGAGCCGGTCTGGCAGCCGGAGATCCCGTGGTACTTCTTCACCGGCGGGCTCGCGGGCGCGTCGTCGGTGTTGAGCCTGGTCGCCCGGCTGCGGGGGAACGAGCCGCTCGCGCGGCGGTCGCTGTACGTGGCCGCGGCGGCGGACCTGGTCAGCCCGGTGCTGCTGATCTCCGACCTCGGGCGGCCGGAGCGGTTCCTGAACATGTTCCGCGTCTTCAAAGTGACTTCGCCGATGAGCGTCGGCAGCTGGATCCTGGGGATTTCCGGGGGCGCCAGCGCGACCGCGGCGCTGCTCGAGGCGACCGGTCGGCTGAAGGTCGTGAAGTACGCGGCCGAGGCGGTCTCGGCGCTGACCGGCGGGCCGCTCGCCGTCTACACGGGAACGCTCGTCGCCGACACGGCGGTGCCGGTCTGGCATGAGGCGCGGCACGAGCTGCCGTTCCTGTTCGGCTCGGGCGCTGTGGCGAGCGCCGGCGCTGCTGCCGCCGTTGCGGTTCCCCGCGAGCACGCGGGACCGGCACGGCGGCTGGCCGTCGGCGGGACAATCGTCGAGAACGTCGTCATGCAGGCGATGGAGAAGCGGCTCGGGATGCTCGGCGAGCCGTATCACCAGGAGGAGGCCGGGACGTACGCCAAGCTCGCGAAGGCGTGCTCGCTGGGAGGCGCGGCGCTGATCGGCGCGGCCGGGCGGCGGAGTCGCTTCGCGGCCGTGGCGGGCGGCGCGCTGCTCCTGGCGGGCGAGGCGGCGCTGCGCTGGTCGGTCTTCAAGGCGGGCTTTCAGTCGGCGCGCGATCCGAAGTACACGGTGGCACCGCAGCGTGAGCGGCTGGGCTACGGGCCGTCTTCGGCCACCGAAACGAATGTGTGACGAAATCGGTGGTTCGGCGGCAGCCACCGTTACGAATGTGTAACGAGCTCAGGCGTTCGGCGCCGTAGGCGACTAGCCCCAGCGCGGCCCGTTCGGATCCGCCTGGCGAGCGAGGAGCGCCGCCCCGTCCAGCGCGAGCTCGAGGTGGCGCCGCTGCAGCGGCAGCGCCCATGTAGCGAGACCCGCGATGCCGTCGGCCTGAGCGCGCGCCGCCAACGCCTCCACTGCCGCCCAGGTCGCGACCTCCCCGGCCTCGCCCATCGCCAGGAAGCTCCAAGCGCGCAGCGGGCTCGTTCCCGCCTTGAACCACGCGGCGGTGAGATCGGCCGCGTGCTCCCGCGTCAGGTTTGCGTGCGCGAGCAGCTCCTCGGCGAGCGGATCGGCGAGCGCCTGCTCGACCGCGAGGCACCGAGCGCGAACCTCGGCAGCGTCCTCCTGCATCGCCCAGAGCCGGCGGCGCAGCTCGAGGTCGAGCGTCCGTTCCTCGACCTTGTCCACCACCACCGCGGCCGCGATCGCCAGCCCGTGCGCCTCCGCGAGCTTCTCCTGCAGCACGGTGAGCATCAGGCGAGCTCCGCCTCCTCCTCCGCGCGTTTGCGCCTCCGCTCCACCCGCTCGCCCGCCTGCAGCTCCCGGCAGACCCAGAACGCGATCAGCCCGGCGAGCGGCGGCGCAACCACCGCCAGGACACGGAACGCCCAGATCTGAGGGATGTACGGCAGCCCGAAGGTCACGTAGATCCGGTCCGAGCTGCCCGCGACGAACGGCAGGAAGACCCAGGTCAACGTCGTCATTCCGATCGCCGTCCGCATGGGAGCGTCGCGGGGCCGGTCGAGCAGGTTGTGATAGGCGCTGTCGCCGCCGAAGCGCCGCTCGAGCCAGGGCCAGAGGTAGAGGAATATGAACACGAGGGACGGGAGGGCGGCCCCGCCCCAGAACGGGTTCGCAACCAGCGTGTAGTGCCCGATCGTGAGGTCGAACCCCGGCACGAGCCGCAGCGCGCCGATCAGCCAGCCGAGGTACCAGTCCGGCTGGGCCCCGTTGGTCGAGATGTAGGTGTGGTAAGGCCCCCAGAGCCAGATCGGGTTGATCTGCACCAGCCCGCCGAGCAGGAACAGCACGCCCGCGACGGCGAAGAAGAGCCCAAGGGAGCGCGGCGTCTGTCCCGGGAAGGTCGGGATGCCGACCACCTTCCGCTCCGTCTGGCGGCGCGTCTCGCGAAACTGCGTGTGGTGCCTGAGCGCCACGAGCGCGAGGTGCAGCACGAGCAGCGCCCCGATGAGCGCCGGGATCAGGAAGACATGCGCGACGTACATGCGCGAGAAGAAGTCGTGCTTGCCGGGGAAGGGCCCGTCCCAGATCAGCGCCGCGAGGTTCGCGCCGAAGAACGGGATCGAGACCGCGACTCCGTAGCCAATCGCGAGCCCCATCCCCGAGAGCAGGTCGTCGGCCAGCGAGTAGCCGAGGTAGCCCTCGAGCAGCGAGACAAGCAGGATGGTCAGCCCGATCCAGTAGGTCAGCTCGCGCGGCTTGCGGTACGCGCCTGTGAAGAAGATCCGGATCAGGTGCAGCACGATCGCGGCGATGAAGATGTCCGCGGCCCAGTGGTGCGTCTGGCGGATCAGGAGGCCGGCCTTGACCGTCGTCGAGATGTCGAGCACCGAGCGGTACGCCTGCGTCATCTCCTGCCCCTGGAGCGGGACGTACGGCCCGTGGTAGACGACCGTCGCGGTGCTGTTCTCGTAGAAGAGCGTCAGGTAGATCCCGGTCGCGACCAGGATGACGAACGAGTAGAGCGCGACCTCGCCGAGCAGGAACGACCAGTGGTCCGGGAAGAGGTAGCGCAGCGTCTTGCGCAGGAGCGGTGCCGTGCCGGTCCGGCGGTCGAGAAACCGGACGAGCTTGCGAATCACGACGTCGGCCTCTTCGTCCGAACGCCCCACCAGGAGGGGCCGACGGCGGAGTCGAAGTTCCCCGCGGCCCGGAGCTCGCCGTTCGGGGCGATCGTGAGCGGCAGCATCGGCAGCTTCCGGCCGGCCGGGCCGAACGTGACCCTGCCGCCGCTCGCCGGGTCGAAGGTCGAGTAGTGGCAGGGGCAGACGAGCGCCGGCGTGGGCTCGTCGGGCTGGAAGAGCGGCGCGCGGTAGAGCGAGATCGCGCAGCCGGCGTGGGTGCAGATCTTCGAGTAGGCGACGATCCCGTCGGCCGCGTAGCCGGAGTTCCCGGCCGGCAGCTTCAGCCGGTCCTTCGGCAGCCGGACGAGGACGAGCGACGAGCCCAGCTGCTCCTTGTCCGATCCCTCGGCGAAGGCGGTGTAGAGCGTGTCCTCCTCGACGTCCGAGGCGCGGTACGGCCGTCCGTGCTCGTCGACGAGGCGGCGGCCGCGGCGCCACGGGGTCGCGTAGAAGCGCGCGAGGTCGATCGCCGGCCCAAGCGACGCGATCGGCGTCAGGACCGCAAGCGCCAGCGCGCCGCCGGCCGCACCGAGCGCGAGCTTGAAGAACCGCCGCCGGCTGAAGCCGCTGTCCGCGACCAGCTGGAGCACGGTCTCCTGCTCGTCCACGTGCTCCTCGGCCGGGTAGTCGTCCTCGAGCTCCTCGGTCACGATCAGCCGCTTGGCTGTGACGATCAGCGCCGCGGCGACGAACAGGCAAGCGAGCCCGAGCGAGAGCCCGAGGAGCTGGGTGTGCGCGGGCAGGCGGTCGAGGACGTAGACGACGATGAACGCGACCGCGCAGCCCGCCGCCGCGAGCAGCAGCAGCGTCGCCAGGAGCTCCGAGCCGGGGTTGCGCGAGGCGGGCGGCACGATTCGTTCCCGCTGGCCGGGCCAGAGCCGGCGCTTCCGCTTCCGCGCCAGCAGGAGCAGCCCGGCGACGAGCGCGTCCCTCGCCCTACCCACGCCTGAACCTCCGACCGATCGCGATGCAACAGGCGACGAGCGCCGTCATTCCCAGGAACCAGGCCACCAGTCCCTCCGGGATCGGGCCGACGTGGCCGATCGCCCAGCCGCCCCGGTCGTCCGGGCTCTTCGCGTACCGGACGTAGCGGACGATCGAGTTGACCTGCGACGGCGAGAGCGCCTTCGTCGAGAAGCGCGGCATCACATACGGGCCGATCCGGATCGCTTCGGCGATCTGGGTCGATGTGGCGTCCTTGAGCGGCGGCGGCAGCGCGCCCGTGACGTAGCCGCCCTCGCCGACGACCTGGTGGCAGCCGGCGCAATGGTCGGTGAAGAGCTGCATCCCCTCTGAGAGGCTCCCGCGCTCGGGATGCGGCTTCGGCACTTTCGGCCCGCGGCCGAGCGAGGCGACGTAGGCGATCAGCCCCTCCAGCTGCGGCTCGTCGAAGATGACCGGCTTGCGCCGCGGCTGTAGTCCGACGTGCTGCAGCGGCATGTAGCCCGTGCGCAAGTAGAAGTCGGCCGCCAGCGCGCCGACGCCCTGCAGCGACGGCGCCAGCCCGAGCTGCTGCCGCGGCACGCGCTGCGGCCCGGTGCCGATCACCCGGGCGGGAGCGATGCCGCTGCCCGCGACGCCGTGGCAGGCGACGCAGTACTGCCCGAAGAGGCGGTAGCCGAGCTGCTGGTCGCCGGCTGCCGCGGCGGCCGCCGGCAGCGCGAGCGCGAGCAGGCCGGTGACGAGCAGGCGCCTCATCCCTGGCGGCAGGCGACGTTGAAGATCGACCCGAGACCGTCGAGCAGGATGATCACGAGGAAGATCAGGTTCGCCGTAATGGCCGCGATCGCGAGGAAGCGCACGCGCCCGGTCGGCGGCGGGCTCTCGTAGCTCTCCTCGCGCGTCCGGACGACGACGGTCACCGCGGCGAGCCCGGCCGCGAGCACGCAACCGGCGGCGGCCGCCATCAGCACCGCCTCCCAGGTGTCCGTGCGGATTCCCCAGTGCGTCCCGCCGGGGCTGCACGCCGCCTCGGTGACGCCGTAGCCGACCACGTGCTGGCCGGTCCACACGAGCGCGCCGAGCAGCAGCCCGACCCACTGCAGGATCTCGAGCCGCCGCAAGCTCATGCGCGGGCGGAGAGCAGGGTCCCGATCACGGCGATCGTCAGGACGTTGACGGCGAGCCAGTACCAGGCGATCGCCTGGACGGCGTGGATCCGGTATCTCGTGAAGCCGCGCGCGAGCTTCCCGAGCAGCCACAGGTTGAAGAGGACGCCGAGCAAGACGTGGGCGTGGTCGGCGCCGAGCAACGTGTAGTAGATCGAGCTGTACGCGTTGCGCGTGATGTCGAAGCGGTGCAGCTGGTCGGAGAAGTCGTGCACCTCGTAGGCGAAGTAGCCGCTCTGGACGACCAGTGCGACGGCGATCAAGAGCCGCGTCGCGGCGAGCCGGCCGGTGCGCGCGGCGGTCGCGGCAAGACGCATCGGCACGGTGGTCGAGACGAGCACGGCGAGCATGACCAGCGGCACGACCAGCTTCGGCTCCGGGATCCCGCCCGGCGGCCAGGTCGGGGTCTTGAAGCGGAGGTAGTAATAGGTGCCGATGAACGTGCCGAACAGCGTGGCCTCGCTCGCAATCAGGATCGTCATACCCCACCACGCGGTGGGCCGCCCGACCTGGGACTGAGGAACCGAGTAGCCACTCATTCGGGAGGCTCCTGCGAGTGCCAGCCGGCGAGCGCGAGCAGGCAGACGAGCCCCATGATCCCGGCCACGCCGTAGAGCCCGATCAGCAGCATCGTGAAGACCAGCGCGAGGGCGAGCGCGAGCACCGGCGGCCACGGCGACTCGTGCGGCATCTGCGCGATCTCGGCGAGCCTCCCGTCCACGGGCGTGACCGTCGGCTGCTCGTGGCCGTGCTCGAGCATGAGCAGGCCGTCCGCGAGGTTGAGCCGGTCCGCCTCCCGGTCGACGGGATCCCAATTCGCGTACGCGCTCGTCACGCGCGGGATGACCGCGAAGTCGTACTCGGGCGGCGGCGAGCTCGTCGTCCACTCGAGCGTCGGGCCGTGCCACGGATCAGGGCCGGCCGGAGGGCCGCGGAAGTAGCTGACGAACAGGTTCCCGAGCAGCAGCAGGATCCCGGCGAGCGTGACGAAGCCGCCGATCGTCTCGGCGAGGTTGTACGCCGTCCAGCCGAGCCCCGAGGGGTAGGTCGAGACGCGCCGCGTCATCCCGAGCAGCCCGACGATGTGCATCGGGAAGAAGAGCAGGTTCGTCCCGACGAAGATGATCCAGAAGCTGATCTGGCCCGGCCGCTCGAAGTAGAGCTTCCCCGTGACCTTCGGGAACCAGTAGTACATGCCGCCGAAGATCGGGAAGACCGCGGCCCCGAAGATGATGTAGTGGAAGTGGGCGACGATGAAGTAGGTGTCCGTCACCTGCTGGTCGAACGGGATCGCCACGAACATGATCCCGGTCAGCCCGCCGGTCACGAACATGAAGATGAAGCCGGCGATGAAGAGCAGCGGCGTCTTGAAGCGTGCGAAGCCGGTGATGAACGACATGCACCAGGCGAAGACCTGGATCGTGCTCGGGATCACCACCATCGCGGTCGCCGCGGCGAAGAAGATCATCGAGATCGTCGTCATCCCGACGGCGTACATGTGGTGCGCCCAGACGCCGAAGCCGACGAAGACGACGAGCAGCTCGGCCACCGCGACGAGCGGGAACGCGACGAGGCGGCGCTGGGTGAAGGCCGGGATGATCGACGTCGCGATCCCGAACGCCGGCACGATCAGGATGTAGACCTCGGGGTGCCCGAAGATCCAGAAGAGGTGCTGCCAGAGCAGCGCCGAACCGCCGTGCGAGGCGTCGAAGAAGTGCGTCCCGACGTTGCGGTCGAGGAACAGGAAGGTCGTGTCGGCACTCAGCGCGGGTAGCGCGAAGAGCAGGCCGAAGGACGCGGCGAGCATCGCGAAGCAGAACAGCGGCATCCGGTTGAGCGACATTCCGGGCGCGCGCGACTTGAAGATCGTGACGATGAACTGCCCCGCGGTGAGCGTCGACGCGATCGAGTTGAAGATGATCCCGAGGCAGTAGAAGTCGATGTTGTGCCCGGGGTTGAACTGCTTGCTCGCGAGCGGCACGTAGTTGAACCAGCCCGCGTTCGGCGCCTTGCCGATGAAGAGGCTCGTGTAGATGAAGATCGCCGAGGCGAGGAAGATCCAGTAGCTGAGGGCGTTCATCCGCGGGAACGCCATGTCGCGCGCGCCGAGCAGCAGCGGGAGCAGGTAGTTCCCGAAGGCCCCCGTCGTCATCGGGATGATGAAGAAGAAGATCATCGTGATCCCGTGCATCGAGAAGAGCTCGTCGAAGGTCTGCGGGGAGACGACGTGCTGGTTCGGCTGAGCCAGCTGCGTCCGGATCAGCAGCGCCTCTGCCCCTCCCGCGCCGAAGAGCGCGAGCGTCGTCCAGAAGTAGAGGAGGCCGATCCGCTTGTGGTCGGTCGTCGTCAGCCAGCCGAGGATTCCGGGGCGGCTCTCCCAGATCTGCTCGAGCCGCTCCATGCGCTCGGCGGCGGCGGGGGTCGGCGGCGTTGCGATCGCCATCTACTTGAGCCCTTCTAGGAACGCGACCAGCGCGTCGAGGCGGGCCCCGGACGCGTTGAAGTCGGGCATCTGGTTCCCCGGCTTGGCCTGCTGCGAGTGGAGGATCCACTGGCGGAGGTCATCCGGGGTGTTGGAAACGGTGAGGGCGCCAAGGGTGGCGCGCGAGGCCACGTGTGTGAGGTCGGGCCCGACGTAGCCGTCGGCGTCGGTGCCTCTGATCGCGTGGCAGCTCGAGCACGGGCCGTCGAGGAAGAGCCGCGCCCCTCGCTCGGCGAGCGCGCTCGACGGCGCCTCGACAGGTTTCTCCTGTTGTGCGAGCCAGCGGCGGAAGGCGGACGGCTCGTCGACGAAGACGTACATGGCCATGTGCGCGTGCTGGAGCCCGCAGAACTCGGCGCACTGGCCGCGGTAGCGCCCGACCTGGTCGGCGTCCAGCTCGACGACGTTCGAGCGCCCCGGGATCGTGTCAATCTTGCGGTTCAGCTCAGGGACCCAGAAGCTGTGGATGACGTCTGCGGTTTTCACCTCGACCCGCACCGGCGTCCGGGCCGGGATGTGGAGCTCGTTGGCGGTGACGGCGGTCGTCCCCGGGTAGCGGACCTCCCACCACCACTGATGGCCGATCACCTGGACGGTCAGCTTGGTCGTGGTGCTGGCAGGCGCCTGCGTCGTCTTGATCACGAACAGGTCGGAGACGACGAAGAGCGTCGAGATGACCGCGATCGGCATCACGATGCCGAGCACGACGACCGCGTACCAGCTGCGCTTCTCGCCCGGCTTGTCGCCTTCGACGTCCCGGCCGAAGCCGCGGCGGTTGCGGCGCTTCCACGACCACAGCAGCAGCCCCACCACCAGCCCAAGCCCGACCCAGGCGCCGCCCATCATCCACCAGAAGAGGGTCGCGATGTCCCGGGCCTGGTGGCTCTCGGGGGCGAGGGCGTTCTGCGAGCCGCCGCACCCTGCGAGCGGGACCACGGCCAGGACGAGAAACGCAAGGCAGCGCCGGTCCTCCCGGGGGGCGTTCACCCTGGTCGGTGGGTACCCGCTCTGGCAGCGTGTAATCGCGGGCGGCGGCTAGTCTGACCGCTCCGGGGTGCCGCCGAGGCGGCTGAGAACACACCCGAGAACCTGATCCGGGTAATGCCGGCGGAGGGAGTCGATGGACGAGCGAACGCCGAGTTGGGGGATCACGCCCGTGCCCAAGAGGCTGCACGTGCTCGGGCTGTTCGACACGACGCTGCTCTGGGGCAACCTCTCGGTCAGCCTGCTCGTGATCGTCGCGGCCGCGGGCCTCGTGCCGATGCTGTCGTTCAAGCAGGCGCTGCTGGCGATCCTGATCGGGGCGGTCGCGGGGAACGTTCTGCTCGGGCTCGCGGGCGCGATCGGCGCCGACGCGCGCGTGCCGGGAATGGTGCTGCTGCGCGCGCCCTTGGGCCGGCGCGGCTCGTACGCGCCGACGGTGCTGAACGTCGCTCAGAACCTCGGCTGGTCGACCTTCGAGCTGATCATCATCTCGACCGCCGCGGCAGCGCTCTCGCAACGCGTGTTCGGGTTCGAGGCTCGCTGGCTGTGGGCGCTCGTGTTCGGCGCCGTCTCGATCGCGTTGGGGTTGCTCGGGCCGGTCGGGTTCGTGCGCCGCTACCTCCGCAAGTTCGCCGTCTGGGCGGTCGCTGCGTCGATCGTCTACCTGACCTGGTGGGCGCTCGACAAGGCGAACCTGCACCACCTCTGGCACACGCGCGGGACGGGCGGCGTCTCGCTGGGCCAGGGCATCGACCTCGTGATCGGGAACATCATCTCCTGGACGCCGCTGGCCGCCGACTACACGCGCTTCTCACGCGACCGGCGGAGCGGCTTCTTCGGAGCGGGGATCGGCTACTTCGTGCCGACGCTCTGGTGCTTCGGGCTCGGGTCGGTGCTGGTGCTCGAGCGCGGGCTGAGCGAGCCCGCCCAGATTCCGACCGCCGTCGCGAGCGGGAGCGTGTTGGCGATCGTCGCGCTGCTGATGCTCACCGTGGACGAGAGCGACGAGGCATTCGCCGACATCTATTCGACGGCAGTCTCGATCCAGAACGTCGTCCCGTGGGCCTCGCAGCGGCTGCTGATCGTGCTCGTCGGCGCCGTGGCGACGGGTGGCGCGATCGCGATCGACCTCGGCAACTACCTGACGTTCCTCTACCTGCTCGGCTCGGTGTTCGTGCCGCTGTTCGCCGTGCTGCTCGTCGACTGGCTAACGCGCGGAGCGCACTACGAGCCGGAGGACGTCTTCTCGGCACCGACGGCGCGCTGGGAGCTGCTGCTGTGCTGGTTCGCCGGCTTCGCGCTCTACCAGTGGCTCTCGCCGGTCGGGCCGCACTGGTGGACGACGGTCGTGAACAACCTGCATCCCGGTCACGCGAGCTGGACGGCATCGCTGCCGAGCTTCGCGGCCGCGTTCGGACTCGCGCTCGTCGCGATCTGGCTGCGGGCACGGATAGATTCGCGCCGTGCCGCAGCTCGCCGTAGTCGGGAACCTCTCGCGCGACCTCGTTGACGGCGCTCCGCCGCGGGTCGGCGGCGCTCCGTTCTGGGCGGCGCGGGCACTGCGGGTGCTCGCCTCGCCCGCGCTCGTGGCGGCGAAATGCGCGGACGCAGAGCGAGCCGAGTTTGCGCGGCCGCTCGTCGCGCTCGGGATCCCGGTTCTGTGGTTGCGCGGCTCGTCGACCGCGGCGTTCTCGTTCCGCTACACGGGCGACCGGCGGGAGATGACCGTGGACGCTCTCGGCGACCCGTGGTCGCCCGAGGACGTGCGCGGGCTCGGCGAGGCGCGCTGGATCCACGTGGGTGCCCTGGCGCGGTCGGACTTCCCGACCGACACGCTGGCCGAGCTCGCCGCGGATCGGCGGCAGATCCTCCTCGACGGTCAGGGGCTCGTGCGGCCCGCGCGGACGGGGCCGCTGGAGCTGGACGGGGATTACGACCCGGAGGTGCTTCGCCACGTCGCGGTGCTGAAGCTCGCCGAGGAGGAGGCTCGGGTGCTCGTAGGCGAGCCGGACGAGACTGCCCTGCGGGCGCTCGGGGTGCCGGAGGTGGTGGTGACGCTCGGGTCGCGGGGATCGCTGGTCTACGCGGACGGGCGGCTCGAGCAGGTTGCGACGCAGCCGGTGGGCGGCCCGATCGACCCGACCGGCGCGGGCGACGCGTTCGCGGTCTCGTACCTGGCGGCGAGAGCCGGCGGGCATGCGCCGGCCGCTTCGGCGCGGCGGGCCGGCGCGCTCGTCACGGGCCTGCTCGCGCGGCGGCTGAGATGAGGGCGCTTGTCGGCACCGTCGACGGAGTCTTCGAGGTCGATTTGGAGGAGGAGGTCGTGCTCGGAAGTTCGGACGTGCACGTCGAGCGGCCGACGCTCGAGGTCGAACTGCCCCGCGTGGTGGCGGCGGCCGCGTCGGGCTCGACGGTGATCGCGGTCGTCGACCGGCGCCCGCCGCTCGCCATCTCGAACGACGCCGGCCGCACCTGGCGCGAGTCCGGCGGCGGCCTCCCCGCCGGCCGCGCGGTCGCGATCGCCGAGGACAATCCGGATTACGTCCTCTACGCCGCCCGCAACCGCCTCTACTTGTCGGAGAACGGAGGCGTCTTCTGGAGGTCCCTCGCCCCCGAGCTTCCGGAGATCGAAGCCGTCGAGCTCAGGGAAGCCTGAACTCGCCGCGGGCGACGATCACTGCGCTGCCGCCGA
>VAXM01000073.1 GCA_005883335.1 Actinomycetota bacterium
CGAGCTCGGTTCTGCGCTCGCGGACTGGCTCGAGCGCCTTTCCGCCAGGCCGGCGATCGCGGCCGAGCGCGAAGTCGTCGCCGCGCTGTGAAGGTCCTGTTGCTGCACGCCTTCCCGTTCGACGAGCGCATGTGGGAGGGGTACGAAGGCGTCGCTCCGCGGCTCTACGGACGGGGCGAGAGCATCGACGGCTGGGCGCAGCAGCTGGCGGCCGAGCACGACGGCCCGCTCGCAGTCGTCGGCGCGTCGATGGGCGGCTACTGCGCGCAGCGGCTGCTCGCGCACGCGGACGTGCGGGCACTCGTGCTCGTCGGCGCGAGGGCCGAGCCGGATCCTCCGGAGCGGCTCCCGGGGCGTGACGAGACGATCGCGCTCCTGTGGGAGGAGGGCGTCGAGGCCCTCTGGGGGCGGCAGCGGCCGGCTCTGTTCCCGGAAGACGCCGACGAGGGCGCCGTGGCGAGGGCGCGCGAGATCGCGCTCGAACAGAGCGCCGAGGAGCTCGCCACGGCGGTTGCGGCGATGCGCGACCGGCCGGACTCCACCGGGCTCGTGCGCGAGACCGAGGCGAAGGTGCTCGTCGCCCGCGGCGAGCACGACCCCTTCCTGAGCGGGGACGAGGCCGAGGCGCTAGCGGCGTCAGCCCGCAACGGCCGCTCGCACACGTTCTCCGGCTCCGGGCACCTGCCTAGCTTCGAGCGGCCCGAGGAGTTCAGGCTCGTCGTCGAGGAGTTCCTGGCCGGTGTCTGAGCTGCCGCCTCTGGTCGACGCCGCCTGGGTCCAGGAGCACCAGGGCGAGCCCGACCTCCTGCTCGGCGACGTGCGCGGCCCGAACGCCCACCAGCGCGGGCACCTGCCCGGCTCGATCCCGCTCGTGCTCGGCTCGCCGCCTCCCTTCGCCGAGGCGGAGACCCTGCGCGAGTTCGCGGTCGAGGTGCAGCGGCGGCTGGGCCGCCACGGCGTCGACGGCAGCGAGCGGCTCGTCCTCTACGACCGAGGCGACTGCGTCGGTGCCGCCGCTTCGGCCCAGGCGGCGCTGCTCGCGGGGCATCCGAGCGTCTCCGTCCTGGCAGAGGGGTTCGCCGGCTGGCCCGGGGAGGTCGAAGCGGGCGCGGTCGAGCTGCAGAAGACGAAGACGCGCCTGGAGCCGCGCCTCGAGGCGGTGCCGACCTGGCAGGAGCTCCGCGATCGCCTCGACGACCCGAACCTCACGATCCTCGACGTCCGCACTCCCGAGGAGTACTCGGGCAAGGCCGGGTCACCCTGCGATCCGCGCCAGGCCCACATCCCGGGCGCGCGGCTGCTCGAGTACGAGCGCCTGTTCGCGGGCGCCGGCCAGCCGCTGCCGCCGGAGCAGGTGCGCGAGCTGGCGGGGCTCCCGGAAGAAGCAGCGGTCGTCACGTACTGCCACTCCGGCTCGCGCTCGGCCCTGGCCGCGCTCGCCCTCCGAGCCGCCGGCTACGACGCGCGCAACTACCCCGGCTCGTGGCACGAGTGGTCCCGCCACGACGAGCTGCCGGTAGAAAAGTGAGAGGCCCCGCGAAGGGGCGGGGCCCCTCGGTTCCTAACGCCTTGGCTTGACGACGATCGTGTTCGCGCTGGTCAGGGGCGCGAGCGACGTCCCGTTGCACGGGATCGGCAGGCCCGAAGGCGACGGCCCTTCGCAGTTGTCGCCGGTCGAGGGCACGAGCAGGTAGTTCTCGAAGCGCATCTGGTAGAAGGTTTTCTTCTTCCCCTTCGGCCGCTTGCGCGCGATCGAGTACTTGCCGTTGCTCTTGACGCCCTTCGTGCTCGCGAACTTGCCGGTGCCGAAGAGCCCGTTGGGCGTGCCGAGGGTGTAGTTCGGCGCCGGCTGGGCCTTCGTCGACGAGTAGAGGTGCAGCTTGATGCCGCCCGGGTTCAGACCGGCGATCGAGAGCGCACCCGAGAACGCGACCTGAGAAGCCTTGCTCTTGGCCCGCTTGAAGGTGAGCGAGCTCGGGAGGCCGACGTACGTGCGCCACTCGACGGTCCCGGCCGGATTCGCCGTGGTCGTTCCGGGGACGAACGGCGTGAAGTCCGCCGCCCATTGGTAGCTGCCCTTGCTGGAGGCGTTGGTGAAGAGGCCCTTGACCGAGTAGTTGGCGACGATCAGCTGGGCTCCGGTCACGTTCGCCGGATCCGCCGGGCTCTGCAGGCAGATCTGCTGGACGACGTACGGCCCGACGACGTTGACGAAGGCCGGGATCCGGATGCTCTGGCCCTGGAGGGTCGTGTCGAGAATCCAGACGTGCTGATTCGTGGTCGAGCCCGTGCAGGCCTGCGATTGCGCCATGATCGCCGGATCGGCCGGATCGGCGACGACGACATTGCCCGCGAGAGGCACGATGATGTCGCCGACCTTGTGGGCCTGCACGTAGGCAAGCGCCTTGCCGATGACCGTGCCGGGCGTCTGCGACAGGTTGCTCGCGTAGCCGGCCGGCGAGAAGATCGTCATCTTCGCGGTCGGATCGTTGCTCGGGTCGATCGTGACGACGAATCCTGCGGTCGTCGCGGCGCCGACCTTGTAGCTCGACTGCTGAACGGTCAGGTCAGGCTGGTAGACGGCGAGCGCGGGCGCCGCGAACGCCAGGCCGAGGAGCCCGGCACACACGACCAGCAGCAAGCGCAATCGTTTCTTCATATCCCCTTCTTTCGTAGGAACCCCCTGGGAAAAGCCCTCACACGGTGAGACGTAGATCGCACTGGGATAGTTAAGCCCTCCTATCGTGGGTTTACAAGCGGCCCGAAGAGGACCCAGAGGTCCTTTCGATACCGAAGCATCCGCGCCTTCGCGATCGGGAAGTAGTTCGTCGGGCTCGTGCGCACGTAGACCCCCGGGAGCAGGAACGGGTTGGAGCGCTCGTTCATGTGCGTGACCGCGCGCATGAAGCTCTGCCGGGTGAGATTGCGGCCGGCGTGGCGGAGCGCGTCGACCATCGAGTAGGCGACCGTCATCCCGTACCAGTTGTAGACATCCGAGGGCCGGGCGCCCTTGTCGTAGCGCTTGAGGATTTTCTTGTAGAGGGCGACCGCAGGATCGTGCTTCCACGCTGGCGAGGTCGGGTCCTTGACGAACGCGAAGCTGAGCGCGTTGTTCGTCTCCTTCCCCTTCGTGTTTGTGCGCGCGATGCTCATGATCGTCGGCTCGATCGAGACCGCGCTGACGAAGAAGCGCGGGTACCAGCCGAGCTTGTACGCGGCGACGAAGCCCTGGATCGCGTAGGTCGGGAGGGCGAAGAGCATGAACGTGTCCGCTTTCGAGGCGCGGAGCCTCGCGATCTGGGAGCGGATGTCCGTGTCGGTGACCTCGTACGACTGCTTGGCGACGATCCGCGAGGCGCGCTTGCCGAGGCCGCGCTGGAGGCCGTGCAAGAGGTCGTTGCCGTAGTCGCTGTTCTCGTAGAGGACGGCGATCTTGGCCTTGGGCCGGTGCGTGACGACGTAGCGGCCGTAGATCGCGCCCTCGCCCTCGAAGCTCGGCAGGTAGCCCATCGTCCACGGGAACTGCTTGTAGCCGCGGCCTACCTTGGCGGCGCCGGTGCCGGCGAAGACCTCGGGGACCTTGACGGCGTTCAGATAGCCGCGGATCGCAATCGTGTGCTCCGTGCCGATCGTGTTGAAGATCGCGAAGACCTTGTCCTGCTCGACGAGCTCGCGGGTCAGCTCCAGCGTCCGCGAGGGGTCGTAGCCGTCGTCGCGGTACAGGTACTTGAGCTTGCGTCCATGGACGCCGCCGCGGGCATTGACGTACTTGAAGTAGGCGTTCGCGGCTGGGCCGATGGCGCCGAAGGCCGAGGCCTGGCCGCTGAGCGGGACGGTGCCGCCGATCAGGACCTGGGTGCCGGTGACTCCTGGAGTTTCGGCCGGGCGGCTGCCTGCTGCCGGAACGAAGAGAACGAGCGCCGCCGCCGCGACGAGGACGAGCCGCGTCACCGGGAGATCGGCTTCCGCAGCACCGGCAGGACGAGCTGGGCCGGGCCGAGCGAGATCTTCGCCCCGGCCGGCATCGGCAGGTCGAGGTAGAGCAGGTTGTTCGGGTCCTGGGCGAGCGAGTTGGAGGCGAGGGTCAGCGTCAGCGTCGAGCCGCGCGGAATCAGCGTCGCGTCGTCAATCATCCGGATCGTCAGCGTGTGCGAGCCGCTCATCCCCGAGGTGTTGACCCCGCCCTCGCTGACGACGATCGTCTTGCCGCGCCGTGGTTTCGCGGTGAGCACCGCGACGAGGCGCGACCAGCCGCCCGAGAGCTTCGCCTTGACGCGGATGCGTGCGGAGCCGAAGGTCTCGACGCGCGTCCGCAAGCGCCCGCTCGTGCGCTCGCCTTTGCCACGGCCGGGGAACGAGTCCCGGCCGGGGAACGCGACCGTGACGTTCCGCGATGCGGGCAGCTTCGTGAAGTGATGCGCCTGTCCACCCCACGGGTCCGGCGAGATGTTGATCGGGTATCGGCCCGGTGGGATCGGGCTGTGGGCCAGCCAGCGGCTGAACCAGCTCTCGCCCTCGGCGACGACCCTTGCCACGTCGGGGCCGGGGAACGTCGAGGGGCCGTGCCCGAAATCGCCGATGTAGAGCTGCTTCGGGCCCTTCAGGAGCCGGTAGGCCGCCTTCGCCTGGGCCAGGTCGAAGACGAAGTCGCGCCGGCCCTGGAAGAGGTAGACGGGCGTCGTCACCCGGGACAGCTGGGAGAGGCTCGAGCGCTGCGCCGCCCATGCGCGGAGCACTGAGAGGTTTCGGCTCGCGAGCGCGTCCTGCTCGATCGCCTTCACCGAGGGGTCGAGCCTCGACTCGGGCACGGAGCTCAGCAAGCCGTAGATCGCCCCGGACTTCGAGAGGTTCTGCGGTGCGAGCGCGCTGTAGAGGTTGCTCCACGTCTGGACGGTCGCGACCGCAGTCCACGGGACGCCTTCGACCAGCGACCGCAGCACGGCGCCGCCGCCGAGCGAGATTCCCCAGGCGCCGATGGCGTGGGGATCGATCTCCGATCGGCTCGCGAGCCAGTCGTGGACGGCACGCGTGTCGGCGATCTCGCGCGGTCCGTCGACCGAGACGAGCCCGCCTGACTGGCCGTGGCCGCGCGCGTCGAAGGAAAGGACGGCGAACGTGTCGGCCCACCGCTGGGCGATGAAGTCGACGTCCTGCCGCGAGCCGCCCAGGCCGTGAAGCAGGACGATCGCAGGGAAGCCCTGCAGCGGCGGATCGCCGTTCGGCTCGTAGAGCGTGGCGCCGAGGTCGACGCCGTCGTCCATGTGCAGCACGAGGTCGTGCCGGGTGAAGGCGGACGCTCGCCCGGAGGCGACGAGCGCGATCACGCCCGCGACGAGAATCGCGACGACCCGGCGGCCCAAGGGTTCCATCATAGAATCGCCCCGTGGATTCGCGGCCGGTCGGGGTCTTCGACTCGGGCGTGGGCGGGCTGACCGTCCTGCACGAGTGTCTCGTGACGATGCCGCACGAGGATTTCGTCTACCTCGGCGACCACGCGCGGCTCCCGTACGGGCCGCGGCCGCTGGACGAGGTGCGCCGGTTCGCGCACGAGATCGGCGCGTTCCTCGAGGGCCAGGACGTGAAGGTCGTCGTCGTCGCCTGCAACTCGGCGACCTCGGCTGCCCTGCCGCAGCTCCAGGAGGAGCTCACCGTGCCGGTGGTCGGTGTGATCACGCCCGAGGCGCACGCGGCGGTGCAGGCGACTCGCAACCGGCGGATCGGCCTGCTGGCGACGCAGGCGACCGTCGAGGCGGGGCGCTACGCGACGCTCGTCCACGATCTCGACGCCGGGGTCGAGCTCTTCCCGGTCGCGTGCGCGCGCCTGGTCCCGCTGATCGAGAGCGACGACCCGTTCTCAGCACAGACGACCGAGGCCGTGCGCGAGTACGCAGGGCCGCTCAAGGAGGCGGCGGTCGACACCGTCATTCTCGGCTGCACGCACTATCCGCTGATCCGGCCGATCTTCCAGCGCGTCTTCGGCCGCGACGTGACCCTCGTCTTCTCGGCAGAGGAGACCGCCCGCGAGGTCGCCGAGACGCTCGCCCGCAAGGGGATCGAGAACGGCGAGGGGCGCGAGGGCAACTACCGGTTCCTGACGACCGGCGAGCCGTCCCTGTTCCGGGAGCTCGGCGAGCGTTTCCTGCAGCTGCCGCTCGGCGACATCGAGCAGGTGGCGGTCGCGGACCTCGAGTTGGTTCCATGAGGGCCGAGGGAAGGCGCCCCGACGAGCTGCGCGCGCTCGAGATCGTCCTCGACTACCTCGAGCAGCCGATGGGAGCGGCCCTCTATTCCCAGGGAAAGACGCGGGTGCTCTGCACGGCGTCGCTCGACGAGGGGGTGCCGCGCTGGCTCCGCGACTCCGGCCGGGGCTGGCTGACCGCGGAGTACTCGATGCTGCCGGCCTCGACGGGCGAACGGAGCCAGCGCGAGGCGAGCGCGGGGAAGCAGAAGGGGCGCACCGTCGAGATCCAGCGGCTGATCGGACGGGCGCTGCGCGCGGTGGCCGACATGGAGGCGCTCGGCGAGCGGACGCTCTGGCTCGATTGCGACGTCCTCCAGGCCGACGGAGGCACGCGCTGCGCGGCGATCTCCGGGGCCTACGTCGCGGCCGCGCGGGCGCTGGACCGCGCCGGGCTCGGCCGCGTCCTGACGGACTCTGTCGCGGCGGTCTCGCTCGGGATCGTCGGCGGCGAGCGGCTGCTCGACCTCGACTACGAGGAAGACTCGAGCGCCGAGGTCGACCTGAACGTGGTCATGACCGGTGCGGGCAGGCTCGTCGAGGTGCAGGCGACGGCCGAACGCGCGCCGTTCGACCGGCCCGAGCTCGAGGAGCTTCTCGACCTGGGAGCGGCCGGGATCGAGAAGATCGGCGAGGCCCAGGAGCAGGCCCTCGATGCTGCTCGCGTCTAGCGTCCCGTCGCTCTCGTGGGAGGAGGCGCTGCTGCGCCTCGCCCTCGCGGCCGCGCTCGGTGGGGCCGTCGGCCTCGAGCGTGAGTTCCGGGAGCGGGAGGCCGGCTTTCGGACGCACATGCTCGTCTCGCTGGGCTCGGCCCTCTTCACGATTGCCTCCGCCTACGGCTTCCGCGATTTCCTCCTCCACGGTGGCGGTCTCGTCCGCACCGATCCGACCCGGATCGCGGCGCAGATCGTGACCGGGATCGGCTTCCTCGGCGCGGGCGCGATCATCCGGCAGGGGCTCTCCATTCGCGGGCTGACGACCGCGGCCACGCTCTGGGTCGTCGCGGCGATCGGGCTGACGGCGGGGGCCGGGTACTACTCGGCTGCCGCGATCACGACGCTGCTGGTGATCGTCTCGCTCTGGCCGCTGCGCATCCTCACCCATCGCGTGATGTCCCGCTTCCGGCCCGAGACGGACCGGCTCATCGCGCAGCTCCCTGCCGGGGAGAGCCCGGCGCCGCTGATCCAGGAGCTCGAGAGCCAGGGCGCGCAGCTGCGCGCGCTCGAGATCGGGCACGAGGCCGATCGGAGGACGGTGCTGCTGGACGTGACGCTGCCGCCGCGTTCCGACGCCCCGGCGATCGTGGCGAAGCTCTCGGAGCTCGACAACGTGCTGGAGATCCGCTGGGCGGACTAAAGGTTCTGCTCGCGTCGCGGAACCGGAACAAGCTGCGGGAGCTCTCGGCGCTGCTTCCCGACTGGGAGCTGGAGCCGCTCGACGCCGAGGACTATCCGCCCGAGACCGGGGAGACGTACTACGAAAACGCGCGCGCAAAGGCCCTCTTCGGCCCGGACGACGAGTGGGTCCTGGGCGAGGATTCCGGGCTCGAAGTGGAGGCGCTGGGCGGGCGGCCGGGAGTTCGCTCGGCTCGCTACGGCGCCGAGGGGACTGAGGCGAACGAACGGCTGCTCGGGGAGCTAGGCGGGGTCGAGGATCGCGCGGCGCGGTACGTCTGCGAGCTCGTCCTGATCGCCCCTGACCGCCGCGAGCTCCGTGGGACCGGTGTGCTCGAGGGGCAGATCGCGGACGAACCACGGGGGTCGGAGGGATTCGGCTACGACCCGATCTTCGTGCCCGAAGGCGAGCAGCAGACGGTCGCGGAGCTCGGAAACGAGTGGAAGTCGCGCAACTCACACCGGGCCCGCGCCGCCCGGGCGCTCTCAGGCCAGGCCCGCAGCCTCCTCGGGCACTGAGGGCCGGCGGCGGTGGGCGAGCCACCAGTTGACCTCGGCGCCGAAGACGATCACGTTCGCCATCACGTACAGCCAGACGAGCAGCAGCGCCGGGCCGCCGAACGCTTTCAGCGCCACGACGTTGTTCGAGAAGCGCACGTACAGCGGCAGCACCTGAAAGCTCGCCTCGAGCACGACCGCCGCCACCACCGCCCCGGGCAGGACGTCCAGGAAGGTGTGCTCCACGTTCGTCAGCAGGTAGTAGACGGACACGAGGAAGACGAGCACGCCGAGCAGCGAGACCGCGACCGAGAGGCCGTACGCCACGTACGAGTTGCCGGCCACCCCGCCGGCGTACCGCGTCAGCAGGTCGAACCCGAACGATCCGATGAGCAGCCCGACGAAGAGCGTCACGAGTGAGAGCAGCATCAGCCCGACGGCGAGCAGCTTCCCGCGCAGGAACGAGCGGTTCGGCTGCCCGTAGACGATGTTGAAGGCCGACTCCAGCACGCTAAAGAGCGAGAGCGACGTCCAGAGCAGCGCGGCGCCGCCGACGATCCCGAGCGCCGTCGCGTGCTTCTGGATCTCTCGCACGGTGTGCACGATGCTCGCGACCGAGCTGCCCGGGAACGCGCGCTTCAGCTCGGTGACCAGGTAGCTCGACTCGTCGGGCCGCCCGGCGAGCCCGAGCAGCGAGACGGTCAGGAACAGCAGCGGCACGAACGAGAGCAGCGCGAAGTACGCGGTCATGGCGGCGAGGTGGGGCCCTCGATCCCGGAAGAACTTCCCCAGCGGCTCGGGCAGGGCCGGCATGGAATTGAGTATGGGCTGTGGTAGCGTCGGACCCATGGCTCCGACGGCTCAGGCGCTCGCCGATCTGACCGAGATCTCGACCCAGGTCGAGGCGGCGGTCGTCTTCGACCGCGAGGGGACGGTCCTCGGCTCGACGGTCGACGACGAGCGGGCGGGTCGGCTTGCCGAGGCGGCGCTCGAGCTCGTTCGCGCGGCGGATGAAGCCGTAACCAGGGCGGATGCCATGGAGGATCTGGTGCAGCTCGACGTCGCGCTGGCAGACGGAAGCGTCTTCGTCGCGGCCGACGGCGACCGGCTGATCGCCGCGACGACCGCGCCGGAACCGACGGTCGGCCTCGTCTTCTACGACCTCAAGAGCTGCCTGCGCGGGCTCGCCCAGGAGCCGGAGGCGAAGCCCAAGCCGCGCCGCCGGACCGCGACGAAGAAGACGGGCGATGAGAAGCCGTAGCTTCCTGACCGGCTTCCTGCTCGCGATCGGCTCGGCTTCCGCCGCGCTGCTGTTCCGGCGGCGGGCCGCGCGCCGCCGCGAGCGCGCCGAGCTCTACCTGGCCGACGGCACGCTCGTCTCGCTGGTCGACGGCCAGCCGGGCGCCGACCGGCTGCTCGAGCACGCGCGCGAGCTCTTGACAGCCGCCCGCGCTTGACGTGGATCGCGACGAGCTCGCCCAAGCGCTAGGGGAATGCGCGTACCTGGAGGGCGACTTCGTCCTCCGCTCGGGCCGCCGCTCGCAGTACTACCTCGACAAGTACCTGTTCGAGACTCGGCCGGAGCTCCTCGGGCCGGTCGGCGAGGCGATCGCCGAGGCCGTGCACGAGGCCGAGCCGGACGCCGTGCGGCTCGCCGGCCCGGAGCTCGGCGCCGTTGCGCTCGCGGCTGCAGCGTCGCTCGCCTCGGGCCTACCGTTCGTGATCGTCCGCAAGGAAGCCAAGGACTACGGGACGAGCAAGCGGCTCGAGGGCGCCTTCGAGGAGGGCGATTTGACGTGCCTCGTCGAGGACGTGGTCACCTCCGCGGGCGCTGCGCTGGACGCGGTCGAGGCACTCCGTGAGGCCGGTCTCGAGGTGCGGAATGCCGTCTGCGTCGTCGACCGGGAGGAAGGCGGAGCGGATGCTCTCGCCCGCGCAGGTGTCCGTTTGCGGGGACTTTTCCGCGTCTCTGACCTCTCGGAAGGCGCAAAAAGTGCCGCAAAACCGCATGGTTGAGCCGAAAGAGCACAACTGTTAGGGTCTGCCGCTGGCGGAAGAACCCACAACGGGAGGAGAGGATCGGACGTGACCAAGCAAGAGTTCGTTGATCAGGTGGCGTCGAAGACGAACATGTCGAGGCGGGAAGCAGCGGATGCAGTCGATGCGGTCCTGGACTCGATTCAGGAGACTCTCACGAGCGGTGGAGAGATCAACTTCACCGGCTTCGGGAAATTCTCGACGCAGCACCGCAAGGAGCGCCAGGGCGTCAACCCGCGCAACCCGACCGAGAAGGTGACGATCCCCGCGGCGACGGTGCCGAAGTTCTCGGCCGGCAGCACGCTCAAGCAAGCCGTCAAGAGCGGCGGTGCCGGCAGCATGGGGGGCGGCGGCGGCGGCTTCTAGGCTCGCGCGCATCCAGCTTTCAGAGGGCCGCGCAAGCGGCCCTCTTGCGTGCTCCGAAAGCGCGAGTAGCCTCTGACGTGTGAGCGCCGAGCCAGTCGTCGCGACGACCCTGTTCGGCGACCGGCTTGCCGACGCCGTCGAGCGCAAGCGCTCGCAGCTCCTTGTAGGGCTCGACCCGCGCCCGGACCTGCTTCCCGTCGAGCTCGTCGGCGACGTCCAGTACGACCGGGCCGCTGCGGCCGGCGGCTGCGCGCGCTTCTGCCGCGGGATCGTCGACGCGGTCGCGCCGCACGTCGTCGGCGTTAAGCCCCAGCTCGCGTTCTTCGAGGCGCTCGGGGCGGACGGGATCCGTGCCTTCGAGGAAGTCTGCGACTACGCGCGCGCGGCCGGCCTGCTCGTGCTCGCGGACGCGAAGCGCGGTGACATCGGTTCGACGGCACGGGCCTACGCCACGGCCTATCTCGAACCGCGCGGCGACGAGCCGCCGCTGGCAGACGCGCTCACGGTCAACCTCTACCTCGGGCGCGACTCGCTCGAGCCGTTCCTCGCGGCCGCACGGCGGCACGGGGCGGGGCTCTTCTGCGTGCTCAAGACCTCGAACGAGGGCGGGGCGGACGTGCAGGACCTCGTCCTCTCCGACGGACGCCCCCTTTGGCAGCACCTGGCACGCCTGGTGCACGAGCTCGGCGAGGAGATCGTCGGGCAGCGCGGCCTCTCGAGCGTCGGCGCGGTCGTCGGTGCGACGCATCCGCGCGCGGTCGGCGAGGCCAGGCGCCTGATGCCGCAGGCGGTCCTGCTCCTGCCGGGCGTCGGGGCCCAGGGCGGCTCCCCGGCCGATCTTGCGCGCGCGTTCACGAGCGGGCCCGCGAGCGCTCTCGTGAATGCGTCCCGAAGCGTGCTCTACGCCTTCCGCTCGAGCGGCGAGGACTGGCGCACGGCCGCCGCCGCGGAGGCCGCCCGCCTCCGGCGCGAGGTCTGGGCCGTCGCCGGCTGGTAGAACCTTGGCGCGAGAGCGATGGCGCGCGGAGTTCAAGCGGTATGCGGCGCCGGTCGCCTTCCTGGTCGCGGTCACGATCGCCGTGCTGCTCGTTCGCTCCGGGCTCGAAGGCAAATCGAGCTCGACGACGGCGATCACGACGACCGCCACCACGACGAACACCGTCCCGACGCACCATCGGCGGCCGAAGTACTACCGGCTCCGCGCCGGCGAGACGATCAGCGACGTCGCGCTCCGCTTCGACACGACCGTCGAGGAGCTGCTGAAGCTGAACCCGAAGATCAAGCCGACCCAGCTCACGGTCGGCCAGCGGATCCGCGTCAGGTAACCCCCGGGTAGACTCGCCGACCGGTGAAGGGTCGGCTTCTTGTCGCCGCCGCGGCTCTCGTCCTCGTTGCACCAGTCCTCGCCGCTCGGCCCCAGGTGACCGGGCGTGCGTGGCTGGTCGAGAACGGAGCGACCGGCGAGGTGCTGCTCGTGCACAACGCGAGGCAGCGCGTGCCGATCGCCAGCATCACGAAGTTGATGACGGTCCTGCTCACGCTCGAGCACGTGCGGCTGAACGACGTCGTCACCGTCACGCGCGACGCCGCCTCCGTCGGCGAGTCATCGGCGAATCTGCGGCCCGGGGAGCGGCTCACGGTGCGCGAGCTGCTCGAGGCGGCGCTCATCCAGAGCGCGAACGACGCGGCCGACGCGCTGGCCGACTACGTGGGGCACGGCAGCCAGGCCCGGTTCGTCGCGATGATGAACGCGCGCGCCCGTCGCCTCGGGCTGCGGAACACGCACTACGTGCGTCCCGACGGGCTGGACGCGGCAGGCCATTACTCGAGCGCGCGCGACGTCACGTTCCTCGCGCGCGTGCTGATGCACTACCCGGTCGTGCGGCAGATCGTGCGCCGCCGGACGGCCGCGATCACGGGCGCGTCGCTTCACACCTGGGGCTGGTCGGAGATCGCCGCGGCGCGGCGCGGCGGCGTCTCGATCTACGCGACCCTGATCGGCAGCCCCGACCGCGGCAGGCGGAACGCCGACCTGACGCGCCTGCTCGATTGGGGCTTCTCGCAGTACGTCCGCGCTAGGCCGGTGGTCAAGGGGCGCGCTTACGCCGAGGCCCGGCTGGCGTACGGCCGCAGCCCGCTGAAGCTCATCGCCGCGGGCTCGCTGGCCGCCCCGTTCCGCGCCGGGCTTCCCGTCGTCCGGAGAGTCGTCTTTCCGGACGTGGTATCGCTGCCCGTGTCCAGGGGACAGTCCCTCGGAAAGGTCCGGATCTACCAACGCGGAAGGCTCGTCGGCGCGGTTCCGCTCCTCGCCTCGCGCTCGGTCGGGCGCCCCGGGGTTGCCGGCCGCGCGGGCTGGTATGCGAGGCGTACCCTCCACCACATGGCCGGGTGGTTCTCGTGATCGTGACGGTCACCCTCAACGCGGCGGTCGACCGGACGCTCACCGTCCCGAACTTCCAGCGCGGCCAGCGCCACCGCGCGAGCGAGGGGCTGACCCTCGCCGGCGGGAAGGGCATCAACATCGCGCGAGCGCTGAAGACCCTCGGCGTACCGGTGATCGCGACCGGTCTCGCCGGCGGCGGCACCGGCATGCGCATCGTGGAGGAGCTGACCGCCGAGGCGATCCTCAACGACTTCGTGCGGATCGATGACGACTCGCGCACCTCGACCGCGATCGTCGACCCGACGGGCGGCAGCTACACCGAGGTGAACGAGTGGGGCCCGCACGTGGGCCCGGAAGAGCTGGAGATCCTGCTCGACAAGCTCGCGTATCTCTCTCGCGCGCGCGACTACGTGATCTTCGCCGGCTCGCTCCCGCGTGGAGTTGACGCCGGCTTCTACGGCGAGGCGATCCGCGACCTCAACCGGCGCGGCGTGCACACCGTCCTCGACTGCGAGGGCGAGGCGCTGCGGCTCGGCACGCAGGCCGAGCCGTTCCTGGTCTCGCCGAACGACCGCGAGGCCGAAGGGCTCGTCGGCCAGGAGTTCCACGACGACGACGACTTCCTCACCGGGCTGGACGCGATCGCGGAGCTCGGCGCGCGGAACGTCCTGATCACCCAGGAGTCCGGCTGCTGGGCGCTGCTCCGCTCGGAGCGGGAGCCTCACCGCTACCGGGCGCTCGCGCCGCGGGTCGACCCCATCTCTGCGGTGGGGTCCGGGGATGTGCTGCTGGCCGGTTTCGTCGCCGCGCGCCTCGAGGAGCGCAACGACGAGGAGGCGCTCCGAGCCGCGGTGGCCGCCGGCGCCGCCTCGACGCTGGAGCTTGGCGCCGGGCGCCTCGAGCCGCGTGAAGCCGGACGCCTCGTCGCAACCGTCGAGGTGGCCGAGCTAGAGCCGGTGGGTGGTGACGGGGGGCGATAGCCG
Source organism: Actinomycetota bacterium (assembly GCA_005883335.1). Classification (GTDB taxonomy): domain Bacteria; phylum Actinomycetota; class Thermoleophilia; order Gaiellales; family Gaiellaceae; genus AC-32. The sequence goes on from VAXM01000073.1 coordinate 13,900, forward strand.
TCCAGGGGCGGTGCTACGATCGCCGTCCTCGTGGAGATCGAGATCGGTCGCGGTAAAAAGGCCCGCCAGGCCTACGGATTCGACGACATCGCGATCGTGCCCTCGCGGCGCACGCGCGACCCTCAGGACGTCGACATCGGCTGGAAGCTCGGCCCGCACCTGCTCGAGCTGCCGCTGCTCGCCTCGGCGATGGACGGAGTCGTCTCGCCGCAGATCGCGATCGAGCTCGGCCGGCTCGGCGGGCTCGGCGTCCTGAACCTCGAAGGGATTTTCACGCGCTTCCAGCACGCCGACCGCGAGCTCGAGAAGATCGCGAAGCTCCCGAAGGAGAAGGCGACGGCGGGTCTCCAGAAGATCTACGAGAAGCCCGTCGACCCGAAGCTGATCTCGGCGCGGATTGTGGAGATCAAGCAGGCGGGCGTGCTCGCGGCCGGGTCGCTGACGCCGCAGAAGGTGCGCGACCACTACGAGGCTGCCCTCGAGGCCGGGCTCGACATCCTCGTCATCCAGGGCACGGTCGTCTCGGCCGAGCACGTCTCCTCGAACGGCAAGGCGCTCAACCTGAAGGAGTTCATCGCCTCGCTGCCGATCCCGACGATCGTCGGCGGCTGCGCCTCCTACCAGACGGCTCTGCACCTGATGCGAACCGGCGCCGAGGGCGTCCTCGTCGGCGTTGGCCCAGGGCAGGCGTGCACGACGCGCGGGGTGCTCGGGGTCGGCGTCCCGCAGGCGACCGCGATCGCGGACGCGGCGGCGGCCCGGGTGCAGCACCTGCTCGAGACCGGCAAGTACGTGAACGTGATCGCCGACGGCGGCATGCGCACCGGCGGCGACATCGCCAAGGCCGTGGCCTGCGGCGCTGATGCAGTCATGATCGGCTCGCCGCTCGCGCGCGCGAAGGAGGCGCCCGGCCGCGGCTTCCACTGGGGGATGGCTACCTTCCATCCGACCCTTCCGCGCGGGGCGCGCGTGGCCGTCGACCAGAGCGCGACGCTGGAGGAGATCGTGATCGGCCCCGCACGCGAGAACGATGGGACCTTGAACCTGATGGGAGCGCTGCGGACGTCGATGGCGACCTGCGGCTACGAGTCGATTCACGACTTCCAGAAGGCGGAAGTGATGCTCGCGCCGGCGATCAAGACCGAGGGCAAGTCGCTGCAGCGGGCACAACGCGTGGGCATGGGCTAATGGGCGAGGTCGTTCCGCTTCCGGTCGCCGAGACGGGGGCGGAGGAGCGGCCCGTCCTGGTTCTGGATCTCGGCGGGCAGTACGCGCAGCTGATCGCGCGGCGGGTGCGCGAGTGCCGCGTCTACTCGGAGCTGGTGCCGCACTCGATCACGGCGGCCGAGGCGCGGGCGCGCAACCCTCGGGCTCTGGTGCTGTCCGGTGGGCCCGCGTCGGTCTACGCAGAGGGCGCGCCGAAGGTCGACCCCGAGCTGTTCTCGCTGGGCGTGCCGTCGCTGGGAATCTGCTACGGGATGCAGCTGATGGCGCAGGAGCTCGGCGGCTCCGTCGACCGGACCGGCGTCTCCGAGTTCGGCAAGACCGAGGTCAGGGCGGACGCCGGTGAGAGCGCGCTCTTCAGCGGCCTGCCCGAGGAGCAGACCGGCTGGATGAGCCACCGCGACTCCGTCACCGCTCCGCCCGAGGGCGCGAGGGTGACCGCCGGCTCGCCCGCGGCGCCGATCGCGGCCTTCGAGGCTCCGGAGCGCGGGCTCTACGGCGTCCAGTTCCACCCCGAGGTCGTGCACACCCCGCACGGGCAGGAGTTGCTGAAGAACTTCCTCTACACCGTCGCCGGCGCGCCGCCCACCTGGACGGCCGCAGCGGTGATCGAGGAGCAGGTCGAGCGGATCCGCGCGCAGGTCGGCTCGCAGCGGGTGCTCTGCGCGCTCTCGGGCGGCGTCGACTCCGCGGTCGCCGCGCTGCTCGTGCACAAAGCGGTCGGCGAACAGCTCGTCTGTGTCTTCGTCGACCACGGCTTCCTGCGCAAGGACGAGGCGGCGCAGGTGGTCGAGACCTTCGAGGGGCACTTCCACGTGCCGCTCGTCCACGTCGACGCGCAGGCACGATTCCTCTCGCGGCTCGACGGCGTGGCCGACCCGGAGGAGAAGCGCAAGGCGGTCGGCGAGGAGTTCATCCGCGTCTTCGAGGAGGAGTCCAACCGGCTCGGGAAGATCCGCTACCTCGTCCAGGGCACGCTCTACTCGGACGTGATCGAGTCGGGCGGCGACGCGGCGCTCGCGGCGACGATCAAGTCGCACCACAACGTGGGCGGCCTCCCGAAGGAGATGGAGATGGAGCTCGTCGAGCCGCTGCGCCTGCTCTTCAAAGACGAGGTGCGGCGCGTTGGGGAAGAGCTGGGCCTGCCGGAGCGGATGGTCTGGCGCCAGCCGTTCCCGGGGCCGGGGCTGGCGATCCGGATCATCGGCGAGGTGACGCGCGAGCGGCTCGAAATCCTGCGCGAGGCAGACTCGATCCTCCAGGAGGAGATCCGCCGCGCGGGGCTCTACCGCGAGCTGTGGCAGTCATTTGCAGTGCTGCCCGCCATCCGCTCGGTCGGCGTCCAGGGCGACGAGCGCACGTACGGCTATCCCGTCGTCGTGCGCGCGGTGACGAGCGACGACGCCATGACTGCCGACTGGGCGCGGCTGCCCTACGACCTGCTGGAGACGATCTCGTCGCGGATCGTCAACGAGGTCCCCGCGGTCAATCGGGTCGTGCTCGACATCACGTCGAAGCCTCCCTCGACGATCGAGTGGGAATAGCCGCCGGCGGGTAGCGGCCGCGCACCTCGTCGACGTACGCGCCCAGGCGGTCCGCAAGCTGCGCATCGGCGATCTCCAGCACGTTCTCCGCGTTCTTCTCGCCCGAGTGCGAGAGGTTGAACGAGCCCACGAAAGCCACGTCGTCGGCGACCACCACCTTCGCGTGCATGAAGTCGTGCAGGCTGCCCGGCGCCCACGGAGTCGAGTTCTTGCCGGAGAACGAGCCGGCCAGCACCCGCTGCAAGAGCGGGACCTTCCAGGTGACATTGCCGTCGGCGTGCCACTGGCGGAGCACCTCATCCACCTGCGTCCGGTCGACGCAGCCGGCGATGTCGGCCTTGCCGTCGGCGATCGCCTGCGCCAGAGTCGCCAGCACCGGCGCCGAGGTGATCACCGGCGAGCAGATCCGCACCTTCTGCGCGTGGCCGATCTTCTTCGCGATCCGGTGCGTTAGCGCGTCCGCGAAGCCGGGCGTGAACCAGGGCCGCACGCGAATCCCGTCCACCTCGACCGGCCGAGGCTCTGCGAAGCCGCTCCGCTCGACGTCGCCGTCGCGCCAGAGCTCCTCGAAGTCGATCGTGAAGGCCTCCGCGAGCTCAGGCGAGTCGACGGTAACGAGAACGTTCTCCTGCCGCGACCAGGAGTCGTCCGTCCAGTTCATCGAGCCCGTCCAGACCGACTCGCCGTCGCGCACGACGAACTTGTGGTGCATCAGGTCGGGAACGCCCGCGATCGCCCGCGACGGCACGCCGAGTGCCGCGATCAGCGCGACGTCCGGCTCGGGCGGCGGCGGCACCGGGATCGGGTTCTCGTGGTCGACGTTGTAGAGGATCCGCACCGCGACCCCTCGCGCGGCCGCATCGCGTAGCGCGCCGGCCACGACCTCCCGCGTCTCGGGCCCGAGGTTGAAGTCGTACTGCGCGAGATCGAGGGAGCGCCGCGCCGCCCCGAGGAACTCGGCCACGAGGCGCGCGATCTCGAGCGGCTGCTGGCCGCCGTCCGTCAGAGTTCGGATTTCGATGGAGGAGCTCATCTCTCGGCTCGCCGACGCGACAATCGGCGACACATTCAACTTCTATCGGGACGGCTCCGGCGCCGAGAAGCGCCGCGCGAGGCTTGCCGCCTACCTCGAATCCCGCCGCGAGGCCCAGCTGCTCCTCATCGGCGAGGCCGCGGGCTACCGGGGAGCGCGCGTATCCGGCATTCCGTTCACCTCGGAGCGGCAGTTGACCGGCGAGGGCCCCGCGGAGGCAAGCGCGACGATCGTCCATTGCGTCCTCGACGAGCTCGGGCTCGAGGAGAGCGTTCTGCTCTGGAACGTCGTCCCGACGCATCCCGGAACGCCGACTTCGAATCGCCGCCCCAGAGCAGCCGAGATCGCGACAGGCCTGCCCTTTGCGCTGGAGCTCGCCCGCGGTAGGCGCGTGATCGCTGTAGGACGCATGGCGCAGTCCGTCCTCGACGCGCCGTACGTCCGCCACCCGAGCCACGGCGGCGCGGCAGAATTCCGGGCAGGACTGCTAGGATTCCGCTCCGGCGGACGGCGAGTTCGCCGCTTTTTATGAAGACGTGGAACGCAAAACCGGGCGAGGTCGAGCGCCGCTGGTACCTCGTCGACGCCGAGGGCAAGACGCTCGGGCGTCTGGCTACGCAGATCGCCGACACGCTGCGCGGCAAGACCAAGCCCGAGTACACGCCGCACGTCGACACCGGCGACTTCGTCGTGGTCGTTAACGCCGAGAAGATCGCGGTTACCGGCAAGAAGCTCGACGACAAGCTCTACTACCGCCACTCCGGCTATCCGGGCGGGCTCCGCAGCCGGCCGCTGCGCGACGAGCTCGAGCGCCGGCCAACCGAGGTGCTGCGCAAGGCCGTGAAGGGAATGCTCCCGCGGAATCGGCTCTCGCGCGCCCAGATCAAGAAGCTGAAGATCTATGCCGGCCCCGAGCACCCGCACGAGGCGCAGGGGCCGAAGGAGCTGGAGCTGAAGACATGAGCGAGCTCGCTCAGTACCGCGGCACGGGAAAGCGCAAGGCCTCGGTGGCACGCGTGATCCTCAAGCCCGGCGACGGCACGACCTGGTTCAACGGCCGGACGATCGAGAGCTACTTCCCACGCGCGACGCACCGTGAGCTCGCGCTCGCGCCGCTGAAGCTGGCAGGCGTCGAGGGCACCTTCGACGTGCGGGTCCGCGTGCACGGCGGCGGCCCGAGCGGGCAGGCGGGCGCGGTGCGCCACGGGATCGCGCGCGCGCTCGTCGAGGCCGATCCGGAGCTGCGCGTGCCGCTCAAGCGCGCCGGCTTCCTGACGCGCGACGCGCGGATCGTGGAGCGCAAGAAGGCCGGCCTGCACAAGGCGCGCAAGGCGCCGCAGTTCTCGAAGCGCTAACCCGCTTGCGCCGCTACTTCGGGACCGACGGGGTCCGCGGTGTCGTCGGCGAGGACCTGACTCCGGAGCTGGTGGAGCGGCTCGGCCGCGCCGCCACGCTGTGGTCGCAAGGAGGCCGCGTCTTCGTCGGGCGCGACACGCGCGGCTCGGGCCCTGAGCTCGAGGAGGCGTTCGCACGCGGTATCGTCGCGGCGGGCGGCAATGCCGTCCTCGCCGGCGTGCTGCCGACCCCTGCGGTGGCGCTGCTCGCTCTCGACCTCGGCGCGGTCATCTCCGCCTCGCACAACCCGCCCGAATACAACGGCGTCAAGTTCTTTGACCGGGAAGGCCGCAAGCTGACCGACGAGGCCGAGGAGGAGATCGAGGCGTTGCTCGACGCGCCGTTCGAGGGCGAGCCCGGCGAGATCGATCACGTCGGCGTCGCGACCGACAGCTACCTCGAGCACATCGTCGAGCGGTTCGGCTCGGACCTCAGCGGCCTCGAGGTCGTCGTCGACTGCGCGAACGGCGCCTACACCGGGATCGCGCCGAAGGCCTTCGAGCAGCTCGGCGCCGAGGTGACGGCGATCGGCTCGGAGCCGGACGGGACGAACATCAACGTCGGCTACGGCGCCACCGACCTCGCGGCCTTGCAAGAAGCTGTTACGAGCTCGGGAGCCGACCTGGGGATCGCGTTCGACGGTGACGGCGACCGGCTCGGAGCCGGACGGGACGAACATCAACGTCGGCTACGGCGCCACCGACCTCGCGGCCTTGCAAGAAGCTGTTACGAGCTCGGGAGCCGACCTGGGGATCGCGTTCGACGGTGACGGCGACCGGATGCTCGCGGTCGACGCCCGCGGCGAGGTCGTGGACGGCGACCAGATCCTGGCGATCCTGATGCTCCATCTCGACGTCGAGCTCGTCGGGGTGACGGTCATGGCGAACCTCGGGCTCCACCGCCTTGCCGAGGAGCACGGGGTCCGGGTCGTCACGACGGACGTGGGCGACCGCTACGTGCTGGAGGCGCTGTACCGGGAGGGCGGCCTGCTCGGCGGGGAGCAGTCCGGCCACCTCATCTACCTGCGCGACCACGTGACCGGCGACGGCCTGGCGGCGGGGCTTCTGCTCTGCGGCGCGCTCGAGGGCCGGACGCTCGAGGAGGCTGCCGCGCAGATGGAGCGTTTTCCACAGGCGAAGGCGAACGTACGGGCTGCCGTGCGCGAGCTTCCCGAGAGCGTCACCCGAGAAGTCGAGCGGCTGAATGCGGAACTCGAGGGGAGAGGCCGGGTTCTGGTGCGCCCGTCCGGAACGGAGCCCGTGATCCGCATCCTCGCGGAGGCCGAAACGGCTGCTGAAGCCGATGCTGCCTGTGGTACCATCCGCGCTCTCGTGACACGAGAGCTCGGCTGACTCGCCGCAACGGCGCGGCGGGGGGAGCAGCCGGGCATTTCGCGTTCTAAGGGGGAGGTTTCGTCGGTGTGCGGAATCATCGGCTACGTCGGCCACAGGCCATGTAAGGACCTCCTGCTGCAGGGGCTCGAGCGGCTGGAGTACCGCGGCTACGACTCGGCCGGGATCGCGCTCCGGGAGGACGACGGCCTCGACTACGTGCGCGCGGTCGGGAACCTCCGCTTTCTGAAGGACGCGGCCGGCCAGAACGGCTCCGGCTCGACCACCGGGCTCGGGCACACGCGCTGGGCGACGCACGGAGCGGTCACCGAGCAGAACGCGCACCCGCTCACCGGTTGCGACGACGGCAAGCTCGCGATCGTGCTGAACGGGATCGTCGAGAACTACCGCGAGCTGAAGGGGGCACTCGAGGCCGATGCCCACACCTTCAGCTCCGAGACCGACGCCGAGGTTGTCGCCCACCTGATCGAGCGCCATTACCGGGGCAATCTGACCGAGGCCGTGCTCGCGGCGTACAGGGAGCTCGAAGGGCACTTCGCGTTCGTCGTCATCCACGACGACCATCCGGACGAGCTCGTCGGCGCCCGCATCCAGTGCCCCCTCCTGGTCGGCGTGGGGGACGGCGAGATGTTCCTCGCCTCGGCCTCGGCTGCGTTCCTACGCGAGACGCGCCAGATCCAGCTGATCGAGGACGGCGAGATCGTGTCCATCACCCCCGAGGGCGCCGCTTTCACGAGTGTCGAGAGTGGGGCCGTCGAGCGCGAGGTGATCGACGTCGACTGGGACGACGAGGAGGCCGAGAAGTCGGGCTACGAGACCTTCATGCTGAAGGAGATCTACGAGCAGCCGGAGGGCGTCCGGGAGACGATCGGCGACCGCGTCCGGCACGGGAAGCTCATCCTCGAGAGCCTCGGCCTATCCGACCAGCAGATCGGCAACCTGCGGCGGATCGTGATCCTCGCGTGCGGCACCTCGTACCACGCGGGAGTGGTCGGTCGCTACGTGATCGAGGAGTGGGCGCGGATCCCGGTCGAGCCCGACATCGCGAGCGAGTGGCGCTACCGGAACCCGGTGCTCTCGAAGGACACGCTCGTGATCGGCATCTCCCAGTCGGGCGAGACCGCCGACCTGATCGCGGCGATGAAGCTCGCGCGGGAGAAGGGTGCGCGTACGGTGGCGATCACGAACCACATGGGCTCCCAGATCACGCGGGAGGTCGACTCGGTCGTCTACACGCGCACCGGGCTCGAGGTGGGCGTCGCGGCGTCGAAGACGTTCACGGCCCAGGTGGCTCTCTTGAGCCTGATCGCGCTGAAGCTCGCGCAGGTGAAACGGACGCTCCCCGACGACGAGGTCGAGTTCATCCTGGACGAGCTCTACGACCTTCCGAACCGGATGGCGGACTTCCTCGACGGCAACCATCCGATCGAGGAGATCGCACAGCGCTACTACGACAAGCCGTTCTTCCTCTACCTCGGCCGGCACATCGGCCTGCCGGTCTGCCTCGAGGGCGCGCTCAAGCTGAAGGAGATCGCGTACGTGCCGACCGAGGCGTACTCGGCGGGCGAGATGAAGCACGGGCCGATCGCGCTGCTCGACCAGGACACCCCGGTCGTCTGCGTGGCCACCGATTCGCACGTCTACGACAAGGTCGTCTCCAACATCCAGGAGACGCGGGCCCGCGGCGCCCACGTGATCGCGATCGCGACGGACGGCAACGAGGACATCCAGCACCACGCGGACGACGTGATCTACGTGCCCAAGACGCCCGCGTTCCTGCAGGCCGTGCTCGCGGTCTTGCCTCTGCAACTGCTGGCCTACCGGATCGCGCGCCTGCGGGGCCTGAACGTCGACCAGCCGCGCAACCTGGCGAAGACCGTCACCGTCGAGTAATCCGCTCCAGCACGGCCGAGTAGTCCTGCTCGCCGTTGCCGTCTTCGGCGAGCCAGGAGCGGCCGGCCTCGGTGAGACGGAGGTCGAGGCCTAGCTCGGCGATCAGGTCTGCGTCCTTGCGCGCGAGCCTGAGCGGGAAGCGCGGCGGGTAGTCGTGCGACTCCAGGGCGGGGCGGCGGCGCTCCGCCTGGGCGGCGAGGGCGGTGGTGCCGAGGACTTCGAACGCCTTCTCACGCGGGAGGCCGAGCGCATCTGCCAGCGCGAGCGCCTCGCCCAGTGCGCCGATGATGGTGATCAGCGTCGAGTTGGCGACGAGCTTGGCCGCCGCACCGGAGCCGCTCGGCCCCACGTAGATCGGCTTTCCCAGAGCTTCGAGGAGCTCGCGCCGGCGTTCGAAGACGTGCTCGTCGCCGCCGACGAAGATCGAGAGCGTGCCCGACTCGGCCTCGCTCAGGCTGCCGAGGACCGGCGCGTCGAGGACGTCCGCGCGCACGGCCGACCCGAGCCGCTCGATCGCCGCCGGGCCGACGGTCGACATTTCGATCACGGTGGTGTTCTCGTCCGCGCCGGCAGCGACGCCTTCCGGGCCCTCGGTCACGGCCTGCAGAGCGGGGGGGTCGGCGACCATCGTGATCACGACTTCGGCCCGCGATGCCGCCTCCGCCGGGCTCTCAGCGATCGGGACACCGAGCGGCTCGGCCTTTGCGGCCGTGCGATTCCAGACGGTCAGCTCGTGCCCTGCGTCGATCAGCCGCCGCGCGATGCGGCTGCCCATCCCGCCGAGCCCGACGACCGCGACCTTCGCCACGCTGCGATCATCCCGGATATGGGGCTCGGTCACCTGGCTGCCTTCCTGGGCGTCTCGCTCGTCGTGATCGTCACGCCCGGCCAGGACACGGCCCTGACGATCCGGAACACGCTCACGGCCGGGCGGCGCGGCGGGGTGCTCACCGCGCTCGGCGTAGTCAGCGGCCAGGTCACGTGGGCAATCGCCGCGAGCGCGGGGCTCTCGGCGGTGCTGCTCGCGTCAAAGCCGGTCTTCACCGCGCTCCGGATCGCAGGTGCGGCCTATCTCGTCTTCCTCGGCGCGGAGGCGCTGCTCGCGGCGGTGCGCGGTCGGGCCGTGACGGCGAACGAACGGCGACCGCGAGCGACCTATCGCCAGGGCCTGCTGAGCAACCTCGGCAACCCGAAGATGGTCGTCTTCTTCACCAGCCTCCTGCCGCAGTTCGCCTCATCGTTCGGCGGGATGCTCTCGCTCGGGCTCGTCTTCGCGGCGATCACGCTCGCGTGGCTGACGCTGTACGCCTTCGCGGTCGCGCGCGCGAGGGCGGTGCTCCTCCGCTCCCGGGTCCGCCGCGCGCTCGATGCGCTGGCGGGGCTCGTGCTCGTCTCCTTCGGCGTGCGCCTCGCCTCCGAGCGTTAGCGTGCACGTGGTCGACCAGATCGGCCAGGGGCTCTGGAACGCCTTCCAGATGGCCTGGGAGGTCTGGTGGGCGCTCGTGCTCGGGTTCCTGCTCTCCGGAATCGTGCAGGCGTGGGTTCCGCGGACGCAGATGGCTCGAGCGCTCGGCGGGCGCGGACCGCGGTCGCTGGCGCTGGCGACCGGCCTCGGCGCGGCCTCGTCATCCTGCAGCTACGCGGCCGTCGCGATCGCGAAGTCGGCCTTCCAGAAGGGCGCGAGCTTCCCGGCGGCGATGGCGTTCCAGTTCGCCTCGACGAACCTCGTCTTCGAGATCGGGATTGTGATCTGGGTGTTCATCGGCTGGCAGTTCACGGCCGCCGAGTTCGCGGGCGGGCTGATCCTGATCGTGCTCGTGTGGATCGCGATCGTGCTGCTCGTCCCCCGGCGCGAGGAGGAGCAGGCACGACGGCACGCGCTGGCCGCGGATACCGGCCATGCGCACCCGTCCGCCGGCGGCTCGCCGTGGCGTTCGCTCGCCGCTTGGCGCAACGTCGCGCTCAACTTCCGCCACGACTGGAAGATGCTCTGGAAGGAGATCGTCGGCGGCTTCCTGATCGCCGGCTTCGTCGCCCTGCTGCCGCTGCGGGTCTTCAACGATCTCTTCCTGACGCACACCGGGGGCGCGGGACAGCTGCTGGAGAACGTCCTCGTCGGGCCCGTCGTCGCGGTGCTCTCGTTCGTCTGCTCGGTCGGAAACGTGCCGCTGGCGGCGGTGCTCTGGGCGGGCGGCATCTCGTTCGGCGGCGTGATCGCGTTCATCTACGCCGACCTGATCATCGTCCCGCTGGTCGTGGTCTACGCGCGCTACTACGGCGTGCGGGTCGCCGCGCTGCTCGTGGCCGTCATGTTCGGCGCGATGGTCGCCGCGGCGCTCGCGGTGGACGGGATCTTCAGCTGGGCCGGGCTGATCCCGACGCACCGGCCCTCGGTCGACTCGATTGCGAGCCGCGGGATCTCGTGGAACTACACGACCGCGCTGAACATCGTCTTCAGCGTCGTCGCGGGGGTGCTCGCGTGGCTGAGCCGAAGGCCTAGGGGAGCAGCGGCGGAAGCGGCGGCACATCCGGCACACTGACCGGCGGCAGCGGCGGCGCCGGAGGAAGCTGAACCGGTAGCTGCGGCGGGGCGGGCAGCTGCACCGGCGGCACGGGCGGGGCCGGAGGAGCGGCAGCGGGCGCGGGCGGCGCCTGCGGCGCGCCGGCGGCGGCCGGCGAGCCGACCGGAGGTGTCCCCTTCGGACCGGTCCGAGGGACTGCCCCCCGTACATGGCTCTTACGGCCGGCCGTTCGCGCCTTCGTCGTCACGGGCGTCGCCCGCGTCACGGCGGGTGGGCGCGGGTCGGGCGTCCGCACGGCCGCGTCTCGCGCAGCTGCGGGCGGACGGGTCGCAGGCGACGCCGACCGGAGCTCGTGCCGAGCTGCGGGTGTCGCGGCTGCGACTCCGGCGACGAGGGCCGCGGTTGCCGCGACTTTCGCTGCGCTGCCGCCGAGGATCGACTTGCTCCATGCCCCGATCGACCCGACGTTGCCCCAGGTCCGGCCGCGCGAGCGGTCTAGCTTGCGAGCGAGCGAACGGCGCGCGCGGAAGAGCAGCGTCTCGACAGCGCCCTCGGTCAGGCCGAGCTGCTCCGCGATCTCGCGGTACGAGAGGCCCTGCCACTCGCGGAGGAGGATCGCCCGCTGCTGGTTCGGCGGCAGCTCGGCGAGCGCGTCGGCGAGACCCGCCAGCTCGTCGTGCGTCCCCTGCGGCGCGGCTACCAGCCCCGCCATGCCGTCCGGGTCCTGCACGAGCTCCCGCTGGTTGCGGCGCCAGGCCGAGCGCTGCCGCTCGCGGCAGACGTTCTCGGCGATCTTGAACAGCCAGGCCGCCTCCGACCGCGGCACGACGCCCTGGCGCAGCCCGCGGAAGGCGTTCATGAACGTGTGCTGGACGGCGTCCTCCGCCTCCTCGCGGCTCGCCAGCCGGCGGAGGCAGTAGCCGAGGATCCGCCCCGAGTACGCCTCGTAGAGCGCGCCCGCGTGCTCGGCCTCCTGCGGGGTCGCGGCGTCGCGGATGGAGGGAAGTGCGCTCATGACTGGGCGGTGCCTTGAAGCGCGTTCTCGCTCTCAGTGTGCGAGTCGCGCCCGAAATTGCAAGAGGTCGTGCGGGAGGCCCGCGAAAGCCTCCCGCACTTCGCGCTCGCCGCGTGTGACCTCCTTTCGACGTGGGTCACCCGACACCGCAAGCTCGACCACCGCTTCGACGACCTCCGGCGCCGAGCACCCCTTCGTCAGGTACGCCTCCGCGCCGGCGGCACGGGCGCGCAGGGCGTCCTCGGGGAGCGGAGAGGCGGTCAAGATCGCCACTCGAGCGGGGAGAGAGCGACGGATCGCTTTGGTGGCCTCGATGCCGTCCACCAGCGGCATGTCGAGGTCCATCAGCACGACGTCTGGCTCGAGCGAGATCGCAAGCTTGACCGCCTCCCTTCCGTCGCGCGCATGGCCGACCATGGGTGCGAGATAGAAGCCCGAACCGGCCGAACCTTGCGGGTCGTGGACTCGAATCCCTCATTCGGGGTACGGTTCCGCTCGAGAGGAGGTTGCTGGTGCGCGTCTGCGCCGAGTGCGGTGGGGAGCTGGCGTCGTCGTTCCGCTTTTGCCCCTGGTGCGCGGCGCCGCAACGGCGCAAGCTGGTCGAGTTCTTCCGCGCCCACCCGCGTGACGAAGGCAAGGCGCTGCGCGTCTCGCGCTACCTGACCGAGGATCCGCACGTCCGCTTCAGCGTCTGGAACGCTGAGGGCGTGGCCGAGGGCGCGGTCTCGCTCGACGAGGAAGAGGCCGAGCGGCTGGCCGGCTTCCTGGCCGCGCCACGGCTTCCCCGCCCGCGGCCTTTCGAGAGGCTCCGAGCCCTGATTCCCCGCTAGCGCCGCGCCCGGCGCTGCGCTTTGGCGCTGCGCTCGAGGGTCTCGAGCTCGTCGAGGCTGCGGCCCGCGCCCTCGGCGACGCAGGTGAGCGGCGACTCGACGCGCTGCACCGGCAGCCCGACCTCGTGCCGGAGCCGGTCGTCGATCCCGCGCAGCAGGGCGCCGCCGCCCGCGAGCACGATTCCGCGCTCGCCCAGGTCGGCGGCAAGCTCCGGCGGCGTGCGCTCGAGGGTGTCCTTGACCGCGGTCACGACGCGCGCGACAGGCTGCTCCAGCGCGCGGCGGACCTCGTCCGCGCCGAGGCTGACGCGGCGCAGCAGGCCGGTGATCAGGTCGCGCCCGGCGACCTGGGTCTCCGTGGGGGCGCCTTCGACGTCCCATGCCGACCCAACCGCGATCTTTGCCGCCTCGGCGGTCTCCTGCCCGATCAGGAGCTTGTGGACGTTCTTGACGTAGTCGACGATCGCATCGTCCATCTCGTAACCGCCCACGCGGATCGACTCCCAGACGACCATCGCGCCGAGCGCAATCACGGCGACCTCGGTCGTGCCGCCGCCGATGTCGATCACCATGCTCGCGATCGCGTCGGCAACGGGCAGGTTCGCTCCGATCGCCGCGGCCATCGGCTCCTCGATCAGGTAGACGGCGCGCGCGCCCGCCGATCGGGTTGCCTCGTCGACGGCGCGGCGCTCGACGTCGGTGATCCCGCTCGGGACGCAGAGCACGACCCGGGCGAAGGCGAAGCGGCTGCCGCCGCCGGCCTTGGTGATGAAGTGCCGCAGCATCTGCTCGGTGATCTCGAAATCCGCGATCACCCCGTGCCGCAGCGGCCGCGTGGCGCGGATCGAGGCGGGCGTCCGTCCGATCATCCGCCGAGCCTCGGCGCCGACCGCGTGCACCTTGCCCGTCTCTTCCGAGAAGGCGACCACCGACGGCTCGAAGAGCACGATTCCCCGGCCGCGGATGAACACGAGCGTGTTCGCCGTGCCGAGGTCGACCGCCATGTCGCGGCCGCCGCCGAGAGACCCCCGCAGTCGCATCTGGGAGGACCCTAGCCAGACCGGGGCAAAGAGAGAGGCCGCACGGGGCGGCCTCTCTCCTCGGGGAGCGGGCAGAGGCTGTCTAGGGAGACGAGACGTTCGTGAACGGCTCGTGGTCGCCGACGTGGTTCGCCGGCACCGCCTCGACCTGGGCGAGCGAGTAGCGCTGCGGCGCGCGGATGCGCACCGAGATCCGGTCACCCACGACCAGCTGGCTCGGCGAGATGACGTGCGGGACGCCTCCCTGCCAGAGCACGAAGATCGTATGCGCGTCGTACGTGAAGGCCTGGTCGAGCCCCTGCCCGAGCAGCGCCTTCAGCGCGCGGTGGTTTCCGTCGGTCATGCTGAGCATGAAGTGGCCTGAGGCCGCAGGGGCCTCGAGTGTCCCGATGAAGAGCCACAGCGGCCGTCGTGGGTTGTGCCCGAAGGGCCCGCGGTCGGCAACGCGCCAAGACGGGGTCGCCTCGATCTGCGCAAGTGAGTCGCTGCGGGGCGCACGGACGTTGATGGTGACGCGGTCGTCGGCAACCAGGTTCGACTCCTCGACGACCTGCGGCACGCCGTGCGTCCACCGGATGTACTGCGTGTTCGAATCAACCGCGAACTGCTGCGTGTGACCCTGGCCGAGCAGCTTCCGCAGCGCCGGTTTGTTCCCGCCCTTCACGTCCACGAAGAGCGACGAGGAGCTGCCGGCGTCGGCGAGCAGACGGCCGTTGAAACTGAAATTGATGGTGCCGCTGCCCCTTGCGGCCAGCGTGCTCGATGCTCCGACCGTGAGCACGGCCACCGCGACGAGGCCGAGGTACACGAGGTGCTTTCTCATCTCTCCGACTCCTTGTCCGGGATCGCACGAATCCTCGGCCGTGCTTGTCAAGCCGCGATGAGGCACCCGTTAGGCGCCTGTAAGCGTCCCGTAAGACTTGTGGGAGGATGGGAATATGGCCGAGGGCCGGATCCCGTTCTCGATCGGCCAGACGTGGTATCGCTCGATTGAGCCGGAGCAGGACGAGGGTCGGGTGCCGCTGCTCTGCCTGCACGGCGGTCCGGGAGCGAATTGGCTGCACATGAAGCCGTACGAGGCGCTCGCCGAGGAGCGGCAGGTCGTGTTCTACGACCAACTCGGAGCCGGCAACTCGGCCGTCATCGAGCCGCACGATCCGTCGATGTGGACGCCCGAGCTCTACGTGGACGAGGTCGACGCGGTGCGCGACGCGCTCGGCCTCGACCGGGTTCACATCCTCGGCCACTCGTGGGGCGGAATGCTCGGCATGCAATACGCGGCCGGGCGGCCCGAGGGGCTCGTCTCGCTGATCGTCGAGTCCTCGCCCCCGAGCGTTCCGGCCTGGATGCCGGAGATCGCGCGGCTGCGCTCGGAGCTTCCGCCCGAGGTCGAGGCGACGCTCCGCGAGCACGAGGAGGCGGGAACGACCGACAGCCCGGAGTACGAGGAGACCGTGATGGTCTTCTACAGGCGCCACCTTTGCCGGGTCGACCCGTGGCCCGACTGGCTGGTCGAGTGCTTCCAGCTGCTGGACGCGAACCCCGAGGTCTACCACTCGATGAACGGGCCTAGCGAGTTCCACGTGATCGGGACGATCAAGGACTGGGACATCACCGGCCGCCTCGGTCAGATCGACGTGCCGACGCTCGTCTTCTCGGGCCGCTACGACGAGGTCACGCCCGCGACGACCGAAGCGGCGCATCGCGCCATCCCGGGCTCCGAATACGTAGTGATGGAGGAGAGCTCGCACATGGCCCAGGCCGAGCAGCCGGAAGAGACGCTGGCGCTCGTGCGCGGCTTCCTCAGTCGGGTGGAGGGCGCCGCAGGCGCTTGACGTCGCTGCGGCGGCGCTTCTGCTCGAGCCGTCGCTCGACCGCCGCTTTCGTCGGCCTCGTCGGCCGGCGCCGACGCGGGACCCGGAGCGCCTCGCGTAGAGCCTCGACGAGCCGCTCGGTCGCGAGCTCGCGGTTGCGCCACTGGCTCCGCTCGTCCTGGGCGATCGCGCGAATCACGGGACCGGCGCGCGCGACGACCCGGCGCTTCTGAGTTTGAGTGAGCGCGACGGAGGCTTCGACGTCGAAGGTTGCCTCCACGCGCGTGTCGCTCTTCTGCGCGTGCTGGCCGCCGGGCCCGCTGGACCGCGAGAAGCGCAGCTCGATCTCCGAGCGGGGTATGGAGACCGACCGCGTCACCCGAATAGACTCGCCCGCCATGAGTGGGATTCTCCTTGACGTCGACGGCGTGCTCCACGTCTCGGGCCACCCGATCCTCGGCGGCGCGAAGTCAATCGCGCGCTTGCGAGAGGCCGGTCACCGCCTGCGCTTCGTCACCAACAACACGACGCACTCGCGGCGCGCGCTTGCCGACGAGATCCGCTCGTTCGGGGTCGGGCTCGACGACGAGGAGCTGCAGACGACGCCGATCGCCGCCGCGCACGCGCTGTCCGGGAAGCGGGTTCTCGCGCTGACGATGCCCGCGATCGTGGACGACCTGGAGGGGATCGAGCTCGTCGGGGAAGGCGCCGACGCAGTGCTGCTCGGCGGCGCCGACGAGGGCTTCGAGACGAACCGCGTCTTCAGCTACTTCAACCTCGCGCGCGCGTTCGCCGAGCTCCAGGACGGGGCGGAGCTCTACTGCCTGCACAAGAACCGCTGGTGGCAGACCTCGCGGGGCGCGCTGCTCGACGCGGGCGCGTTCGTGGCCGGGCTCGAGTACGCCTCCGAGACCGAGGCGACGGTGCTCGGGAAGCCGAGCCCGGCGTACTTCGCGGCGGCTCTGGAAGCGCTCGACTACGACCCGGAGCAGACCTGGATGGTCGGAGACGACGTCGACGCCGACATCGTGGGCGCGGCGGCATTCGGGCTCCGGACGGTCCTCGTCCGCACGGGCAAATTCCGCGAGGAGGCGCTGGAGGAGGCGACCGTCAAGCCGGACGGGGTGATCGACTCGATCGCGGCGCTGCCCGACTGGCTCGAGGATCGGTAGTGCGCATCGGCATCGACCTGATCGAGATCCCGCGGATCGCCCGCGCGCTCGAGCGCTACCCGGGCTTCCGCGAGCGCTGCTTCACCGAGGCCGAGCGCGAGTACTGCGAGGGCCGCGCCAACCCGCCCCAGCACTACGCGGCCCGCTTCGCCGGCAAAGAGGCCGTCGGGAAGGCTCTCGGCTCAGGAGTTCGCTTCACGTGGCGGGAGATCGAGATCGCCGGCCGGCCGAAGCCGGGGGTGACGCTCTCGGGCCGGACGCTGGCGTGGGCGGAGCGCGTGGGGGCGGGGGCGATCGACCTCTCGATGACGCACTCGCGCGAGCTCGCTACTGCCGTGTGCGTCGTCTCGGATGCTTGAGCCGCTCTACACCGCGGACGAGATGCGCGCGGCCGAGGCGGGCCACGACGTCGAGCAACTGATGGCCCGTGCCGGCCGCGCGGTTGCCGAAGAGGCGATGCGCCGATTCCCGCAGGCGCGGCGGTTCGTCGCGGTCTGCGGCAGCGGTGCGAACGGCGGCGACGGGCGGATCGCCGTGGACGTCCTGCGCTCCGCCGGGCGGGACGCGGTCGTCGCCGACGACTTGGCGGGGGCCGATGTGATCGTGGACGCGCTTTTCGGGACCGGCTTCCACGGCGAGCCGCGCGAGGACGCGGCGCGGAAGATCGAGGCGATCAACGCTGCGGGCGCGCCGGTCGTCGCGGTCGACCTGCCGTCCGGGGTCAACGCGTCTACGGGCGAGGTTGCCGGCGCCTGCGTCGATGCGACGCTCTCGGTGACGATGCACGGCCGGAAGGTCGGCCTCGAGGTCGCTCCGGGCCGCTTCCACGCCGGCGAGGTCGTCGTCGCCGACATCGGGCTCGAGCGGCGCGAGACGGAGCTCCGGCTCGTGACCACAGCGATCCTCGAGCAGGTCCCGCGCAAGCGGCCCGACCAGAACAAGTACTCGGCCGGCACGGTGCTGGTCGTCGGCGGCTCGCGCGGCTTGACCGGGGCACCGTCGCTCGCCGCCGAGGCGGCCTTCCGCGCGGACGCGGGCTACGTGGCGGTCGCCGTGCCCGACTCGACGCTGCCGGTCTTCGAGCAGCGGCTGCTCGAGGCGGTGAAGCTCCCGTGCCCGGAGGACGAGGGCAAGATCTCGCCGCGGGCGATCGAGCCGATCGTCGAGTTCGCGGGGAAGGCAGGCGCCGTCGCGCTCGGCCCGGGGCTCGGGCGCGGGCCGGGGCCGAAGGAGGTCGTTGCCCGGCTGCTGGCCGAGCTCGAGACGCCGGTGGTCGTGGACGCCGATGCGCTCTTCGAGCTCGAGCCGTTCGAGCGCTCGGCACCGACGGTCCTGACACCGCACGAGGGCGAGCTCGCGCGCCTGC
Source organism: Actinomycetota bacterium (assembly GCA_005883335.1). GTDB lineage: Bacteria > Actinomycetota > Thermoleophilia > Gaiellales > Gaiellaceae > AC-32. The sequence goes on from VAXM01000073.1 coordinate 32,100, forward strand.
TCGGCGAGGAGTCGAGCTGGGTCGCGGCGCACCGGGTCGAAGCCGCGAGGCGGGGAGCGGAGAAGTTCGGCTGCGTCTGCCTGCTGAAGGGCGCCGACACGCTGATCGCAGAGCCCGCCTCGGGCATCTGGGTCTGCGCCCTCGGCACCCCCGCGCTTGCGACCGCCGGCAGCGGCGACGTCCTCACCGGCGTCGTGTCCGCGTTCCTCGCGAAAGGGCTCGGCGCCGGACTCGCGGCGGCCGCTGCCGCGGCTGCGTGCCAGCTCGCGTCGAGAGAGATCCCGCAGCGCGGTGCCGTGGCAAGCGACGTCATTCACGCGCTTCCAGCTGCGTTGAACTAGGTCGGTTCAGTCTGGTCGAACCAGCTGGTTCAGTGCCGCCGAACCAGCTGCTAGCGTCTGGGCGTGGCCGACGTCAACCCATTCGTCTACTCGCGACCGCTTGCACCCGAGGACGTGCTCGACCGCGAGCCGGAGATCAGGCAGCTGCTCTCGCTCGCCGCCGGCGGCCACTACGTGCGTCTCTACGCGCCGCGGCGGTTCGGCAAGACGAGCCTCCTCGGCAAGGCGTTCGCCGAGGCCGAGCGCGGCGGCGAGCTCGTTCCGGTGCTGGTCGACCTCTACGGCGTGCTCAGCTACGCGGACGTGACGATCCGGATCGAGCGCGCGTATGCGCAGCTGAAAGGGACGATCCGCAAGACGATCGAGGCGATCCTCCGCACGACAGGGCTCGGGCTGTCGCTCGGCGCGCCGGGGATCTCCGTCAAGCTCCAGCTCGAGCCGCGCACCGACCCTCTGCCGGCCCTGCACGCGCTGCTCGACCTCCCGCAGCGCGTCGCCGAGCGCAGCGGCACCCGCGTCTTCGTCGCCCTGGACGAGTTCCAGGACATCGCCAAGGTGCAGGACTTCGACAAGCTCCTGCGCAGCCACATCCAGCACCAGGGCGAGTCGGCGTCGTACATCTTCTGCGGCTCGGAACCGGGGATGATGCGCGAGCTGTTCGACGTCAAGGGCCGGCCGCTCTACGGCCAGGCTGAGCCGTTGCGGCTCGGGCGGCTGCCAGACGGCGAGGTCGCGGCCTACATCGCGGAGCGGTTCGCCCGCACCAAGCGCAGCGCCGACCTCGTCCTCGACGCGCTGCTGGCGACCGCGCGCGGTCATCCTCAGCGGGCGATGCTGCTCGCCCACCGTCTCTGGGACGAAGTCGGTCCCGGCAAGGCCGCCGACGAAGACGACTGGCAGAACGCGCTCGCCCGGACACGTAACCAGGTCGCGGCGGAATTCGACGCGCTCTGGCGCGGTCTGGAGGCGAACGAGCAGCGGGCCCTGCGCGCGATCGCGCTCTTCCCCGAGGCGCCCTACGGCGCGCGGGCGCTGGGCGCGGTCGACCTGAAGAAATCCGGGGCGCACTACGCGGTGCGCTCTCTGCTCGCGAAGGGCGAGCTCGAGGAGGAGAGCGGCCGCACCGTCTTCGTCGATCCGCTCTTCGAGCTCTGGCTGAACGACGTCCAGCGAGGACGGGAAGATGCACCGCTCTGAGGTGACGGTCGACCTCGGCGCGGTGCGGCGCAACGCGCGCACGTTGCTGCGCGCGCTCGAGGGCTCGCAGCTCTGGGCGGTCGTGAAGGCGAACGCCTACGGGCACGGCGCAGTCGACGTCGCGGGTGCGGTCGTGGACGAGGGGGCGGGGGCGCTCTGCGTCGCGACGGTCACGGAAGGCCTCGAGCTGCGCGCGGAGTTCTCGCTGATCCGGATCCTGGTCATGGGGCCGACCGCGTCGAGCCGCGAGATCGCCGAGGCGCGGGAGGCGAAGCTCGAGCTCGCGGTCTGGGACGAGGAGATTCCCGAGGGCGTGCGGGTGCACCTGAAGCTCGACACGGGGATGGGCCGCTGGGGCCTCGCGGAGCTGCAGAAGCCCGGGGCGGAGGTGGTCGGCCTGATGACGCACCTCGCGACCGCCGAGAGCGACCCAGACTACGCGGCGAAGCAGATCGAGCTCTTCCGCACCGTGACCGAGCAGTACTCCGACCTGATGCGCCACGCGGCGAACAGCGCGGCCGCGTTGCGGCTGCCGTCGTCCCGCTTCGACGCGGCGCGCTGCGGGATCGCGCTCTACGGGCTCTCGCCCTTTGGTGAGGACCCGGCCGCGGACGGGCTCGAGCCTGCGCTCTCCTGGCGTAGCTATCTCGCGCAGGTCAAGCAGCTGCAGCCGGGAGAGAGCACGGGCTATGGGCGCCGCTTCGTCGCCGAGGAGCCGACCTGGATCGGGATCGTTCCGGTCGGCTACGCGGACGGTTTCCGCCGCGACCTGACCGGAACGGAGGTGCGGGTGAGCGGCGAGCCGCGGGGTGTGGTGGGGACGATCTCGATGGACGCGTTCGCGGTCGAGCTGGAGCGTGAGGAGCCGGTCGGCGCGCCGGTCACGATCCTCGGGCAGGGCGTCCTCGCCGAGGAGCACGCGCGTGTCGCGGGGACGATCAACTACGAGCTCGTCTGCGGCATCCGCGCGGACCCGAGGCGGGCGCGGAGGGTCGTCGTCGATGCTTGAGACCGCGCGCGACGTGCTTGCGGGCGAGGAGGCGTGGGTCGTCGGGGGAGCGGTCCGCGACGAGCTGCTGGGGCGGGAACTGCTCGACCTCGACATCGCGGTGCGCGACCCGAAGCGCGCGGCCCGCGCCTACGCGAAGCGCTCTGGAGGCGCACCCTTCCCGCTCTCGGAGCGGCACGGCGCGTGGCGGGTTGCGCTGGACGCCGGCCGCACCGTTGACTTCACCCCGCTTCCGGGTTCCGTCGAGGACGACCTGGCGACGCGTGACTTCACGATCAACGCGATCGCGCGCCCGCTGGCCGGCGGGGAGCCGGTTGATCCGTTCGGCGGGGTCGATGATCTCAAGGAGCGGCGGCTTCGGGCCGTGCGCGGGTCGGTCTTCGAGGACGACCCCCTCCGGCTGCTGCGGGCGGTGCGCCTCGAAGACGAGCTCGACGTCCGCCTCGACGAAGCGACGGAGGCACTCGTCCGCGAGCACGCCGCTCTCGTGACGCGGCCGGCGGGCGAACGGATCCTGGCGGAGCTGCGGCGCCTCTCGCCGGGCGGCTACCGGCGGCTCGACGAGCTCGGCCTGCTCGAGCCGCTGGGCGGGACGATCACCGACCGGCTCGACCGCGTCGACTCGCCCGAGTTCCGGCTCGTCGCGGCGTTCGGCGACGGGCTGGGGCGCTTCCCGATCTCGAACGAGCTCGGGCGGTACGCGTCCGCGCTGCTCCAAGCCGAGCGGCCCGAGGCGGACCCGCGCTCGATCCACCGCTTCCGGCGCGCGACCGAGCCGTGGGCCCTCGACGCGCTCGCGTTCCTCGGCGCTCCGGAGCTGAGTGACGCGGTCGAGGAGGCGCGCCGCAACCAGCCGGCCGAGCCGCTCCTGCGCGGCGACGAGCTCGGTCTTCCCGCCGGTCCGGAGATCGGCAGGCTGCTCGCCGAGATCGCGGAGGAGCAGGCGGCGGGTACGATCGCCACGAAGGAGGAGGCGCTCGAGTATGCAAGACGCAACGCGCGAGCGGTTCGCGAGGACGGCTGAGCGGGTCGCCGAGCTGCAGGACGCGCGGGCGGCCTCGCTCGAGCAGGACGTTCTGCGGTTCGTCGCGCCGTCCGGGGACGAGCGCGCGCTCGACTCCGGCACCGGCTCCGGAGCCCTCGCCTTCGCGCTGGCGCCGCACGTGCGCGAAGTGGTCGGGGTCGACATCGTCCCGGAGCTGCTCGAGCAGGCGCGCAAGCGGGCCGAGCAGCTTCCGAACGTCACGTTCGTCGAGGGCGACTCGACGAAGCTTCCCTTCGAGTACGGGTCCTTCGACCTCGCGGGGACGTTGCGGACACTCCACCACATCGCCCGCCCCGAGCTGGCGATGGCCGAGCTCGTCCGCGTGACGCGGCCCCGAGGGCGCGTGCTGGTGATCGACCAGATCGCGCCGGTTGACCCACTCGCGGCCGCCGAGCTGAACCGCTTCGAGCGCGCGCGCGACCCGTCGCACTCCCGTGCGCTCGCGGACGTCGACCTGCGCGGGCTCTTCGAGTCAAACGGCCTCGTCCTGATCCGGGCCGAGTACGAGCGCGAGCCGCGCGAGCTCGACGCCTATCTCGACCTCGCCGGCTGCGAAGGCGAAGCCCGTGAGCGCGCGGAGACCCTCGCCCCGCCCGGCTACACCGCCGAGCTCGGCTGGTACCTGCTCGAGAAGCGCTAGGCCAACCGGCCGAGGACCCAGCCGAAGAGAGCGTGGCGCCAGGTCGCCTGGGCGAAGGCTCGCGCGTTGGTGAAGAGCGCAGGGATGCCGGGCTCGCCGCGGGCCGGGTGGTGGCGGTCGATGAAGTAGCAGAGCGGATACAGGGTCAGGTGCTCACCGACCGCGGCGGCCACCGCGAGCTTGCGGTGATCGACCCGCGCCCTGCGCCGGAGCTCGTGGAAGGCCAGCCCGAAGATCGCGCCGTTCACCGCGTGGATCGCGAACCCCGCGGCGCGCCAACCGGGGCCGCGCGTGACCGTCTTGCCGAGCAGCGCGATGTCCGAGTAGTCACAGCGGAAGAGCCGCTGGTCGAGCGGCTCCTGCAGGCCCCAGACCGTCGCGGCGATCACGCCCGCAACTGCGGCCTGCGCGCGCTCAGTCACGCAACGCCGAGAGAACCTCGCCGTCGTCCGGGAAGCGGCCGGTCTCCCGTTTCGAGTAGACGAGCCGCCCGTCCGCGAGAACGTCGAACTGGCCCTTGCCGCCCGGAATCGCCTCGGCGTCGAAGCCTTCTCCGCTCAGCTCGGCCGCGAGACTCGCGGCCCGCGTGTCGTAGCCGCTTCAGGTCGGGCAGTAGTGGATCTCGACGTGCACGCGGTTCGATCCTAGCCCGCGGTGACGCGGCCGCGGAGGCTCTCGAAGGCGTCCAGGAGGGCCTGCCGCTCGGTTTCGTTGCTCGTGAACGTCGACGCCAGCCGCCGCTCGCCCTCGGCCGAGAGCCGGAGGTAGGCGATCCGCCCGTCGACCGACGAGCGCTCCCGCTCGACGAGCCCGATCTCCTCCGCGCGGCGGACGAGCTCGGTGACGGTGCTCTGAGCGAGCTGCAGGCGGTCGGCCAGCTCCGTCACCGTCGACTGCTCCGAGTGGTCGGCCGCGCCCTTGATCATCAGCAGCAGCAGGTAACGCTGCGGCGTCAGCCCTGCCGCGCGCGCGTTGCGCTCCGTGATCCGCAGGAACCGGCGCAGGGCGGCCCGGAACTCGGCTACGCGCGCGACTTCCTCGGCTGAGAACGGCTCGCTGATGGCGAGAGTCTATTCGCCTGCCGGCCGGATTCCCCGTTTTCCGGCGCGGGCGACGAGGCCCGGCGCGAAGACCTGGGCCAGCGTTGCGATGCGGTAGTAGCGCGGCACGAATATCTCGGCGCGGTCGCGCTCCACTGCCGCGACGATTCGGTTCGCCACCAGCTCCGGCTCGACGACGACGGCTCGCAGGAGGCTGCCGGAGAAGCGCGAGCGTTGCGGGAAGCCGGGCGTCTCGACGAAGCCGGGCAGCACGGTGTGGACGTGGATCCCTCGTTCCCGGAGCTCGCTGCGGGCCGCGCGCGAGAATGCGAGCTGGGCGTGCTTCGAGGCGCTGTACGGCCCCGCCGCGCCACTCGAGATCGTCCCGGCGACGGACACCACGTTCACGACGTGCGACGGAGCAGCCGCCTCGAGCGCGGGCAGGAACGCGCGCAGGCACCAGACGCCGCCGAGGTAGTTCGTCCGCGTCACGGTCTCGATCAGCTCTGCGTCGGCGCGCAGGAAGCCGCCTCGGCCCGGGATGCCGGCGCCGTTCACGAGCAGCCCGATCTCCGGATGGCGCTCGCGGATCGCGGCGGCAATGCGTTCGACCTCCGAGCGGTCGCCGACGTCGCAGCGCTCCCACTCCGCGCCGAGCTCCCCAGCCACCGCGCGCAGACGCTCCTCGCCGCGCGCGACCAGGACGCAGCTCCAGCCTCGCTCCGTCAGCTTCCGGGCGACCGCGGCGCCGATGCCGCTCGAGCCGCCGGTGACGACCGCTATCTTCGGCACACGCGAACGACCCGCCGTGCCTGTGCCCGCCGGCCCCGCCGGTCTGTGAGGACGACGCGCAGCACGTGCCGTCCCCGCGAGGCCTTCTTCGGCCTCCAGGTCGCGCCGTAGACTCCGAGCGGGCTGCC
>VAXM01000074.1 GCA_005883335.1 Actinomycetota bacterium
GGCCGTGGTGGGACTACACGTACCGCGCACGCGGGCGCTATGCCGAGCAGCTCGAGCGCTGGCTCGCGGTCTTTCCGCGCGAGCAGCTGCTCGTCGTCCCGAGCGAGGACCTGCTCGGCGAGGCCGAGCAAACGCACGCGCGGGTGCTCGAGTTCCTCGGCGCACCGGCGCACCGCCTCGACGCGTATCCCCGCGTCTTCGAGCGGCAGTACGAGCCGATGCGCGCCGAGTCGCGCGAGCGGCTGGCTGCGGAGTTCGCCGAGCCGAACCGGCGGCTCTACGAGCTGCTCGGGCGCAACCTCGGCTGGGAGTAGGCGAGGGCGACCCCGAGGGTCGCGAGACAGATGCAGGCCAACAGGACGTACGAGAGCGCGTCGCCGGCCGACTGGGCGAGCGCTCCCCCGGCCGCCGGGCCGACGACGTTGCCGAGCGCCCACGCGCCGTTCATCGCGCCGAAGACGAGGCCTCGCGCGATCCCGGTCCGCTCCGCACTGTCCGAGATGAGCGCCATCCCGGGCGTGAAGAACGCGCCGTAGACGACGCTCGCCGCCAGGAGCAGCGCGGCCACGAGCAGCGGTGCGCTTGCTCCCGCCAGGGCGAGCGACACGCCGATCGAGCCCACGAGCGCGACCCGGATCGGCACTGTCTTGCCGTGTCGGTCGGTGAACCTGCCGAGCAGCGGGTTGAGCGCCGTCTCAAGGGCGGCGGCCGCGAGGAAGACGCCGCCGATCGCAACTCCGCCCCAGCCGCGCGCGTGAAGGTGCAACGGGGCCACCACGTCCAACACGCCGAACAGGAAGGCCGGGAGGACCAGGAGCCAGAGGGCGCCGAGCAGGCGCAGGTCGGCACGGCGCAGCGCCGAGAGCCGCTGCGGTTGGGCCGGAACGCCCGGGCTGCGGGCCACCCACGCCCAGAGCGCGAGCCCGACGACGCTCACGCCGACGAAGGTCGGGCGAACGCCCGCGACCGTGGCGATCGCTCCGAGCACGGGCCCGAGCAAGGCGCCGAAGACCGCGGCGCCCATCGTCGTGCCGATCACCGTCCCTCGCCGCTGCGGAGGCGCCGCGGCCATGAGCCAGGCGAGCGCTCCCGCCCAGGAGAACGCGCTGCCGACTCCCTGCGCCAGGCGCGCCGCGCCGAGCGTCCACTTGTCCCCGGCGAGGCCGAAGCCGAGGCTCGCGACTGCAGTGAGAGCCACTCCAAGCAGGGCGGCGCGCTTGGGCCCGAGCCTGGAGGCCGCCATTCCACCGGGCACGGAGGCCCCGAGGACGCCGGCCGCGTACATGGCTGCGAGCACGCCCGCGCCTCCCTTGCCGAGCCCGTAGCGGGTCGCGAAGTGGGGGAGCAGCGGGGCGAGCGCCGTGTAGAACATCGTGTCCACGGCGACGACGGCGCTGAGCAGCAGGACGAGACGGCGCACGAAGTCCGACGCTACCAAGCGGGTTTGCGCACCACTTCGTGTCCTCGCGCACAAGCTCGCCTAACTCCGGTCGGTATTTCGACGTCTATTCCGTCCGAAGAAGGGTAAAACCAGGCCCCCGCAGCGCGCTTCCGCGCCGCCCGCGCGACGCGCTCCCGGGGAGAGCCGCTTCCGAGATCGGACTTCCCAAGGAGGTCTCACGCGTGGACGACAGACGTATGCTGCTGCCGCTCGCACTGGCCGTGCTGATGCTGGTGGCGACGAGCTCCGGCCTCTCGGCCGCGGCGCCGAAGCATCGCGCGACCCCGAAGCCCGGCACGCTGTCGGCGCGCGAGGCGCGGAGGGTGAACGCGCGGCTGACGCGCAGGCTTCGCGCCGTGACGTGGCGCTGGCAGGCCGTCATGGGGCGCCACCGCTCGCGCCTCGGGGCACCGCTCGACACTCGCATGGCGCTGCGGTTCTGGCGGCGAAAGGCGCGCTTGGTCCGCCGGCTGGCTGCGCATCCGCCGCATCGCACGGGCTGGCTCTGCATTCACCGGTTCGAGGGCAACTGGCGCGACTCCGGCGACCCGTACTGGGGCGGACTGCAGATGGACCGCGGCTTCATGCGCACGTACGCTCCGCGCATGCTGCTCCGGAGGGGCTGGGCGAACCGCTGGACGCCGCTCGAGCAGATGTGGGTGGCCGAGCACGCGCATCGTGGCCGCGGCTATGGGCCGTGGCCGAACACCGCGCGCTACTGTGGCCTTGGCTGAGGTTCAGCGGCACGTTAGACGAGCGCGATCTGGGATAAAGAAGAAGCAATGAGCGATTCCCAGCACGAAGAACCGATTGCGGCCCTGATCGCCGAGGGAGAGCGGCTCGGCTGCGTCAACCTGACGCGCTTCAACGAGTTCGTCGCGGAGCACGAGCTCGACGACGACGAGGTGCGCGGGATCTACGACCAGCTCGACGAGCGCGGGATCGAGGTGACCGACGACTGCGGCCGCGAGGCCGAGCAGAGCACCTACGTCAACGGCGACCTCGCGGCCGCGACGACCGACGCGCTGCAGCTCTTCCTCAACGAGGCCGGGCGCTGGCCGCTGCTGACCGCGGAGGAGGAGGTCGAGCTCGCGAAACGGATCGAGCGCGGGGACAAGGAGGCGAAGGACCGGATGATCAACTCGAACCTCCGGCTCGTCGTCTCGATCGCCAAGCGCTACCAGGGCCATGACCTGTCGCTGCTCGACCTGATTCAGGAGGGGATCATCGGGCTGATCCGGGCGGTCGAGAAGTTCGACTGGCGCCGCGGGTTCAAGTTCTCGACGTACGCGACCTGGTGGATCCGGCAGGCCGTGCAGCGCGGAGTCGCGAACAAGTCGCGCACGATCCGGATTCCCGTCCACATCGTGGAGCGCGAGCAGCGGATCGCACGCGCCGAGCGCGAGCTCTCGACCAAGCTCGGTCGCGCGCCGACCGACGAGGAGATCGCGAAGCGTGCCCGGCTGCCGCTCAAGCAGCTCCGCGAGGTGCGCCAGGCGGCCCGGGCGGTGACGAGCCTCGACCGGCCGATCGGCGACGCGAACGAGGGCGCGCTCGGCGATCTCTTCGCGAGCGAGCAGGCGCCGCCCGAGGAAGAGATCGGCGTCAGTCTGGAGCAGGACGTCCTGCGGCGGGCGGTGGCCCAGTTGCCCGAGCGCGAGCGCGACGTTCTGAAGATGCGCTATGGCCTGAACGGCGACCGCGACCCGGCGTCGCTCGAGGCGATCGGGCGGCAGCTCGGGATTACGCGCGAACGCGTCCGCCAGATCGAGGCGAGAGCCCTGGAGCAGCTCGCGGTCAATCGCGAGGTCGAGGCGCTCAAGGACGTCGCCTAAGCGCGCCGTCAGCGCACGGTGAGCGCGAGCAGGCCGCCCAGGGCGGCGGCGCCGAACGTCAGCCACGCCACGTAGTCGCCGACAACGCCGCTGTGGAGCGCCTTCAGCTGGGCCGCCGGCCCGGCCGTGAGACGTCCTGGGACGCGACGAAGGAGCGCCGGCAGGCGCCGCCGGTAGAGCCCGAAGAACGCGAAGCCGACGGCCCCGACCGTCGAGATCGCGCCGTAGACGTAGGGCGCTGCGCCAGGATGGAACGCGGGCGTGCCGGCCGGCCGCGGAGCCACACCGCGCAGAAGCTCGGCGGTGTGCGCCGGTCGATCCTCGAACCGCTGCGCCCACTGCGTCGCCCGCCCGGCGAGCCCGGGCGTGAACGCCAGCCCGAGGCCGACAACCATCAGCGCCAGCGCCGGCCCGAACAGGAGCGGGGGGCTCACACGCCCGGGCACGTGGGCGGGCTCCTCCTCCGCGGCGGGAGGCTCGTGCGACAGCGACGGATCGTCCGTGTCACCGAGGCCAAGGAAGATCCGCGCCCCCGCTCGCAGAACCGTCCCGGCGGTCAAAATCGAAGCCGCCGCTAGCAGCGGCGGCAGCCAGCCGTAGCCCACGTCGCCCGCCGAGCGGATGATCAGCGCGCTGCCGGGAAACGTCCCGAACGGCGGCAGCCCTGCGAGGCCGAGCCCGCCCAGCAGGAAGGCGACTCCGGCCATGGGCGCGACGCCGCCCTGCCCTCGCAGCCGCAGCTCGTCGCCGTCCCGCGCCCGGCGCAAGAGGATCCCGACTGCCAGGAACAGCCCGCCCTTGACGAAGCCGTCGGCGAGGACGTAGAGCGTCGTCCCGGCCAGCGCCCGCGCGGTCAGCAATCCGATCCCTGCGAGGAAGATCCCGACATGGCCGATCGTCACGAAGGCGAGCAGCCGCTTGAGGTCGCGCTGGAAGAAGGCCATCGTCCCGCCGACCAGCGCGGTAAGGACGCCGGAGCCGACCAGGATCGCACGCAGCGACCCCGCGTCCGCCGCAAACACCCCTGAGAACGACGGCCAGTAGATCCGCGCGACCGCGTGCAGGCCGAGGTCGCTCATCACTCCGGAGAGCACGACGCAGACCGGGATCGGCGCGGCCGCGTACGCATCCGAGAGCCAGAAGTGGAACGGCACGGCGCCCGCCTTGACGAGGAAGCCGGTCAGGAGCAGGGCAAAGGCGACGACGAGCAGCCCGTCGGGCGGCCTGCCGTCCAGCGCGCGCCCGATCTGCGCGAGATTCAGAGCGCCGGTCCGCCCGTACACGAGCGCGATCCCGAAGAGCAGGAGCAGCGCCCCGACCGTGTTCGTGACCGCGAAGTTGATCGCTCCCTGCAGCGGCGCCCGCTGCTCGATCGCGTAGCCGACGAGCGCGAAGGCGCAGACGCTCATCAGCTCGAAGAAGACGAACATGTTGAAGAGGTCGCCGCTCAGGGCGAAGCCGTTCATCGCCGCGAGGAAGACGAGCATCAGCACGTGGAAGAGCGTCCCGACCTCGTCGAAGTAGCGCCACGCAAAGACGAAGCTCGCCGTCATCAGCGCCCCCGCGAGCGCCGCGATCCCGGCCGAGAGCGGCTCGACGTCGAAGGCGATCCCGAGCGCGATCCCGTGACGCGGCCTCCAGCCGCCGAACCAGTAGACGAGGTCGTGGTCGAGGGAACGCAGCAGCAGCATCGTCGAGACGACCGTCGTCGCCACGGCCGCGGCGATTCCCGTCAGGTCGTCGACCCGGCGCCCGAGGAACTGGCCCATCGCGGTCAGCGCGGCCGCGGCGACGAGCGGAATCGCCACTACCAGCGGAACGAGGACCATCAGCCGTGCATCTCGGAGAGCTCGTCCGGATCGGTCGTGTCGGCATGCCGTTGCGCCTGGATCGCGAGGGCCAGCAAGAGCGCGGCGACGGTGACGCTGACGACGACGTCCGTCAGGGTCAGCGCCTGGACGACGGGGTCGACGGCCCGCGTCCCCTTGGGCACGTCCGCGAAGATCGGAGCCGTGCCGCGGTTGACGTAGCCGATCGAGAGCAGCAGGACGTACGTGGACGACTGCGCGACACTCAGGCAGACCACGAGGTGGACCAGGTTCCGGCTTCTCACGACGCCGTAGAGGCCGACGGCGAAGATCCAGACGGCGAGCGCGTAGGGTAGGTAGCTCATTCGGACCGCGCCTTGGGCCGGACGACGAGCTCGTCGAGGAACTCGCTGAAGAGGAGGACGAAGGCCGCGCTGACCTCGAGCGCCGAGGCGACGTTCAGGAACGGGATGCTGCCGCCGGACGCGAGCTTGCCGGTCGTGCCGAGCGGGCCGAAGTTGTGCAGGAAGGCCGACCCGAGCAGGAGCGAGACGATGCCCACGACGGTGTAGCCGCCCGCACCCGTCGCGCCGAGGACGTCGATCGCGGGTGTCGGCGACATCGAACGGTACGCGTGGTAGTCGCCCGCCAGGTAGACGAGCACGAAGGCGCTCGCGAGCACGACGCCTCCCTGGAAGCCGCCTCCGGGAGTGAGGTACCCGTGCGCGACGACGTACAGGCCGAGCACGAGCAGGCCTGCTGCGAAACCGATGCCCGCCAGCCGCACCGCATCGCTCTGGATCCGCACGGGGACCTGCCGGCGCTCGCGGTGCGGGTTTCGCAGCAGCAGCGCGACCCCCATCACCGAGGCGAAGAGGATGAACTCCTCGCCCATCGTGTCGACGCCGCGGTAGTCGAAGACGACCGCCGCGACCACGTTGGTCGTGTGGCGCTCGCCGACCGCGACGGAGTTCAGGACCTTGCCGTACGGGCCGCGGTAATGGCCGAAGTCGGGCAGGTCCGCGACCGCCCAGAGGAGCAGCGCCGTCAGCCCGGCTGCGGATACGAGGAACAGCCCGCTGCGGACGCCGCGGCTCACTTGCCGCGCTCCAGCACGACCGCGACCACGATCACGAGCGGGAAGCCGACAGCGCCGACGACCAGCTCCGAGAGCGCGACGTCCGGCGCCTGGAAGACGAGGAAGAGGACGACCAGCAGGAGCGCGTAGAGGCTGCTCGCCATCGTCAGCCGCACGAGGTCGCGCGTCAGCACGACCGCCAGAGCGCCGGCGGCGACGAGGCCGATGATCGCGGCCTGGAGGGGAATCACGCGCGCTCCCGCTCGGCGGGCGTCGACTCCAGGGTGCCGCGCTCGCGCAGCCGGATCACGCGCGCGGTTGCGGTCGCAAGCGCCGCGCCGAGGATCGCGAGCAGGAACGCGACAAGCACCGCGTTGAGGCCGTTGGTGGTGAATAGCCCCTCCTCGACGCACACCGCCGCCGCGATCAGCGCCGGCCCGGCGACGGTGCCGGCGCCGGCGTAGTGGATCCGGTCGATCGCGGTTCGCATCGCGAGCAGCCCGACGCACGACGCGAGCTCGATCGCGACGCCCAGGGCCACGAGCACGTCGACGGTCACAGCCGCTCGCCGAGAAAGCGGATGAAGACGAGCGTTCCGACGAACGTGAGCGCCGCGAGGACGAGAGGGAGCGTGAAGTACGACGAGCGGTGAAAGCCCTCGGCGAGCAGGAGCAGAACTACTGTCACGAGCGTGCTGCCGAGCTCGAGCGCGACGAGCGCCTCGGTCAGCCGGCCGCGCAACAGCACCCAGCCGCACGGAAGGAGCCCCGCGAGCAGCGCGGTCGCGCCGATCAACCAGACATTCACGGCAGCTCGTTCGAGGCGCGGCGAGGGTCGAGCTCGTGCCGGAGCGCGACGCCGCGCTCGGTGTCGATGTCGACGGGAAGCGTGTTGGGGCTGAGGCAGTCGGCCAGCGTCGCGATCGCCCGCCGGCCCGCCGAGACTGCGTCCGCCCGGCCGGCCGGGAAGGGGAAGGCGCGGTAAGCGCTGTCGACCCGGCGCACACGCGCGAGGTGGAGCGCGAGCGCCCCGAACAAGACGCCGAGCTCGCGCACGACCTTGTACGGCTCCTTCAGCGTCTTGGCGAGCCAGCGCGGCTCGAACCGGAACCGGAGCAGCCGCTTGCCGCGCACGCCGAGGGCGAGGACGGTGCCGAGAGCAGCCGCGCAACCCGCGGCGACCAGCTCCAGCCCGGCGTTCGTGCCGACGAGCAGCACCCACCAGCCGCCGAGCCCGAGCCACCAGAGCGCGACGAAGCGGAGAGTCCTCATCAGCTGCTCACCTCCAGCTCGTCGACGAGCGTCAGGAAGGCCTTCGCGAACGGCGAGTGCTCGGTTCGCCGCCGCACCTCGTCCCAGTCGATCTGCTCGCGCACCGCACGCGCGGTCTCGAGCAGGCTCTCGTAATCGAGCGAGTGCTCCTTGAGCGCAAGCAGCTTCGTAACGAGCACGTCCTCCGGCCGCAACACGCGCATCTTCACCGCATGCACCTCCGTCTCGCCGGCGCCTTCGATGAACGCGTCGTCGACGGTGACGCCGGTCGGGTCGAAGATCAGGTCGACGAGGACGCCCTCGTCCCACGCCTTGTAGAGCCAGCCCTCGGGCGGTTTCTCGGGCCGGAGGCCCGCTTCGGCGAGCACCTGCAGCGCGCGCTCCGCATCCTCCGGCTTGACGAAGAAGTCGAGGTCGTGCTCGGTCTCCGGGCCGCCGCGCGCCCAGATCGCAACGCCGCCGCCCAGGACGAAGGGCACGCCGGCCTCGCGCAGCGCCGCGGAGGAACGCTTCAGCGTCTCCAAAAGCTGGTCGAAACTGGCCTCCGGCTGCACCACGGCTAGCCGGTACCCCGCAGGCGCGGCCGTCAATCGGTTGAATCCCAGCTGTGCCCAGGCCGATCCGCTTCGCAGCCGCAGGCGACATCCACGCCGACGACGCGAACCGCGACGACCTCGCGCGGGCCTTCCGCGGCGTCGATGCGACCGTCGACCTGATCCTGCTCGCAGGCGACCTGACGACCTACGGCCAGCCCGAGCAGGCGGCCCTGCTCGCCGAGATCTGCCGCCCGCTCGAGGTCCCGGTCTACGCCGTGCTCGGCAACCACGACTGGCACTGCAACCAGGTCCCGGAGATCGTCGCGCTCCTCTCGAGCGCGGGGGTTCGCGTGCTCGACCGCAGCTGGGCGATCGAGGAAATCGACGGCGCCTCGGTCGGGGTCGTCGGGCTCAAGGGCTTCATCGGCGGCTTTCCCGACTCGCAGCTGCCGGACTTCGGCGAGCCGCTCCTGCGGCAGGTCTATGCGGAGACGACGGACGAGGTCGACGCGCTCGCGGCCGGGCTCGAGGCAGTCGCCGGCAGCGACCACCGGATCGTCCTGCTCCACTACTCGCCGACCGCTTCGACGCTCGAGGGCGAGCCGCGCGGGATCTGGCCTTTCCTCGGCACCGACCGCCTCGCCGAGCCGATCGCCGAGCACAAGCCGGACGTCGTGCTGCACGGCCACACCCACGCGGGCACGTTCGAGGGCTCGGTCGGAAGCGTCCCCGTCTTCAACGTCGCCGTGCCGGTGATCGGGCGCGACTTCTTCGTCTTCGAACTGGACGGCGCCACAGTGCACGCCGCGGCATGACGACCACGCTGGCGCCGGTCGAGGTCGAGCAGCCTCGCGAGGTCGAGGACGTCGAACAGGACCGCCCGTGGATCGTGATCGTCTGGAACGACCCGATCAACCTGATGTCCTACGTGACGCTCGTCTTCCAGAAGCTGTTCGGCTACAGCCTCGCCAAGGCGACGAAGCTGATGCTGCAGGTGCACAACGAGGGCAAGGCGGTCGTCTCGGGCGGCACCCGGGAGAAGGCGGAGCACGACGTCGCCCGCCTCCACGCGCACGGCCTCTGGGCGACGATGCGGCAGGACGCGTGAGGAAAGGCTCCGCGAGAACGTCGATCATCGCGCTGATCCTGTTCGCGGGGTACAGCGTGTTCGTCGTGGTGGTGGCCGTCGCGTCGGGGAAGGGCCACGGATCCGTCTTCTGGGTCTCGATCGGCGTGATCGTCCTGCTCGCGGTCGGGGCCGTCTGGCTCTCGCGCCGGATCTACCGCCGGCGTTCGTCGTAATGCTCGAGCGAACGCCTGAAGGCGATGTCCTCGTGCGTCTCTCGCCTGAGGAGCGATCGCTCCTGCTCGGCCTGGCGGGAGAGCTGCGTGCCCAGCTCGAGGGCGAGTCACGCGATCCGTCCCTGCGGAGGCTCTTTCCGCCGGCCTACGACGACCAGGACGACGAGCGCGCATACCGGGAGCTCGCTGGGGACGAGCTCCTGAGCGGACGGCGCCAGGCGCTCGAGCTACTCGCGGCGACGGCCCGGAGCGACCGCCTCAGCGCCGACGAGGCCGATGCGTGGCTGCGCGCGCTCAACGACCTGCGTCTCGTCCTCGGTACGCGGCTCGACGTCCAGGAGGACATGCTGATCGACCGCCCGAAGAGCCCGGAGCACGCCCTCTACATCTATCTCTCGTGGCTCCAGGAGCAGCTCGTCGCCGCGCTAGCGCCGACCGAATCCGAGCCCGACGGCGGCTAGCACGCGCGCGACGAAGGCGCGCTTCCCCGCGGTGTATGCCTCGATGTCGTCGGGGTGCTCCTGCGCGAGCCGGAGCTTCAGCGCCGCATACTCGGCGACGAGCTCGGGGTCGGCCCGCAGCGCATCTCGGAAGGAGAGCCGCTCGTTCCAGAGGTCGCTCCCGGGCTCGGTCAGATGCAGTCCGTACCCCGGCTTCGAGAAGTGATGCGCGATCCCGGGCCGGTGCGGCGTGTGGACGTATCCCTCGGCTAGCAGTGGCTCATAGGCCGCGCGGGCGTTCTCGAAGTCGCCGACCCCGGCCATCATGTCGATCAGCGGCTTGGCCAGGAGCCCAGGGACAGACGTGGCGCCGATGTGATGGATCCCGCCCTCGAGCCACGGCGTCAGCACGCGCTCCAGCAGCTCGCGCTCGGCCTCGAACCGACGCGGCCAGTCGGGGTCGTACGGAACGACCGCGATCAGCAGGTTACGTGCCGACGACCTGAACGATCCAGCGGCGATCCCGCTCGCGGTCGAGCTCGAGGAACATCACGCGCTGCCAGGTGCCGAGGCAGAGCTCGCCGTCGCGCACCGGGATCGACTCGCCCGCCGTCCCGAGCAGCATCGCCATGCAGTGCGAGTGCCCGTTGCCGAAGTCCATGTCCTCCGGGCAGATGTTCTCGGTGCGGCGGTCCCAGTCGTCGTGCGCGTAGTAGGTCTCGCTCGGCACGAGCCGCTTGAGCATGTTCGCGAAGTCCTCGAGGAAGCCGCTCTCGAACTCGTTCACGCGCACGCAGCACGTCGTGTGCGGCGAGTAGACGCAGGCGATCCCGTCGATGACACCGCTCTCCCTGACCGCCTCGCTCACCTCTTCCGTGATGTCACGGACGGACAGACCGCCGGTCGTTCGAAGCTGTCGCTCGTGCTGGAAGACCTTCACCGTACGCTCACCCTCCTTCGTGGACGGCCGCGGGAGTGCGGGCAGCGCCTATTGTGAGGGTTCTGGCCCGCGGCGTCGAGTGGAACCGACGCTCGCGCGATCGAGGAGAATCCCCGTGTGGGGGAGATGCGGTTGCTGCTAGTCCGCGATGCCGCCGCCTCGGCTCGGTTCTACCGCGACGCCTTTGGCATCGAGGTCCACCAAGGCCAGGAGATCGCGTTCGAGGTCGACGATCTCGATCAGGCGCACGCCCGGGCGGTCGCTGCGGGCGCCGAAGTCGTCCAGCCGGGCGTCTACAGGGACCCGGACGGCAATGTGGTCACGCTGACCCAGCGGCCGCAGACGGCGCGGGTCGCCGGCGTCGACATGGCCGGCGGCGGCTGGGCGGTCGTTGTCCTCGAGGACGATCGCGTGGTCGACGCCTTCCGCTGCGAGAGCTTCGCCGACGCGCTGCACGTGGACGCGGCGGTGGCCGGTGTCGACATCCCGATCGGGATACCCGATTCGCCCCCGCGACCCGCCGATGTCGCCGCCCGCCGCTTCGTGGGGCCGCGCGCATCGAGCGTCTATCCGACTCCGATCCGGGCGGTGCTCGAGGCGCCCACCTACGCGGAGGCTCGGGTGGTCGCGGTCGAGCTGACCGGCAAGTCGGTCTCGGCCCAGTCGTACGCCCTTCGGCACCGGATCCTGGAGGTCGACGAGCATGCGCGGCACGACGAGCGCGTGATCGAGGTGCATCCCGAGGTCTCGTTCAGCGAGCTCGCCAGCCGGCCGCTGCTTCCGAAAAAGCGCACGGACGGCCAGGCCGAGCGCCGCGTGCTGCTCGAGGACGCCGGCATCGAGCTCCCCGCGTCGGTCCCGCGGATCGCGGAGCCGGACCTCCTCGACGCGACGGTCGCAGCCTGGAGCGCGCGGCGCTACGCCGCGGGCGAGGCGCTGCCGCTGCCAGAGGGTCACGAAGGCAGAATCGGAGCGATCTGGCGCTAGGCTTGCCCCGAGCGGGGCCCGTAGCTCAGCTGGTCAGAGCAGCGGACTCATAATCCGTTGGTCCCTGGTTCGAATCCAGGCGGGCCCATTGAGAAACCCCAAGGCGGGCTGCGGGATGGGGGGCTGGGTCACGCGGCAGGGCTCGCCCCGCACCCTTGTCCTCCCCCTTCTCGAAGCGCCCGAGCGTTCGATTCGCCCGGGCGCTATATCGAAAGGTGGAACCCCGCCCGACTTAAGGCAGGACGTTGGCCACGCTCTCGATGGCGCTCCGGACGTTGTCCGAAAGGAGCGTGATCGCACCGATTACGGCGAGCACGATGACGGCCAGAACCACGCCGTACTCGGCCATCGTCTGCCCCTCCTCCCGCTTGCGCAGCGAGTCGGCGGCAACTTGCACGAAGGCGGAAAGCTTCAGCATCTGATTCACCTCCCTCCTCGGTTCAAGCCCACACAAGAGCGAGCACATTTCTCCACCCGAAGAGACAAGGGCTTGCAGCAATCATCGGTCCGATCGGTGGCGGACCCCATCCCTCATGCTGATGTTCAGGTCCGGTCGCGAGCCAGGTGCGGCCGAGAGGTGCTGGCCCTGCAACTCGAACTCTGTTCGCCTAGGCTCATCGCCTCGCGCGTCGACGCGCGTTGGCGGCCTTCGGGCTTTCGGCCGGGGTTCTGGCCACAGGGCCAGTGGAGACCAGTCTACTCCTCTGAGCCGCCGCTAACCGAGGGCGTAGAGTTGCCCTATGGCCAACCTCATGGCGATGATTCGCAAGTGGCTCGGGCTCGGTAAGAAGTCCTAGCCGCACACCGGAAGTCACCTCGCGACGTAGCCTGCGATGAGCGGCAGGGCCCGGTTGCCAGCCGGCCCGAATCCGCCCGAAGCAGTCGCCGTCTCCTCAGAATCCGGTGGCCCCGGTTCGAATCCAGGCGGGCCCACCTAGGGCGGAGAAGCGCCCTTCGACTCCCAGTAGCGGTTCAGCGCGCCCTGGACCTGCACGAACCAGATCACGTGGCCGATGATCGGGAGCAAGAACCACAGCCCATAGATGCCGCGCACGGGACTGCGGGCGCCGTCGAGATCCTCGTACATGTACCGGACTTCCGACGGGACGACGAAGAACGTCACCGGAGAGATGACGATGAAGATCACCAGGCCGATGACGCCGCCGACCCCGTTGCGCGAGTAGCGCTTGATCTCCTCGTGGGTCTTGTAGACCCAGTAGAAGCCGTAGATCGACAGCGTCAGGACGAACCAGAGGATCGAGAGCCCGATCGAGCGGGTCTCGCCTCCTACACCGGTTGTCTCGGCCAACGCCCGCGCATCATCTCAGGAAGTTCGCGCTCTTTCCGAGGATCTTGGCGCGCGTCACCCGTTGGAGTGATCCCTTCAGGCGCCGGGAGTCGTAGAGTCGGCGACGCGCTGCCGGGCTGGCACGGATGAGCGCAGCGGCTGCGGCCGTACCGAGGGGTTTTCCACAGTTTCCACAAGAGGTGGGGAGCAATTACTGGACCGGGCCGAGAGGCCGAATCAGCGCATTCGCGTGCGCGTGAGCTACCGGGCGAGTTCGTCTCCGACGAGCTGCGCGACGACTGCGCCCGTTTTCTCGACGAGCTGCGAACGATGATCCACCGCCGCAGCGAAGCCGAGCCCGAAGGCGCCGACTGGGTCCCCGCTAGCGCGAAGCCGGGATGAGGTAGACCGCCTTCGCGCCGGTGTCGAACGACGGCTCGGCGCAAGGACGTTGCGGCGCGAACGTCCCGCCGGCAATCTTGATCTCCCAGTCGCTGTAGCCGCGCACGTCGAGCTGTCGTCGCACGAACGCAAGCGCCTCCGTCTTGCCGACGCACTGCGGCCCCCGCTCGGAGGAGCCGCTGGCGGGCTCGCCGAGGCGGGCGACGATCGCGCTCTGCAGCGCGGCGAAGCGCTTGGCCTCGGCCGCGTAGCTCGCCGGCAGAGGAGCCAGGCCGAGAGCGCCGCAGGTGTTCTCGCCGGTGCGCGGGAAGACGCCGATCGCGCCCGTGTGGAGCACGCAGGCCGCGAGCTGCTTCGGGGCATGCCCCCCGAGCGCGCCCTGCTGCCACACCTCCGAGCAGATGGCGACAGGATCGCGGCCGTCGGCGCTGACGATCGCCATGTTCGCGGTCAGGCTCGCCTGGTCGAAGCAGCCGATGCTCTCGAGGTGCTTCGGCTCGCGGGTCAGCGAGTACGTGGTGAACGCGGTTGCAGCGAGGAGGATCGCGACGGCCGGAACCAGCGCGATCACGACGCGACGGCGGCGCCGCTGAGCCGCGGGCGCGTCGGCGAGCTCATTGAGCAGGTAGTCCGTGTGACGCTCGATCCAGGCGGCCGAGACCTCGCGCCTCTCGGGAATTCGCAGCTTGTCGGTCATGTCGTCTCCTCGGTCGCGATCCGTTCATCCCATTCGTGTCCGGGGTTGTCCGACAGTTCCCGCAGGCGGGCCCGGGCGCGCGACAAGCGCGAGCGAACCGTGCCGACCGGGATGCCGAGGGCGAACGCTGCGTGTTCGTAGGTCAGCTCTTCCCACACGCAGAGCGCGAGCACCTCGCGGTCGGCGCGCGAGAGCGTTCTCAGCGCGCGGAGGGTCGCGCGCATCTGCCGCTCGTCGTCCAGGCGCTCGTCCACGTCGACGGCGAAGTCAGCCGAGTGCTCGCGGGGCAGCCGCTCGAGCGCGGCTCGGTGCCGGCGCTGCGAGCGTCGCAGGTTCCGAAGCACGTTCGTCGCGACCCCGAGCAGCCAAGGGATCGCCTCGTTGCGTTCGAGCACGACCTGCCCTCGGCGTCGCCAGGCCTCGAGGAAGACGATCGCGGTCAACTCTTCGGCCTGCGACCAGTCGCCGGTGCGCCGGAAGCAGTAGTTGTAGACGGTGCGGGCGTGCCGCTCGAAGATCGTTCCGAAGGCTTGGGTGTCGCCCTCGGCGGCGCGCCGCCAGAGAGCGGTGTCTGTCAGCTCACCCATCACCTCTCTCGTGTCCGCAGCGCCGGACGGGTTCCCGTCTGACCTCCCTGGCAGGGGCCTGGGCGGGGGCCCGGTGGCCGGGCCCCCGCGCGCAAGCTAGATCTTTCCCAGCTTCCTCCACTTGGCGAAGATCGCCTTCATGTCGTGCTCCGCGGACTTCGCCGCCTCGGCAGGCGTCATCTTGCCCTGCGCGACCTGGGCGAACATCTGCGGAATCAGGAAGGTGTTGAAGATCTCGTCCACGGCCGCGTTCGAGGAGCCTGGGAAGCCAACGTTGGCCGTGTATTTCCGGGCGATCGTGTCGAGGATCACGTACTTCCCCTTCGGCGGATGCCGATCCGCGCCGAGGCGCTTCCGGTAGCCGTAGACCGCCTTCGGGAAAGCGGGGAAGTTGTAGTACTTGCTCGCCCTGAACGCCGATGCGTAGGTGCTCTCCAGATCGGCGATGAATCGCTTGGCGAGCTTCTGCTGCGGCTTGCTCGTGAACTTCCAGATCGTGTAGACGCCCATCACGTGCTCGAGGCCGAGGCGGCGGTCCGGCCCCTTCGGGATCGGCAAGAGCGCCGTGTTGCTGGCGAGCGTCGGGTTCTGGGCCTCGGCGGTCCGGGCGATCGAGATCGCATTCAGAGCGAGCGAGAGGCGTCCCGAGAGGTAGCCCTGGTTGTTCGAGGATGCCGTCCAGGCGAAGACCTCGTTCGTCATGCCCTGGGTGAACAGCGACTTCATGAACTTGAGCGCGTCGCGGGTGCCCTTGCTGTTGATGGTGACGCGGGCGTGCTCGTCTTGGATGAAGCCGCCGAAGCACTGCAGGAGGGCGATGAGGGCCATGTTCGAGTCGAGCTCGTTCGACATGCCGATCCCGACCGGGTGCCCGATCGCCTTCAGCTTCGGTGCCGCCTTGAGCACGTCCTGCCAGGTGTTCGGCGCCTTGACGCCCACCTGATGGAAGAGGTCCGTCCGGTAGTGGACCGGGTCCGGGACGAAGTTCTCCGGGAACCCGTGCCACTTCTTCGTCTTCGGGTTGTAGCAGCTCTTGTAGCCGACTTTTCCGACCTTGCCGACCTTGTGCTGCACCTCCTCGACGATCTCGCGGTGGTTGATGACGTCGTCCTCGAGGCCCGCCTGGGGCGAGAGATGGCCGAAGAGGTCATGCCCGCTCCGGGCCGCGACCTCCGCCTTCGCCCGGGCAGGCAGCAGCGCGAGGTTGATGTGATCGACCATGACGTCCGTGTCGTGCTTCTGTCCCCACTTCTTGGTGTAGACGCCGTCGAACCACTCGTCGTAGGCCGGCACGAAGTGGCTCCACTGGATGATCTTGAGCGTGTTCTTGAGCTCCTTGTGCGGGAACTTCGGCACCCCCGCGGCGGCCGTCTTCGCGAGCGCGCCGCCGTAGAGGATCACGAACCCGCCGAGCCCTCTGCGCACCACCTCGCGGCGGGTGAGGCCGCCGGTGAGCCCTAGCCGTTCGAGCTCGTCGTCTGCCATGCCTCCCTCCTTTCGGTACCCCTGTTGTGCTTCACCGGAAAGCCCCGCCCGTGAAGCCCTCGATGAAACGGTTGAGGAAGCTGTTGTAGAGCAGTGCCAGCGGGATGCTGGGGATCAGCGTCGCCGCCATCAGCGACTGCCAGAAGAAGACGTCTCCCCGGATCAGGTCGGTCGGCACGCCGACCGAGAGCGTGCGGTTCGCCGAGTTCGAGATGAACGAGATCGCGTAGACGAAGTCGTTCACGCAGAGCGAGAACGTGAAGATCACGACCGTCAGGATCCCCGGGAGCGAGATCGGGAAGATCACGCGCCAGAGCGCCTTCAGCCGGGAGCAGCCGTCGATCAGGGCAGCGTCCTCGAGCTCCAGCGGGATCGTCCTGAAGAAACCCATCAGCAGCCAGGTCGAGAAGGGGATCGTGAACGACGGGTAGACCAGGACGAGCGACCAGAGCCGGTCTTCGAGCCCCAGCTTCGAGATCACGCGAGACAGGGGCAGGAAGAGCAGGGTGGGAGGCACGAGGTACGTCAGGAAGATTCCGACCCCGACGCTCTGGCCGAAGCGGCCCGACAGCCGCGCGAGCGCATAGCCGGCCGGGACGGCCAGGACGAGCGTGATCACCACGACCAGCGCTCCCACGAAGGCCGTGTTCTCGAGCCAGCGCACGTAGTGGGTGTGGTGGAAGATGTAGGTGACGTGGCGGAGAGTCGGCGAGTGCCCCTCCGGGTCGCCTTGCGTCGTCGTGAACTTGAACGGGACGTTCGCGACGTTGTAGAGGTCGCCGTTCGTCTTCAGCGCCGTCGTCAGCATCCAGTAAAAGGGGAACGCTAGGACGATCGCGAACGGCCCGACGATGAGCCAGGAGAGGCCCTGCGAGCGGATGTTGCTCCAGGCCACCCCTAGGAGACCTCCACCTTGCGCGCGAACCGCAGCATCAGGATCGCCACCAGCGCGAGCACCGGCAACAGGTAGAGCGAGACGGCGGCGCCCTGGCCGAGCGAGCTCGAGACGATGCCCGTTTGGTACGCCCATGTGGTCAGTACCTGCGTGCTGTTGAACGGCCCGCCGTTCGTCAGGACGTAGACCACGGTCATGTCGGTCGCCGTGAACACGATCCCGAACAGCAGTGCAACGGCCGCGATCGGCAGCTGCAGCGGCAAGGTCACGTACCAGAACTTGCGCAGGCCCGTCGCGCCGTCGATGCGTGCCGCGTCCTCGACCTCGGCTGGGATCGAGGAGAGGCCGGCGAGGAAGATCACCGTTGCGAACGGCAGGATCCGCCACGCCTGAACGGCGATGATCGAGAGCTTCGCAAGCGTCGCCTGCCCGAGCCACTGCGGCGGATTGAAGGGATCGATCTTGCCGGTGTGAACCCACGGCAGGTGGTCGACCACGCCCAGCATCCAGTTGACCGGCTTGTACAGGTAGAAGTGGCCGCCACCAGGTAGCAGGTCGTGCACGAGCGTCCAGTTGAC